>JAFNUD010000013.1 GCA_017384225.1 Paludibacteraceae bacterium
CGATGCGGGTTTGCGTTTTGAGGTTCGCTCGGGCAATCACACATTGCAAGTACAGAATGGTAATGAAGCTACAACGGAAAGTGAATATTGGCAAGGAACAATCGTTTATTTGCAACTCTGTACTAATAAAGAGATTAACCCATCAGAGGTGGTTGCTAATCGCACCAATGTGGCAGCACAATATAATGAAGTATTTTTAATTGACAACGAATTAGAAGAACTATGGTAACATTCAATTTTATAGAATTTGGCGAAAATTTAGGTACACGCCCATTGGGTAAGCGTGTACGTGAGCAGTTGCTTCCTTTGTTGGAAAAGGACGAGCGCGTTGTGCTTGATTTTACAGGAGTGAATGTAGTGAGCAATTCATTCGCAGATGAGTGCATTGCCAAACTTCTACTCACAATGCCTTTGTCAGAACTTAAAAGTCGTACCACTTTCCGCGGACTCAATCCTATCGCATCAGAGTGTGTACTAACTGCCCTCCAACGCCGCCATTTGACTATGGCATAAAACAATTCCAATTCCTTTGCATCAAGAATGGATGAATAGACGAATTAATCAACAATTATTCTTTTACAAATATTGAATATTAACTGCATTTATTAAGGATATGAATATCTTAAATTTTGATATAAAAAATTGTTATGGAATAGGATCCTTACAACACGAAATAGATTATAGTCAAGCATCTGTTGGGGTTATTTATGCACCCAATGGCACAATGAAAACGTCTTTAACCAAAACGTTTCAGCGCCTTATAGATGGAAAAAATCCTTGTGATGAAATTTATACACATAGAGAGTCATCTGCCAAAATACAATTAGATGGTAATCCTATAACACATGATAGTGTTTATATATTTTCTAATGAAGAAAAAGATGGAACAACACAAATTAGTACATTCTTGGTAAATGCCGAATTAAAATTACAATATGATGCGATTTTATCTCAAATCACTCAAGCAAAAAGAACTTTTATCAAACAATTGAAAGGACTTGCAAAAAGTACGGACTGTGAATCTGAAATTATAGAAACATTTCAAGACACCCCCGATGATACATTCTTTGATTGTTTATTGCATATACAACAACTTATAGAGAGTAATGCACCCTATATTAATGATAAATCATTCCGATATAACGATTTATTTGACAAAGGACACAAAGTCGAACAGTTTGTAAAAGAAAACATTGATGACATCCTCCAATATTTCGATAAATATGTACAATTATTGGAAGGTTCTTCTTTATTTAGTGTCGGTGAAAATTCATTTGGTACAGTTCAAGTATCCACACTATTAAAGTCAGTATCTGATAATCGTTTTTTTGCAGCTTCACATAAGTTTTTATTGCATAACGAAAATACTATATCTTCGAAGGATGATATGCAGGAGGTGATAGACAATGAACTAAACAAAATATATTCCGATGATACAATAAAAAAGCTTTTTGAAAAAATTGATAAAAAATTACAAGCAAATGCTGATTTGAGAAATTTTCAAGACGTTATTCAAAGTAATCAAGATTTAATCCCTGAACTTATTGACTATGATGCTTTACGAAAAAAAATATTGCTTGGTTATATAATTTCTGCGGAAGCATCATTTTCTGAGCTTGTTGGGGTGTATAGTGCCAATATAGACTCAATTAAAACACTTATTGCACAAGCAAATGAAACGCGTTCCCAATGGGAGTTTGTAATAGATATTTTTAATTCTCGTTTCTTTGTTCCATTCAAATTAAAACTACAAAACAAGGCGGATATCTTACTAAATCAAGTAGCACCAGAATTGATTTTTGTATATAAAGATGGCGCTGATGGTCCTATTCCGCAAGAACGTAAAGTTTTACTAGAGCATTTAAGTAAAGGAGAAAAACATGCATTTTTTATATTACAAAATCTATTCGAGTTGGAAGCTCGTAAGGCAATAGGAAAACCCACTTTAATTGTTTTCGATGATGTCGCTGATTCGTTTGACTATAAAAATAAATATGCTATTATTGAATATTTGTCAGATATTGCAAATGAATCACTATTTACAATGTTAATATTGACACATAATTTTGATTTTTATAGAAGTATCGTTTCGAGATTGAATGTTGGTGGCAATGTTTTTGTAGCAAATAAAAATGTCAGTAGAGAAGTTTCATTAAAACAAGGATTATATCGATCTGATTTGTTAAAATGTAGAATCATAGACAAATTAAATACGAAACGGGCATTTATTAGTTGTATTCCATTTGCTCGTAATATCATAGAATACACGCAGGGAGATAGTGAAGACTTTAAGTTACTAACATCTTGTTTGCATATCAAAGATAACACGGATACTATCTCAATTAACAGCATCAAAGATATTTTCATACGAACATTAGCAATCAAACAACAAGTAAAGGAAAAGATAAATTACGATGATGATGAATTATATTTATCAGCAGTATATGATGAGGCAAATAAAATAATGTTGGATGATAATGAAATTGAATTAACTAATAAGTTGGTCTTGTCAATCGCAATTAGACTGAAAGCTGAACAGTATATGAAAAGTGTATTAACTATTGAGCAACTTAATGAGATGAAGAAAAATTCAAATCAAACAGGAGAGTTGGTCAAACTATTTAAAAAACATCATATACAGACATTAGAAAATAATTGTCATATAATGAATCAAGTGTTAATGTTAACATCAGAGAATATCCATATAAATAATTTTATGTTTGAGCCATTAGTTGATATATCAATATTGTATTTAAAAGATTTGTATCGAAAAATTCAAGCACTTACTGAATAAACATTTTTTTTGCCTATGAACTACTAGCACCGTAAAGGCGGTGCATGACATATAAGATATAGCGTTATAAGCCAAGCTTGAGTTTTTGAAACTTCGACACTTTTAAAAACTTATTATTTGTTCAAGTCACGGTTTATGCACGCTCACGTTATCAGCGTGAGTTTTCTGTGCGTAAATTTGAACAAATAAGGTAGTCGAAGACCTCAAAAACTCAAATAAAGCGAACGAAAGTTCACGCTTTTATTGTGCATTACAAAGTCTCTGCAATATTAACCATATAAAATAAATAATTATGAAAAAGATTTTTATGTTTCTTCTCGCTATCACAACCTCTTCTGCATTATGGGCATATGACTTTAAATCAGGTAATTTATATTTTAGAATAACAAGCAACAATGAGCCATATACAGTTGCTGTTACCTATACAAACTATCAACATTCTACCAATTATTACAATCTGGTATCTGCTGAAATACCTTCTTCTGTAACATACAATCGAATAACATATGATGTAACAACTATTGATGCCTATGCTTTTTATGGTTGTACTACGCTTACATCTGTTTCTATTCCAACTTCTGTAACCCAAATAGGCATAGCAGCATTTTACTATTGTAAAAATTTATCAGAAGTAAAAATGTCAGAAGGTCTTAAAATTATAGATGCAAATGCTTTTGGAAGTTGTGAATCAATAAAGTCAATTTGTTTACCAAGTACTTTACATAGTATAGGAGCTGGTAGTTTTAATAACTGCCAGACACTACAGTCTATCGCTATTCCTAAAAATGTCAATTATATTGAAAAAGGTTCCTTTTCTAACTGCTCATCTTTAGTAGAGTTGTGTGTTGATATTGATAATCCACATTACGATAGTCGCAACAATTGTCATGCAATAATAGAAACATCTACTAATTCATTGATTGCAGGATGTATGAATACTATTATACCAGAAGATATCTATGTTATCAGTAAATCAGCATTCTCTGGTGCTTCTTCGTTAACATCGATTATAGTTCCAGAAAGTGTAGGGCTTATTGACGCCTTAGCATTTTATGGATGTTCTGCTCTTTCTCATATAGAATTACCTAACAATTTAACTGAAATTAAAGAATCAACTTTTCATTTTTGTACTGCACTAACATCTGTTAAATTGGGTACAAAGATACAATATATTGATGAATATGCATTCTGTAATTGTTTTTCTCTTGAGAGTATAGAACTACCTAAAAGCATCTTGAATATTGGACGCTTTGCATTTGCAAATTGTCAATCACTACCATGTATTACTTTACCAGATAATTTAGTATCAATAGCTGATTTTACATTTGAAGATTGTACCTCGCTTGCAATGATTAAGATTCCTAATAACATAATTAATATTGGAGCGTGCGCCTTTAACAATTGTTCTTCTTTGGACTCTATTCACATACCAGAACATGTAAAGACAATAGGAACAAGAGCCTTCCAAAACTGCTCTAAACTTTCTTTAGTTAAGATTGGTTCAGGAGTGAATAATATACAAAGTGAAGCTTTCTCAAATTGTTCAAATCTTAAAACTTTTATCTGCAATGCTATGTATATTCCAAGTGTTGAGTGGGGTGTTTTTAATCAGACAGGCATTTCCAAAGCAACGCTATATGTACCTGTAGATTTACTTCAAAATTATAAGGATAACTATCCTTGGAGTGAGTTTGGTAACATCTTACCAATTGAAGAACATATCGTCATGTTCCTAGATTGGGAGGGTACTATTTTAAAGACCGAACAAGTTGAAGATGGGTGCTCTGCCACCGCTCCTGCTACTCCTGTTCGCGAGGGATATACCTTTACAGGTTGGGATAAGGATTTCAGCAATGTGCAAAGTGATTTGATAGTGACTGCGCAATACGAGATAAATCCCGAATCGGCAGTTGAAGATATAGAGGCACAAGGGCATAGGATTCGTAAAATAATAGAAAATCAGCAGTTGTTTATCATCTTACCAAATGGTACAAGATACTCTACTATGGGACAAGAGTTGTAAATCTTCGGCACAACTTTCGGCACACGAAAACTTTTTTCTAAAAAACACCACAAGCGGGAAGTGATTGATACTCAATCCATCCCGCTTGCTATATCTAGCAAATCAGCCACTACTTTCTCTAATCTTCGGCACAAAAACACCATAATGCCGAAGATACAGCATCACTATATTATATAGAGTTGTTTCTTTGAGTGCTCGCGGTGTTGGCGAGCGCAATGTTATTGATATTATGTTGTTGATATATTGGCTTCCTATAATATCTTACCTTGCATTTACTTAAGATTCAGCGCACGAGTATCGGTAGTCCCGATACGAGGAGCGGTGGCAATTTATTTCGGAGAACTTAGTAAAAGCGAGGTTTATAGCGTAGCAAATTAGATTTTATAAGATTTCTCGAGCTCAGCGCGTAGGAGATTACATCACCCTTATCCTTCCTCTCACTAGTTATTGCCCACAAATTTAACACACCTCTTGCAAATCTCACAAAAAAGCAGTACCTTTGCAGAGTATTTAGATTTTCTAGTACATAGACCAACGGAAGTTCATAATTCATAATTCAAAATTCATAATTCTTAATTCAAAATTAATATGGTGCTACACAAATACAACCGACATATATATATAGCTCTACTATCCATCATCACGCTTTGTCTGCTTTGCGATTATATCCCTGCACTCCGTTTTCTCGCTGCATGGGTAACTCCTCCTGTAGTGCTTTTCATTGGACTAGTATTCGCGCTACTCTGCGGACAAGCCTATCCTACTTTTAATAAGAATGTATCTAAGAAACTCCTCCAATACTCCGTTATCGGTTTGGGCTTTGGAATGAACCTTCAAGCCTCACTCGCATCGGGTAAGGAAGGTATGCTCTTTACGATTATATCCGTCGTAGGCACCTTGCTTATTGGTATGTTTATTGGCTGCAAAGTATTGAAACTCAATCGCAACACCTCCTACCTTATCAGTTCGGGCACAGCTATCTGTGGCGGTAGTGCTATCGCTGCGGTAGGACCTATTATCAAAGCCAAGGACACCGACATGTCCATGGCATTAGCTACGGTGTTTATCCTCAACGCTATTGGTCTTTTCCTTTTTCCCACTTTGGGTCATTGGCTAGGACTCAGCCAACAAGACTTCGGCACATGGGCAGCTATTGCTATCCATGATACTAGTTCGGTAGTGGGCGCAGGAGCGGCTTATGGCGAAGAAGCCCTGCAAGTGGCTACCACCATCAAGCTCACCCGTGCCTTGTGGATCATCCCATTAGCATTGGTTACTTCAGTAATATTCCGCAGCGAAGGCAAGAAAATTAGCATTCCTTGGTTTATCCTGTTCTTTATCGTCGCCATGCTCATCAACACCTACCTTCTCGCAGACTATCCCGAAGTAGGTAAGTTCATTGCAGGTATTGCGAGAAAAGGACTGATCATCACGATGTTCTTCATTGGTGCCTCCCTATCCATTGATGTCATCAAATCCGTAGGTATCCGCCCCTTGCTGCAAGGTATCCTGCTTTGGATCATTATCAGCGCCGCTAGTCTTGCATATATCCTACTCAAGTAAAAACGCATAACCATCATAACATCATGAAACCCTTCCCTATCCTACTCTGCCTGATGAGTTTTTTAGGCTGCAAGGCTGCTGACTTCCGCTCGGTGGATGCGGATACTTTTGCGCAGATTATTGAAGATACCACCGTTGTTCGCTTGGATGTCAGAACAGCCAACGAATACGCGCAAGGACATATCCATGGTGCGTTGCTTATTGATGTCACACAAGCAGACTTTATGCAGAAAGCAGAGCAACTGCTTCCAAAAGATAAAACCATCGCTCTCTACTGCCGTTCAGGCAGAAGAAGCAAAAATGCCGCTATGCAACTCGCCCAACACGGCTACCAAGTAGTAGAACTCAACACGGGCTTCAACTCCTGGAAAGGCGAAGTAGAACGATAATTAACAATAAAAACTATACACGCATGAAACACGAAATTGCAGTGGGCGTGATGACCGCCCCAAAGATTGAGGCCGTTATTCCTGGTCCTCACTCCACACCAGAACATCCAACCTTCCTCTTGAAGAATGTCCGCATAGGTATTGGATTCCACTGGGACCGTCTGGAAGACCAAGAGTTTGAAGGTACACTCGAAATACGCGACAATGCTGACGGCACACAAACTGCCATCAACCGCCTTGATGTAGAAGATTATCTCAGTTCAGTAATCACCTCTGAGATGTCTGCTACCTCATCGTTGGAGCTCTTGAAAGCCCACGCCGTTATCTCCCGCAGTTGGGTTCTCCGTCCTATCATCAGTCCATCTACAGGTACCGACAAACCCGATTTGAGCGACCCTGATCGCCATGTCATCTGGTATGAAAGAGATGCACACGAAGGCTTTGATGTATGTGCCGACGACCACTGCCAACGCTACGAGGGTATCACCCGTCGTGACGAACATCCTGAAGCTGCGGCTAATGTGCAAAAAGCCATTGACGCCACCCGCGGACAAGTGCTCATGTACGACGGAAAGGTATGCGATGCACGTTTCTATAAGGCTTGTGGTGGTGCTACCGAACTCTTTGAGAACGCTTGGGCAAACGAGCACTATGACTACCTTGAGCCTGTTCGTGACGAGATAGGCACTCCCCTACCCGATTTGACAATCGAGGAGAATGCACAAGCGTTTATCCGCACTTCGCCTTCTGCCTACTGCAATACCACCGACGAACGCATCCTCAGCCAAGTATTGAACAACTACGACCAAGAGACCAAAGACTTCTACCGCTGGACCGTACAATATACCAAAGAGGAACTTAGCGAGATCATCCGTGAGCGTTCGGGTATTGACTTTGGCGAGATATTGGACTTAGTGCCTATCAAGCGTGGTCCTTCTGCTCGTTTGTACGAGATGCAGATTGTCGGCAGCAAGCGCACTATGGTGATTGGCAAGGAGCTTGAGATCCGCAAATGGCTGAGCAAGAGCCACTTGTATAGTAGTGCATTTGTAGTAGATCGCAACGAAAATGGCGACTTCATTTTAACAGGTGCAGGCTGGGGACACGGTGTAGGTCTTTGCCAAATCGGTGCTGCCGTCATGGCGGATCAAGGTTATACCTACGAGCAAATCTTGGCGCACTATTTTCCAGGAAGCGAGTTGAAGGTAATTTAAAAGCCTATCCTAAATCCCTCCCTAAAGAGAGAGAATTACATATGCTCAAAATAAAATTTTACATAGCATTGTGCTTGTTTGGGTTGGTATGCGTGGCATGCCAACCTACAACCAACACGCCTGCCACTGACGAAACCACAGGGTTTAGCATTGAAAATCAAGACGATAGTATCTTTATTACCTTATATTCACCTTGGCAGAAAGGGCAAGTGCTACAGCAGTTAGCGATAGGCAATGAGCCATTGGCTGAACGCGTAGTCTGCACTTCGGCTACGCATATTGGTTTCATCCACGAGTTGGGGATGAAAGACAAGGTCATCGGAGTCAGTCGTCCAGACCGAATCTACAACTTTACCGACGACGAGCGCCAACGCATAGTGGATATCGGCGATGATTTTCAACCCAATATGGAAGCATTGCTACTCTGCAAGCCCGACCTCGTAATCATCAGTAGCTATATGGAAGGCGATGCGCTACCGCAGCAGATTCAATCCTTCGGCATACCCGTGATCTATTGCAACGAGTGGACAGAGACTACCCCACTCGCTCGTGCCGAATGGATTCGCGTTTTCGGTGCCATCTTCGGCTGCCGGCCAAAGGCAGATAGCATATATGCGAGCGTCAGAAACGCATACGCGCAGCTGAAAGTTGATAGTTTAAAGTTTAAAGGCAAGAGTATCATGTCTGGGATGTCGTGGAGAGGAACATGGTATGTGCCTGCAGGGGGATCATTTATGGGCACATTGTTCAAAGATGCTGGAGCAGCATATCGTTATGCCAACAATCCATCTACTTCCTCGATTCCGCTGAACTTGGAGTTGGTGATACAAGAGTTTGCTGATGCCGATGTGTGGGTAGGTGCAGACGTTCGTACTTTAGCCGAACTCAAGGCTATGGATGCCAAACACACTTGGTTTAGCGCTTACCAAACAGGGCATGTGTACCACTACCTCAAACGCGCGCTTCCATCAGGAGCAAACGACTTCTGGGAATCGGGGGTAGTACACCCCGAACGCATCTTACAAGATTTGCAAAAAGTGCTCCGTGGCGACACCACCCATCTATACTACATCGCCCCACTGAAATAAAGTCTCCTGTTCGCAAGCACACGAAATCCAAATGACCTAAACCAGTTATTGTGAATAGTTTGGATAGTTTAGTTCTCTGCCAAAAAGCAAGGAGGCAAAGAACCTAAAAATGTACAAAAATCGTAGGAAAAACCAACTTTCTGCGATTTTTCTTGTATATATGCGTTTTTTTTTATACCTTTGCAGCGCATTTTATGCGCATTAGAAATAATACTGAAATATCTTTCGAAATTGGGTAAAGAAATAAATATACACAATAAATATGGACGCAAAATATAATCCAACAGACATCGAAGCCAAATGGTATCAATATTGGCAAGATCAAAAACTTTTCCACAGTACTCCTGATGGTCGTGAGCCTTATACCGTAGTTATCCCACCACCAAACGTGACGGGTGTACTACACATGGGTCACGTACTCAATAATACCATCCAAGATATCCTCGTTCGTCGTGCACGCCTCGAGGGCAAGAACGCTTGTTGGGCACCAGGTACTGACCACGCTAGTATCGCTACCGAAGCTAAAGTCATCAAACGACTCAAAGAGCAAGGCATCAACAAGAGCGACCTCACCCGCGAGGAGTTCCTCAAGCACGCTTGGGCTTGGACAGAGGAGCACGGAGGTATCATCCTCAAGCAATTGCGTACACTCGGCTGCTCATGCGACTGGGACCGTACCGCCTTCACCATGGACGAGACACGCTCCAAAGCCGTGATTGATGTATTCTGCGACCTATACAACAAGGGCCTCATCTACCGCGGCTTGCGTATGGTGAACTGGGACCCAGAGCGCCAAACAGCCCTCTCTGACGAGGAGGTAATCTACCAAGAGGAGCATAGCAAGTTGTACTATATGAAGTACTACGTAGTGGAAGGTGATGAGGTTCAGGAGTTCAGTGGTTCAGAGGAGAATGTGATTCATAAAGATGAGAAAGGTTACTACGCTGTAGTAGCTACCACCCGTCCTGAGACCATTATGGGTGACGTGGCAATGTGTATCAACCCTAAAGACCCTAAGAACCAATGGTTGAAAGGCAAGCACGTGATAGTACCAAAAGTAGGTCGTGTGATTCCAGTAATCGAGGACCGCTACGTGGAGATTGAGTTCGGTACAGGTTGCTTGAAGGTAACCCCTGCGCACGATGTGAACGACTACGCATTGGGACAAAAATACGACCTCACCACCTATGATATCTTCACCGCAGACGCGCACGTGAACGTTGAGGGATTAGAGGCAGATATCTATCCTAATGTAGCAGCATACCAAGGCATGGACCGCTTCGACTGCCGCAAGCAGATTGTAGTGGATCTCCAAGCCGAAGGATTGGTAGAGAAAGTGGAAGACTACACCAACAAAGTGGGTTACTCTGAGCGTACCAATGTGCCTATCGAGCCACGCCTCAGTTTGCAATGGTTCATCCGTATGCAACACTTTGCTGACATTGCGTTGCCACCAGTAATGAACGATGATATCGTATTCTATCCAACGAAATACAAAAACACCTACCGCAACTGGCTCGAAAACATCAAAGACTGGTGTATCTCACGCCAACTCTGGTGGGGACACCGTATTCCTGCGTACTACGAGAAAGTGTTGCTCGAGGAGACAGGCGCAGAGAATTATCCAGAGGATAAGATCATCGTAGCACCAAACATCGAGGCAGCTGCCGAGAAATCAGGTTTGAGCGTAGATGCGTTGGTACAAGACGAAGGTGCATTGGATACATGGTTCTCATCATGGCTCTGGCCAATCAGCCTCTTTGACGGCATCGAGAACCCTGGTAATGAGGAGATCAACTATTACTATCCAACTGCTGACTTGGTGACTGGTCCAGATATCATCTTCTTTTGGGTAGCGCGTATGATTATGGCTGGTTATGAGTATATCGGCAAGATGCCATTTAAGCATGTATATTTCACTGGTATCGTGCGCGATAAATTGGGTCGCAAGATGTCTAAGTCGCTGGGTAACAGTCCTGATCCATTGGATCTCATCGATCGCTTTGGCGCTGACGGCGTGCGTATGGGTATGATGCTCTGCGCTCCTGCGGGCAATGATATCTTGTTCGACGATAGTCTCTGCGAGCAAGGTCGTAACTTCTGCAACAAGATATGGAACTGCTTCCGATTGATTAAGGGTTGGGAAGTTCAGGAGTTCAGTAGTTCAGAAGTAAATAAGTGGGGTATAGAGTGGTTTGAGGCAGTTCTTGCAAAAGCACAAACTGAAGTGGCTGACCTCTTCAGCAAATACCGTCTGAGCGAGGCATTGATGGCTATCTATAAGCTCTTCTGCGATGAGTTCTCTGGTTGGTACTTGGAGATTATCAAACCTGCATACGGTCAACCTATTGATAAGGCAACTTATGAGAAGACTATCCAATTTATGGATACGATGCTCAAGCTCTTGCATCCATTCATGCCATTCATCACCGAGGAGTTGTGGCAAGCGATTGAGGAGCGCCAGGAGGGCGAGAGTCTGATGGTTTCTCCTTTGGAGAAGGTTCAGGAGTTCAGTGGTTCAGAGGTGAAGGAAGCTGAACAATGCTTCGATATCATCTCTGCAATCCGTAATATCCGTGCACAAAAGAATATCTCACCAAAAGAAGTTCTTACCCTCGTCTGCCCAGAGACATTGCCAGCAGTGGTAGTAAAATTGGCGAATATAGAGTTGGCTGTAGGTGCGGAGAAGAGTGCAGGTAGCGCATCCTTCATCATCGGTACCACCGAGTATAGCGTGCCATTGGAGAAGTTCATCAATGTGGATGAAGAGCTCAAGAAACTCCAAGCCGAATTGGCTCACCAAGAGGGTTTCCTCCGTGGCGTGATGGGCAAACTCAACAACGAGCGCTTTGTGCAAAACGCAAAACCAGAGGTAGTAGAGCTCGAGCGCAAGAAGAAAGCCGATGCCGAGAAGCGTATCGCTACGCTCAAAGAGGCCATCGCTCAACTCAGTTGATTGATTGAGGGTTAGGAGTTCAGAAATTTAGACATTCAGGAGTTGAATGAAAGACTTACAAGTACTTCGCACTAAGATTGACCAACTGGATGAACAGCTTTGGGAGATCATCGCTAAACGTGCAGATGTGGTTCGCCAGATAGGCGAATGGAAATGTCAACATGGCGAGCAGATTGTACAACCCGAGCGTTGGCAACAAGTTATGCAGCATTGCCATGACCTAGCCCAGCGCCACGGACTAAGCGAAACACTCATCCGCGAAGTTATGGAAGCGATACACAAGGAAAGTGTTAAAATTGAATCCTAAGGTCATCGTATTTGTGCAAAATAAAATAATCTATTAATAAAAGCAAAAACACGTTATGTTTGAAAATCAACCCAAAGGTCTGTTTGCATTGGCACTTGCCAACACAGGCGAACGATTTGGCTACTACACCATGCTAGCCGTATTTATTCTATTTTTGAAAGCAAACTTTGGACTTGACGCAACCGTTGCAGGTCAAATTTATTCCGCTTTCCTCGCATTGGTATATTTCTTGCCACTCGTGGGCGGTATCTTGGCTGACAAGATTGGCTATGGAAAGTGTGTGACCATCGGTATCATGGTAATGTTCCTTGGATATGTATTGCTTGCTATCCCATTGGGTGGAGGCACAACAGCTATGATAGCAATGATTGGCGCATTGGTACTAATCAGTTTCGGTACTGGTTTGTTCAAGGGTAACTTGCAAGTGATGGTGGGTAACCTTTACGATGATCCTAAGTATGCAGACAAGCGTGATGCTGCATTCTCATTGTTCTATATGGCGATTAACATTGGTGCAATGTTCGCTCCTACCGCAGCTGTAAAGATTATGGCGTGGGCACAAACTAGCCTCGGATGGAGTGTGAACGATAGTTATCACTTCGCATTTATGGTAGCTTGCGCATCATTGGTATTGAGTATCGTCATTTACTACGCTTGCCGTCCTTGGTTCAAGCACGTAGAAAACTCTGCTAAGCAAGTAGCTGCAACTGGCGCGAAGATAGAGGAACTTACTCCAGAACAAACTAAAAAACGCATTGTAGCTTTATGTATGGTATTTGCTGTAGTTATCTTCTTCTGGATGGCTTTCCATCAGAATGGTAACACCCTTACCTTATTTGCAGATGAGTTTGTTAACCCACTTTGCACTGGCATACAAACCATGGCATTTGATATCATCAACCTCGTAATGATTGTAGTAATGGTGTATGCTGGTTTCTCACTCGTACAAAGCAAAGAGAAGAAGACCAAAGCCATCTCTGGCGTGGCTATTGTGGCAGCATTGGGTGTGTTGGCATACAAGTATTTGAATATCTCTGCAGAAGGTATCACCTTGAGCGCTCCTATCTTCCAACAGTTTAACCCATTCTATGTAGTGGCACTCACCCCATTTAGCATGGCACTCTTCAGCGCGCTTGCTAAGAAAGGCAAAGAGCCATCTGCTCCACGCAAGATTGCACTCGGTATGGTGGTAGCAACTATTGCATATATCGTGATGGCTGTAGCATGTATCGGACTCCTCACTCCTAACGCACAAGAGTTGGCACGCGTGACTGGCAACGCTACTTTCGTAAATGCAAATGTATTGATCTATACATACTTGATCCTTACTTTCGCTGAGTTGTTGCTCAGCCCAATGGGTATTTCATTCGTAACAAAAGTAGCACCTCCAAAATACAAAGGTATGATGATGGGTGGCTGGTTTGTGGCTACCGCTATTGGTAATTACCTTGTGTCTATCGGAAGTAACCTTTGGGGCGACATGCCTTTGTGGGGCGTATGGAGCGTATTCGTAGCCGTTTGCGCTGTGGCTGCTATCTTTATGTTCGCGATGATGAAGAAACTCGAAGACGCAACTAAGTAAACAACATCAAACCATGTTGAACGAAAATTTGATACAATCACTTACCGCATACACAAGCACTTTGGAGCAGCAATTGGCTGCTCTGGAGGCACGTGTAGCGCAGCTCGAAGAGCAACTCCATAATTGTAAACTGGCAAGCCAAATCAGCAAACTTGAACAGCAACTCGCCGATCAAACCACTCTAATCGAGGCCCTTGCTGCTCGCCCTACACCTCAACCAGAAGAGCCTGAAATTGAAATCGAACTCGTGATGGAAGATGAAGAAGACGAGGCACCATTCGAGCCAGAAGCACAAGAAACACTAGAAAAACCAGATACGCTAGAAGAAACTACCGAGCCAGAGTCTGTGATGGAACCCGTAGTGGAGTCCATCGTAGAGCCAGAGTCTGCATCCGTTGCCGCTCCTGCGGAACCAGCGCCAGCAGTAGAGCAAACGCTGGTATCTGAACTTGCTCCTCATGTGCAGGAACCTATGGTAGCAGCGCCTGTAGTAGAAAAACCAGCCCCACGTCCTACGCCTCAGCAGACATCACTCTTTGGTACAGCCGTAGAGGATATCCGTCAAGCCATCTCACTCGGCGACCGTTTCCTGTTCCAACGCGAACTCTTTGGTGGTAACGGCGAACTGATGCAAAAGACATTGGATGAGATCAACGGTCTTGATTCGCTCAACGAAGCGATGGAGTACATAGCAGATACCTTCGAGTGGGATAACGAATCTACCGCAGTAAAACTCTTTGAGAATGTGCTGAAACGCAGATTCCCATAATTCTTAATTCAAAATTATAATTACGAATGCTCTACATAGTACCTACTCCTGTTGGTAACTTGGAAGATATCACTTTCCGTGCGCTGCGACTGCTGAAAGAAGTGGATCTCATTTTAGCAGAAGATACACGCACTTCGTCTGTGTTGCTCAAGCACTTTGACATCCATACGCCACTCAAGAGCCATCATAAGTTCAACGAACACGAGACCAGCGACGACATGGCAGAACGCATTGCTGCTGGTATGACCGTGGCGCTTATCTCTGATGCAGGTACCCCCTGCATCTCCGACCCAGGATTTATGTTAGTGCGTGCATGCGTAGAGCGCGGTGTAGAGGTGCAATGCCTGCCAGGAGCAACGGCATTTGTGCCAGCGTTAGTCAATTCGGGTTTACCTAACGACCGTTTCTACTTTGAGGGATTTCTGCCACAAAAGAAAGGTCGTCAGACACGCATGAAGGCCCTTGCAGAACAGGCACATACGATGATTATCTACGAGTCGCCTTTCCGCTTGGTGAAGACCTTGGAACAGTTGGCAGAGTACATGGGAACAGACCGCCGTGCCAGCGTGAGTCGTGAGATTAGCAAACTGCACGAGGACACACAACGCGGTACACTCGCCGAATTGGCTACCCACTACAAGCAGACTCCGCCCAAAGGCGAAATCGTGCTGATTGTAGAAGGAAAAAAGGAATAAAAAAACTATAGATTGCCACCTATGTTTTTAGACAAAGGTGGCTTTTTTTTGCAAAAATTTGCTTATTCCAAAAAAATGTTGTACTTTTGCCTGCGCTTTTAGTAGTATTGTACACAATCTGACGCTACGCGTCATTAGAAAAACATATAAAACTGACAAGTTATGAAGCAGATACATGATGAGAATCGTGGTTATCGAATTCTCCTTCCGCTCGTAAACTGGATGTTTCGACATTCATACCGACACATCAAATACGTAGGCGAGGAGAATATACCTCAGGATGGAGCAGTGATTTTCGCTCCTAACCATACCAATGCGCTTCAAGATGCGCTAGCGGTACTTTCTATCAATTCGGATCGAAAAGTGTTTGTAGCCCGTGCGGACATCTTCCGCAATAAGAAATTAGCTAAGATCCTCAGTTTCTTTAAGATAATGCCTATTCGCCGCATGCGCGATGGAGCTAGTGAAGTCCTCAAAAACGATGAGACCGTGGAGCGTGCTATTGACACCCTACACGAGGGTGTGCCATTCTGTATTCTACCCGAGGGTACACACCGTACCAAACACTCGCTGCTGCCACTGGGAAAAGGCATCTTCCGCATTACCCTGCGTGCTAACGAGAAGTTTGGAAACGAGAAACCTATCTACATCGTGCCTGTAGGTTTAGAGTATAGCGACTGGTTCCACCTTTGGGACACTTTGGTTATCAACATCGGCAAACCTATCAATATGACACAGTTTATCGCCGAGCATGCTGATTTGGAGCAGCCTAAGCTCATACTTGCCATGCGCGAGGAGCTTACCAAGCGTATGCGCGAACAGATCCTATGGGTGCCAGATGACGAGAACTATGAGAAGAATTGGAAAAAACTCAGTGCCAATCGTCCTGCACACAAGAATTGGTTTCCTAAGCACCGTATGCCTAAATGGTTATTGTTGCTGATGCTGACACTGATGGCACCATTGGCATTAATAGCAGGCATAGTCACATTGCCCCTTTGGTTGGCATGGCTTATCATCCGTTGGGCTATTAAAGACCCTGCTTTCCACAATTCAGTGCAATTTGTTTGGCAACTGATTATCATACCACTGACTGGTTTTATCACTATGCCTTTCTGGATGTTCTTGCAAGAATATATGTATCTCGCTCGCAAATTCAACAAACCAGAAGAAACGAAATAATTAAGAATTTTGAATTAAGAATTAAGAATTATGGCAAAGGTTTATATTATTCTCGCTTGTTATATTATTTTCCCAATATTGATTATTGAGGCGTTCAAGCATTGGACAATTGTTCAAAAGATTGGTACTGTGGTGCTTGCCTATGCAGTAGGTATCATTGCTTCGCTTTGCGGAGTATTTGAGTTTGCTACTCCAGAAGTGACTGCTAGTTTCAGCAAACTGCAATCCACCATCATGAGTGTCACTGTGCCATTAGCGATCCCACTCATGCTCTTCAACTGTGATTTCAAACTCTGGACCAAAGCCCTTCCTAAGACGGCTTGGGCACTTGTTACAGGTCTTTTAGCAGTAGTTCTATCTGTTGTATCGGGCTATTTCATCTTCCGCAACCACGTACCTGAGGCGGCTAATGTGGCAGGTATGATGACAGGTATCTATACTGGCGGAACGGTGAACTTCAACGCATTGGGTGCTTCTTTGGGCGTGAACAAGTCCGTCATGGCTATTGTGCTCGCTTTCCAAATGGTGATTACGATGCCGTACATCTTCTTCCTTTTGGGTGGTGGATACAAAATCTTCCGTAAGATTCTTCCATTCAAAGACATTACCCACAGAGGTCGTTCCGACGAGGATACCGTAGAGACAGCCGACGTAGAGAATTATCGCGACATGCTCAAAAAGAATAACCTGTGGGGCATGCTCAAAGGTCTGGGACTGAGTATTATCTTCCTCGCTATCGGCGCAGGTTTAGCGTTGCTCATCACTGGCACACTCAGCGAGTTAGTAGTCATTCTCACCATCACGACCCTGTCTATCATCGCATCATTCTTCAAGAAAGTGCGCGAGTTACCTAAGACATTCGAATTAGGTATGTTCTTCATCCTGATTTTCAGCGTGATAGTCGCTTCGATGTTCAACATCCATAGTGTGAGTGGCGGTTCGCTGTATGTGGGTGGCTTCGTGCTTTGGATCATGGGCGTATCGGTAGTGCTCCATTTGATTCTCTGCCGTATAGCAAAAGTCAGTGGCGACCTCTTCTGCGTCTGCCAAGTGGGTTTGCTCTGTTCACCTCCATTCGTGCCACCTATCGCAGGTGCGATGAAGAATAAAAAAGTACTCATTTCAGGTATTGTAGTTGGTCTTGTAGGTTATGCAGTAGGCACTTATCTTGGCGCTCTACTGGCATGGATATTGGGATTAATTTAAAAATTGTAATAATCGTCTAAGAGAAGACGAAATAAGAATTAAGAATTATGAAACGTATATTTTTGTTTATTACCGTTGCTGTTTTGGCAATGTCCGTGCACGCAGCGAAGAAAGATAAAGTTCAAGAGGTGGATTCTCTTGGACGCAAGATTAAAACAGGTTGGAACTTCGGCGCTTTGCCATCAGTGGGTTTTGATGCAGATTTAGGTTTCCAAGGCGGTGCGCTCGCCAATATCTATTATTACGGGGATGGTTCACAATATCCTGAGTATATTCACTCTATTTATGCCGAGGCAGCGTACACCACAAAAAATTATGGCATTTTCCGTATCAATTTCGACAGCAAGAGTTTAATCCCCAATCACCGCTTGACAATGGATGCGACCTATCAACCCGATGCCATGTGCGATTTCTATGGTTTCAATGGTTATCAGTCGGTCTATAATCAAGATTTCCACAAATGGAAAAAAGACCCAGAGAAGATGGGTGTACTGGATGACTATCAATCGCGTGCGTTCTATAAATACAAACGCGATCTCTTCCGTTTTGCTGCGGATATTGAGGGTACGATATGGAAGAATATCAAGTGGAATGCTGGTTTGGGCGTACTTGGCTATATGATTGATGAGTGCGATATTGATATGCTCAATGGCAAGAAAAATGTCTTTGACCCTAACCTAAAGCGTTACGAGCAAAAGGCAATGAACAAGGATATAGAAGGTCTCTACGAGAAATATGTAAAGTGGGGACTTATCGACCAAGCTGAAGCACATGGAGGTTGGCATCCTTACTTGCGTGCAGGTCTTACTTACGATAGCCGCGATATGCGCGCCTGTCCTACTAAAGGTATTTATGCAGATGCTTTCTTTACCTATACCGCAGCCTTCGGCGAGCAAGCCGCTGCGGGATACAACCATTTGCAATTTAACTTTAATTTCCGCCACTATGTATCTCTTTATAAAGACCGCGTAATTTTTGCATATCGTCTTGGCACCCAAAATAATATCGCAGGCAAGTCGCCTTTCTATATGAATAGTTACCTCAATACTATTTTTATTCAACGCGTGATGTATGAGGGACTGGGTGGAGCCAACTCACTCCGCGGTATTATGCGTAACCGTATTTTGGCAAATGGCTTTGCATATGCTAATGTGGAACTGCGCTGCAAAGTGGCGAAGTTCGACATCGGTCGCCAACACTTCTATATCGGTTTGGCACCATTCTTTGATTTGGGTGTAATTACTCAGCCATATGAGTTGGATGAGGAAGCACTCAATAGGGCATATGCAGCTGATACCGATCCCCTCAAATTGCCGTTGAGTAGTTATTTTGCTACCGTGAAAAATTGTTGGAGTGAGACTGGTACAACAACAGAAGATATTGATCTGACTAAAACTTACTTTCCTCATATGGCAGCTGGTCTTGGTTTGAAAATAGCCATGAATGAAAACTTTGTATTATCAGTTGACTGGGCAATGGCACTCAATAAGCAAGACAACGCTAAGTGGGCTAACTTCTATATCAAAATGGGCTACTTGTTCTAAACATTTTTGTTCTCCCATAGATTTCACAGAAAACACAGATAGAAAAGTTGTAAATATCTGTGTTATTCGTGGGAGATAAAATATATGCGTTTTAGACTACTGCTTATATTGTTTTTTTTCGCTGCTGTCGCAGCAGCAAAAAACGACTCCACCGCAATTTTTCAAGGTTGCGGTGGTGGTATGATGTTGCATGCAGGCTACCTCTTTGGTGAGAACGCAAGCGCTGTCCTTCCATCAGGCGAGATTATCAGCCCACAGGGCATGACGCGTGGATTAGGAGGTTCGATGCGTGTACACCTCATGAAGCACCTGCGCGTGGGGTGCGAGGGGTTTAGTTCTACCATGAAAAGTGGCGTCACCGACAAACGCGACGTGCTGCAATCGGGCAGTTATGTGCGCACAGGTTGGGGAGGCGTATTAGCAGACGCCTGTTGGCGTAACGAGAAATGGTGGCCCTATATCGGTGGTTCAGTAGGCGGTGGTGCCATGCGTAGTCTGTATATCGTAGAGGGCAGTCAGGACGACTGGACAGCCGAGCAGACAACCGTTTTTCACAAACAAGGCTTCGGCTATGTGAATCCGTATGTGGGTGTAGACTATTGCATCACCAAGCGCATCCATGCTACTTTTCGTCTTGATTGGATGTTGGCATTCGCCAAAGACCAACTCATCTTGCCAACGGGTCCGCGCCTCTACGTGGGCATTCTCTTCTGTCACTAAAATACAATCGCACCAAAAAGTGCGATTTTTTGGTCATACCTTTCGAAACCACTCGGTTACCACTCTGAACTTCCAGCCACCCCTATAATTTGCGTAAGCAATTCTTACTCCCCCCTATCCACTGCATTTTCATCCCTCTCGGTCATGTTCCCCCATCGGTCATTATATTTTGTAGCTTACCCCTAATCTCATTAATTTCCAATTAAAAAATCGCTTTTTCTGCATTTTTTTTGCTCAATTAAAAAAAATGTTGTATCTTTGCGACCTAAAAGAATCGTTCGAGCAATTGAGCGAGACGAGAACCCGCGCCGGGGATGTCTGTAATAGGAATATTAACTATTAATTGTTAACTATTATCTATCATCGGCAGAGGGGGCAGACATACATAAAAGGCGTTTGTTGGCGCTATGTTCTGATGACTTGAAATCTCGCAAGTTTCAAAGACTGATATCAGGAACATTGCAACGATGAATGTCCTACGGGATATAAGATTATCCCTCTTGTGCCTATTTGGTACGTCTTTTGCGTATATGCGTATGCGCACACGCGTACCTTAACTATTGTAGCACGAGAGTATATTTTATATTCGGCGTGGGCTTCGCGTTGTCGGTTTCGATATCAAGGCAATGCGAGAGCCTCAAGTCGTGGAACTGGCAAGAGCAAGTTTCACGCTTTTTTGTTGTGTCTAATTGGTTGAAAGAAAACTCATTAAAGATGAGCTTAAAGCTAATATTAACTAATTAAAACAACAAAACAATGAAAAAGATTCAATCTTTAGCAGTCGTTATGCTGACTGCAATCATTCTCTGTTCTTGCGGAGCAAAACAAGTGGTAGCACAAAGCAAGCAAACCCAAAATCCTTTTGGTGAGACATTCGAGGCCCCATGCCAAGTGTATGACACAAAGCAAGATTTTGCTGCCTCAACTAGTTTTCGTGGATCAAGTATGCAACGCAATGAAGTACAAAAGAATGCACTTTTAGCAGCTCAAGATTTGATTCGTTTGAAAATGCAACATGCTTACAAAGGTATGGTTAGCGAGTATTCTGCATCTGTTGGTAATAATCGCGGCAACGATGTAGAGCGCAAAATGAATTCTGCTGGCGACCGTATCATTGATGCGATTATCAACGAGACAATGCAATCTTGCGTGCGTTGGAGTGGTATCTATGATGATGGCGACATTGAGTGCTATATCGCTATTGAAATCTCTAAAGAAGAAACTGCTCGCCGTATTTCCAAAGAGGTTAAAGACCACTTGACACAAGACGAAAAAGACCGCATTGGTTTCAACGAAGAACAATATCGCGAGAAGATGCAACAACGTTTTGAGGAGTACAAAGAAAACCACTAATCCGTATGCGTCGTATTTTAATTATTGTAATAGGTACCCTGCTGTTGCAGGGTGCCTATGCACAAAACGCCCAACCTCCCAAATGGATAGAGGGATATTTTGAAGAAGCCAAACACTCGTATGTAGAAGTGGTTTCTGCCGTGGGGTACGAACCTGACAATGCTCGCAAAAAGGCTATGCAAATAGTCATAGAACGCCGTAGCTTAGCGAGTGGCACACAAGCTACCGTGTCTATGGTAGGCAATGATGTACAAGTAAAAAGTGATCACGATTTGATTGCTAAAGCTCGCGTCGTAGATGAATATATAGAGCACATAGAAGCAGGACAATATCGTGTTTACCTTTTGGTACAAACAGCCAAGAATCCCACACTACCATTTGATCCCGTAACCGTGTCTGAAAAATATCCTTTTTCTGCTCGTGTATTTGTTCCTGGTATGGCTCAGTTACACAAAGGCAGCGTTGGCAAAGGTGCAACTATGATAGCTGGAGAAGTATTGATGATTGGTGGTATTGTTGCAACAGAATGCCTACGTCAAAACTATGCCCAACAAATTACAACAACACATAATGCTACGCTCAAGCAGTACTATGCGCAAAATGCTAATATCTGCAATATTACTCGCAATGTCTGCATTGCTGGTGCGGTAGCATGCTATGCATGGAATGTGATCGATGGTATTGTTGCAAAAGGTAACAAGCATATTTTAATCGGTAATATAGCTCAACTGCGCTTTGCACCTTATGCTACAATAGAAGATGCAGGTTTAGCGATTAATTGTACATTCTAAAAATCAACGCAATAATAATTAATTATGAAACGAACATTATTTCTCACCTTCTTGTGTGGAGCACTTGCCTGTTTTACATCTTGTGAGCCTATTGTTTATGACACTTTCGGCACCTTATCTGGCACGGTAGTAGAAATGGCAACAGGTGATGTGATTGCAGGTGCAGTGGTAACTCTGGCTCCAAGTGGTAAAAACACATACACGGGTGTGGACGGTTTCTTTGAGTTCCAAGATTTAGAAGCACAACAATACACATTGACGGTTCAAGCAACAGGCTATAGCACGAATCGCAAAACAGTCACTGTCGTTGCAGGTGCTACAGAAAAAGTAAATATCACTTTGGAGAAACGCTAATCTTTATTATTACTATGATTAAAGATTAAGATTCTTATACACCGAATAATTATGAAAAAAACTCTCTGTTTCCTTTTGGGTATATTGTTAATAGGTAGTATATTTCAATCATGCCAACCTGAAGTAGTGTTGCCTGGTGGCATCTATGGTACGGCACTTGATAAAATCACAGGTGAACCCATACGTAATGCTGAAGTTAGATTATCTCCAAGTAGTAAAACGACCGTTGTCGGTAGCAATGGCACGTTTGAGTTTATTAACCTTGATGCAGGGCAATACACTGTTGGTATTGAAGCTGCTGGGTATGAATACAACAGCAAGACAGTTACGGTCGTTTCTGGAAAAAACACCACTTGTGATTTCCATTTGGAGAAGGTCATTATAGATCAGGTAGTGGATATCACACCTTCTTCTCTTAATTTTGGAACCACCCAAAATCAACTGTCAATCACTATCACAAATAAAGGAGCAGAAGATACTGCTTGGTCGCTGGATTTGGGTAGCTGCCAATGGCTGTCCGCTAACCCCGTTTCGGGACGGATAGGTGCAGGTAAAACACAAGCCATCATCTTTTCAGTAGATCGCTCATTGTTGCAAAAAGATGAGACAGCAGTTGTTACCTTATCTGCTTTTGGCAATTCATATCCAATAAATGTGTCTTGCGCTATTGTGCAAAACAAAGGCGTTATGAATGTTAGCCCAACCGTATTGAGTTTTGGTGAAGATGCCAACGAAATGAGTTTTACAATCAAGAACTTAGGCAATGCCAATCTCAATTGGTACACGCAGGGACTATCTGCATCTTGCTTGTCGTTATCCGAAAACAATGGTACACTCGCCTCTGGTGCGAGCAAAGTGATTAGAGTGTCGCTAAACAGAAACCTATTAACTGGTGATTTATATACTTCGTTTATCGTCTCAGACGGATCTACCGAGCAAGAGATTCAAGTTTCTGCCACTAAGAAAGTGTTGCGCCCAATCATGAATGTTAGCCCAGCGGTATTGGATTTTGGCGATAGCAGCACCTCTAAAACCTTTACTATCAGCAACTCAGGAACAGCCAACTTAGATTGGTCCTTGCTGGATGCATCCAATCCATGCTTGACTTTCTCTGATTATTCAGGTTCTATTGCCCCCGGCGGCAAACAAACCGTAAAAATCACATTAGATCGTGCAGCTATGGCTGCTAATTTGAACGCAGTTGTCAAAGTGTCGGATGGCACCAATACCCAGTCTATCACCATCAAAGCTACGTATGTGTATGTAGAGGATTATTCTTCTGCGATTGTTGAGAGTTTCGATAATAGATTTAAGTGTGATATCATAAGCTGCAAACGCAATGGCTCAAAAGTAGAGTTCAAATTTAAGCTAACCAGTATAGGTCTGGGAGATGTAGAAGTTACCATATTTGGCAATCAAGGCAATAGTAACTCTACTATTATTGCTGATAATTTAGGTACTCAGTACGCAGGTAGCGTGCTTACTTTGGGAACTCAATCTAATTCTTCTTACACCAATGGCTATGTAAGATCTCCGCTGCTGGAATACGTACCTATTAATGGTAGTGCCACAATCCCCGGCGTTCCAAGCGGTGCAACATCCTTGCATATCAAATTGAATGTAAGTGTATGGAGCAATGGTAATTATATCGCCAATAGTGATTGGATTAAAATCAGCAATCTGCCTATCTATTAATGAATATTTCTATAAAGGAATTCTGGTAAAATAACAAAATACTATAAATAATGAAAACAATTAAATCTGTTCTTTTTTTCTTAGTCGTTGTCTTATTTGCGTCTTGTGGGGAATTATTTAATACTCCTGATACTCCAGACAACAAAAACACATTAGGTAGTATCTACGGACTTGTATGCGACAGTGAAACCTTAGATGAAATAGCTGGTGCTACGGTATCTATCAACTCAATCAATAAATCTACCACTTCTAACGAAGAAGGTTTTTACTATTTACACGATTTAGAGGCGGGACGATACTTGGTTTCTGCATCGGCTACTGGTTATCATCCTATAGAGGGTTCCGTGGCTGTAGAAGCGGGCAAAGATACCATGATTTTTATTTATTTAGAAAAAATCGCTACTACTGCCAACCTTACAGGAACTGTCGTAGATAGCGAAACTGGCGAAAAGATTGCTGGTGCTAAAGTGGTTGTAAACCCAGGCAATTTATCCACTTATTCAAATAAGGATGGATACTATGAGTTTGAGAATTTGGAAGTGGGAAAATATACCATTACTGCATCAGCAGATTTCTATGCAGATGTAGAAGGAGAGATTGAATTAACTGCTGCTGGAGCAAATATCACCATCAAAATGACAAGAACGGTCGTAGAGGATTATTCTTCTGTAATTGTTGAAAGTTTTGATAACCGAATGAAGGCCGATATCGTAAGTTGTAGACGTATAGGATCAAAGGTAGAGTTCAATTTCCAATTAACCAGTGTCGGTATGGGAGATGTAGAAGTTACCATATTTGGCAATCAAGGTAATAGTACCTCCACCATTATTGCTGATAATTTAGGCAATCTATACTCTGGCAGTGTGCTTACTTTGGGAACTCAATCTAATTCTTCTTACACCAATGGATATGTAAAATCTCCGTTATTGGAATATGTGCCAGTTAAAGCCAGCGTAACAATCCCTGACGTACCCAATAATGCAGAACTCCTGCATATCAAATTGAATGTAAGTGTATGGAGTAATGGTAATTATATTGCTAATAGTGATTGGATTAAAATCAGCAATTTGCCTATCTATTGATATGTCTAATAACCAAACACAATGAAAAAATCGCTCTATCTTCTTGGTCTGCTACTCGTTTGTGGCATATACCAAGCATGTGCGCCAGAAGATTTACCTGGCAGTATTTATGGTACAGTGGTGGACAAAGCCACTGGTGAGCCGATTAAGTCGGCAGGTGTAGAATTGAGTCCAAGCGGACTAAAAACCGTCACTGGCAGTGAAGGACAATTTGAATTTGCCAATTTAACTCCAGGCTCTTACACGCTTCTGATTACCAAAACAGGCTATTTGGATTACGCGAGCAGTGTAATCACTGTGCTATCTGCTCAGCAAGCCAAAGGCGATGTGCAAATTGAGAAGTTGCCACCTGCGCTGAAAGTGGTAGACGACAATCGCCAAGAAATCAGCACTTTGGACTTTGGAAGCGCAGAAGCAGATGTAGCTCGTTCGTTTAGTTTGTTCAATGATGGTACAGAGTCGTTGGAATGGCAAATCACTACGACAGCCGAATGGATAAAATCTGTAAGCAAGATAGAGGGTGTACTCTCTGCTGGTGCTACACAATCACTGATTGTGACCATTGACCGTGTGAAACTAAGCAGTGGAGAAAATACTACTACAGTGCATATTACGTCTAATAGCGGTAATAAACAATTGGTTGTAACTGCTACGAATAATTTCCAAGTGACTAAACTGAATGTACTCCCAACTACTGCTATAACAAGTACTTCTGCTACCTTGAATGGCGAGGTCGTAGAGGACGGCAGTCCAATATACACGGAACGTGGATTTGTGTATGCAGAAACCACGCAACCCACGATAGATAATGCAATACAAAAAATAACAGTCCCCTTTACGGATGATAAAACGTTTTCAGCAGCCATCAATAACCTGACATTGGGTAAAAAATACTATGTCCGTACCTATGCTGTTCAAGCAGGCAGAGAGGTTTATAGTACCAATGAGGTATCTTTTACCGCAGAAGGCAGCGTATTGCCTAAAGTGATTACGAAATCGGCAACCGATATTTCTCGTAGTGAGGGAAAAGCAATTGCTATGGGCATGGTGACTGAAGTGGGCGACCCTGTGTATAGTGAACGTGGCTTTGTGTATGGTACTACGCATAATCCGATTATTCAAAATGCTACTAAGGTGAAGGTCGAAGGAAGTGGATTGGGCGAGTATTTTACCACATTATCCGATTTGCAGTTAGGTAATATCTACTATGTCCGCGCATATGCTACGAATACGGTGGGTGTAGCCTATGGAGAGGAGCAACTATTAGACTTCAATCCTATCTTGCCCGTAGTTGTTACTAACGAAGTGACGGATATTTCTGCGGGAACCAAATCGGCTACTTTCCATGCTACGATTACCAATGCGGGCGATCCTGTCTATACGGAACGTGGATTTGTGTACGGTAAATCACCTAATCCAACGACTGATAATGCAAATATAATAACTATTAAAGGTAATAGTAAAGGTACATATGATAGCGAGGTACAGAATTTAGATGCTAATCAAACTTATTATGTCCGTGCATATGTAGTAAGTACTATAGGGGTAACTTATGGCGAACAAGTGGAATTTATTCTTTCTACTCTTGAAAATGGTCACGAATGGGTAGATTTGGGCTTGAGCGTTAAATGGGCTACTTGCAATATAGGTGCCTATAAACCAGAAGATTATGGAGGATATTTTTCATGGGGTGAAACAACAACAAAAACCTATTACAGTTGGGATTATTATAAATATTGGGAGGATAATAGAGGTTATACCAAGTACTATTACGACGATGGTAATATTGGAATTATTGATAATAAATTCGTTTTGGATAAATCCGATGATGCTGCTTCTGAACTTTGGGGTGGGAATTGGCGCATGCCTACTGCTACGGAGATAGTAGAACTGATTGAGAAATGCACTTGTATAGTGACTACCCAAAACGGTATAAAGGGGTTCAAGATAATTAGCAAGAGCAATGGTAATTATATCTTTCTGCCTGCAGCAGCTGAGCGATGTTTCGGAGAATATCTCGAGGGGTATGGCGCTTATTGGTCAAGTTCACTCGCGTTAGAAGAGGGGTTAGCTGATTTAGCATCTACATTATTGTTGAGTGATGCCACTCCTATGTTGAGTGAGCAAGTTCGCATTTGTGGTCTATCCGTGCGCCCAGTCTGCCTATAAAATTTACCCATTAGGTCAAAATAGTAAAATGTGTGAACGATTGCTTCACGCAAATCGTTGGCAAAGATAATACACAACAATGAAAAAATCGCTCTATCTTCTTCTTGGTCTGCTACTCGTTTGTGGCATATACCAAGCATGTGCGCCAGAAGATTTACCTGGCAGTATTTATGGTACAGTGGTGGACAAAGCCACAGGCGAGCCGATTAAGTCTGCAGGTGTAACTCTTACCCCTAATGGATCTACCACAGTGACAGGAAGTGACGGACATTTTGAATTTACCGATTTAACGCATGGCGGATATGCTGTTGTAATTACAAAAACGGGGTATCAAGATACTACACGTATAATCACTGTGGAATCAGGAGAAACTACACAGATAGATATACAACTCGAGAAGTTACCGCCCGCGTTGAAAGTAGTGGATGACAACCGCAAAGAAATAGACACATTAGATTTTGGTAGTTCCATAGATGATGTAGCTCGTTCGTTTAGTCTTTTTAACGATGGAACTGAATCATTAGAGTGGCAAATAACAACTACAGCCGAATGGATAAAGTCGGTCAGTAAGAAGGAAGGAGTACTTTCTTCGGGTATGCCGCAATCGTTGATTATCACAATTGATAGAACAAAATTAGGTAGTGGAGAAAATAAGACAACTGTACATATTACCTCTAATAATGGTAGTAAGCAATTAGTGGCAGTTGCTGTAAAAGATTTTCAAGCAACTAAACTAAATGTTATTCCAACTACAGATATAAAGAGTACTTCTGCCACGCTGCATGGTGAAGTGGTAGAGGATGGAAATCCTATATATACCGAACGCGGGTTTGTGTATGCAGAAACTACACTACCAACTATCAATACTTGTATACAAAAGATAGCAGTTCATTTCTCGAATAGCAAGATTTTTGCTGCTACAGTTACTGGTTTAACATTAGGCAAGAAATACTATGTGCGTACGTACGCCATTCAATCTGGGAACGAGGTGTATAGTGCAAATGAAGTGTCATTTGTTGCAAAGGGCAACGCAATGGCAAAGGTAGTTACAAAGTCAGTTACTAATATTCTTCGCGAAGAAGGAAAAATCACAGTGTTGGGCGAGATAATAGAGGATGGCGACCCTGCATATAGTGAGCGTGGGTTCGTATATGGCACGACTAAGAATCTCTCTATTGCCAATGGAACGAAGGTTGAAGTAAAAAATGATGGCAATAGTGAATATTCTGCAGTTCTCTCCGATTTGGTATTAGGCAATGTGTACTATATCCGTGCGTATGCTATCAATACAGAGGGGGTGGCGTATGGCGAAGAATTAATCGCAGACTTCAACCCTATCAAACCTGCAGTAACAACGAATGATGTTACCGCTATTGCGGATGACGGTACAGCCACATTCAACGCAACCATTACTAAAGTGGGTGATCCTGTTTATAGTGAACGCGGATTTGTATATAGTAAATCTACTAACCCGCTTATTGGTAGTGCTAAGCAGGTACAGGTGGCAGGCGCTGGAGATGGAGCTTATTATAAAAATATGGAGGGGTTGGATGTGAATATACCTTACTATGTTCGTGCCTATCTTATCTATTCGCGGGGAACGATCTATGGTGAGGAGAAGACTTTTAGTATTCAAAAAAACTCTGCACCTACAGTCGTTACTAGTTCGGTGAGCAATATTTCTTACACCTCTGCTACAGCGGGTGGAGTAGTGACATCTGATGGCGGTGAGGATGTGACGGAACGCGGTGTAGTATATAGCACCACAGAAAACCCAACAATTAATAATACCAAAATTAGCAATGGTGTAGGCATGGGTACATTTAGTTGCGAACTCACAGAATTGAAAGAGGGTTCAACCTACTATGTCCGTGCTTATGCAATTAACGTGAGAGGCATTAGTTATGGTGAGCAAGTGAGTTTTACTACCAAAACCCAAATGCTTGCAACTTTGACTACTAAAGAAGTCATAGAAATCACCGAAACTACTGCTGTGACAGGTGGCGAGGTAACTAATGATGGTGGCGCAACTGTAACAGAACGCGGTGTGGTATATAGCACTTCGCAAAATCCGACAACGAGCAATAGCAAGATAGCAAATGGCAGTGGTGTAGGTTCATTCATTTGTAACCTGACCAATCTCAAACCCAATACTACTTACAATGTCCGTGCGTATGCAATAAATAGCGCAGGTACTGCGTATGGAACGCAAGTAACGTTTACAACCACTCATGAAATTTCATTACCTAGTATAAAGACAACCTCTGTTGCTCAAATCACCAAAACAAGTGCGATAATAAGTGGTAATGTAACTAGTGATGGTGGAGCAAGTTTGATGGAACGCGGCATCGTATACAGCACTATAAAGAATCCTACTATCACAAATAATAAAGTAACAAGTGTGGGTAACCTGAGATCATTTTCTGTCAACATCACTAATTTACAAGAGGGTACTACCTACTATGCTCGCGCATATGCGATAAATATAAAAGGTATAGCATATGGTCAAGAAATTTCTTTTACCTCATTGGGAAATCAAACTTTTACTATAAATGGAGTATCTTTTACCATGATTAATGTTGAAGGAGGTACTTTTACTATGGGTAAGGAAAGCAATGACATGTATTGTGATGAATGTCCAGCACATACGGTAAGTCTATCAGATTATTATATCGGTGCAACAGAAGTTACACAAGAACTTTGGTTTGCAGTGGTAGATGATTTCCCTAGCTATTTTTATGGTTTACAAAATCCTGTCGAAAATATTACCTGGGAAGATTGTCAAATATTTATTACAAAACTTAATCAATTGACAGGTAGAACATTTCGCTTACCTACAGAAGCAGAATGGGAATATGCAGCACGAGGTGGTAAATTGAGCAAAGGATATGAATATGCAGGAAGCAATAATATAGTGCATGTAGCATGGTACTATAACAATAGTAATAGTACTACTCATCCTGTATCCCAAAGACAACCGAATGAATTGGGAATATATGATATGAGCGGCAATGTATGGGAATGGTGTCAGGATTGGTATAGCGACTATACAACCTCTTTCCAAAAAGACCCTCAGGGACCACGAAATGGAACCACGCGTGTTTATCGAGGGGGGAGTTGGCACTATGGTGATTTTGGTTGTACAATTACTAAGCGCGGTAACAATTCTCCAACTGCTAAAATGTATGATGTAGGTGTTAGATTAGTGCTCACTCCCTAATGTAAATTTGTAAAAGTGAGTAATCTCCACTTCTTTATAACGAACAGCCTACATTTTACGATTTTGCGCATATTGGGTGAAAGAAATACAGAAAATAAGCCACCTAATCTTACGGGAATCATAGAGAATTGCGTGAAAAACATTGCGGGAATCATAAAAAATAGTTCAAAATCTTGCATAATTAAAAGATTTTCAGTAAATTTGTAGCGATTTGAAGACATTTTTTTTACATATAACTTTATTTATCTGTGGATTATTGCTAATCAATAGTCCTATCACAGCACAGGTATTGCTGCCACAGTATTCCGTGTGGGAGAGATTTGCGTTTAGTAACCAACAAGCAGTAGAATCCCGCGAAGCGGAGGAACGCTTTGCGCGGTTCTTGTTGGGTATGGCGCATCAAACTCCTACCCAACAGGCGGAGCAGATTGGTGCGTTGCTTGACAAAGCAGAGCAAAATAATGTCGCCGAGCGTTTTTTTACACTAGCCGAGAAGTACCTTTACGACCCAAATTCACCTTATCGCAATGATGAACAATATCTACTCTTCTTGCAATACGCTGCCGAGAATAAACTACAAGAGTATGTAAACAATCCGCGCTACCACAAGCATTACGCCTTAGTGAAAAAGAATCGCGTGGGGCATAAGGCGATGGACTTTGCCTATATTACCCAAGCAGGCGAGAAGGGACGGTTGTACAACCTGCAAAGCCGATATATTCTACTATTCTTTCACGACCCAAACTGTGAGGAGTGCCAATATATGAGGCAACAATTGGAGAAAAATTACGCTACCTTTGCGCAAAAGGGTCTGCAAGTAGTGGCTGTGTATATAGATGACGAAGTAGATGTGTGGCAAAAGACACAATATCCTTCTGAATGGCTCAGCGTATATGCACCAGAGATAGATGCGAAAGACCTATACGACATCAAAGCACTGCCTACATTATACCTATTGGATGCGCAAAAACAAGTGGTAGTCAAAGATGGTAATTGGGGACAATTAATACAATGTTTTAAACAATAAATAATAGATATGAAACGTATCGTTAGTATTATCAGTGTGCTTGCAATGGCAACTACTGCTCTTGCACAGTCACGTTCGTTTGACGACTTCAAGCAAAAACAAAATGCTCGATTTGAACAATTCCAGATGGACAAGCAAGCAGAATTTGACGCCTTTCGTAAAAAGCAAAACGAACGCTATGCCGAATTTATGAAACACAATTGGGAGTCATTTAATGCACAACCAGCAGTCATACCCGAAGAGGAAAAGAAAGTTCCTCCTGTGGTGTATGAAGTCCCTATCACCACACCAACTACACAACCTACCCACACCCCGCCCACATTACCTATGCCAAAGGAGGATTCTAATCCTATATTGGTAAAGAACGAAGTTATAGTAGTACCCCAACCACAACCCATACCCGAACCTATCGCACCCGTGGAACCAAAAAAAGAACTTCCTTACAAGCCATATGCTATTGCTTTCTATGGCACCCTCGTTTCTATTGGCTTTCCAACAAATGACATATTCCGATTAAATGGCTTATCCGAGCAACAACTATCCGAAGCATGGGTACAACTTTCATCCGAAGCATACGACATCACACTTAAAAACGTCTTAGATGCGCGAAAAAACTTAGCCCTTTGCGACTGGGGATACGTTAAAATGCTCCAAGCCATCAGTGAGAAGAAATATGGCAATACCAACGAAGCGGTATTCATGCAAACTTTCCTACTCTCACAATCTGGCTATAAAGTACGCCTTGCTACTGATAATCAAAAACTCTATCTGTTAATTGCTAGTCAATATAGTATCCTCTCTATGATATACTATGTGATAGACAATACCAAGTTTTATGCACTTAATTGCAAGAGTAAATCCCTCAATATTTGCAATGCTTCTTTCGACAACGAAAAATCCATCTCCCTACAACTGCGCAACGAACAAAACTTAGAAATTCTACCTACTCCACCACGCAAACTCACATCCAAATATGGTATAACGGCTAATGTCACAACCAACAAAAATACCATTGATTTCTTCAATGATTATCCTTCAGCATATATCAACAACGACCCTACTACTTGCTGGGCTGTATATGCGAATACACCATTAGATCAATCTATCAAAAACGAATTATATCCCGCACTCAAGCAACAACTCAATGGTTTGAGCGAGTACGATGCCGTAAATACACTATTAAATTTCGTACAAACAGCATTTGTATATGAATACGACAACAAGGTTTGGGGACACGACCGCGCTTTCTTCGCAGCAGAAACGTTGCACTATCCATATGCCGATTGCGAAGATCGTTCTATACTCTTCTCACGACTGGTACGAGATATATTAGGATTAGATGTGGTACTTTTGTACTATCCAGGACACTTGGCTACTGCCGTAGCATTTACCAAGGACGTCGAGGGCGATTACTTGATGTACAAAAATCGAAAATACATCATTGCAGACCCAACCTACATCAACGCCTCGGTAGGAATGACAATGCCTGATATGAATAACCAAGAAGCACGAATAATTGCACTATAAAAAGACATTTTTCAGTACGATAGTTCGGGCACAATACTCGACGTGAGGACTTTTCTCTTTGTCTCGGTCGGCTTGGTCTCCCCAACCGCCTCCCCTTTTCGAATCCAAAAGTCAATTGGCTTCTTCACACTCGGAGTGCGTTCCGTCGCACTCCTTCAGGTCACCTAATTTTCAGGGAATTTGTAAACAAACTGCAAATTCCCGAAGCTACTGCCGCACTATGCAGCCCAATTGCCTTCAAAATCGCACTGAAAGTGAACTTTACGCAATTTTGTTTGCAAATATGCATATTTTTTTGTACCTTTGCAGCGCAAAGGTGTCTGCACTATGGCAAACAAAGACAACGATATACTCATCACAGGCGCACGCGTACATAATCTAAAGAATGTGGATGTGCGTATTCCACGAGACAAACTCGTGGTCATTACTGGTTTGTCAGGTAGTGGAAAATCATCCCTTGCCTTTGATACCATCTTTGCCGAAGGTCAACGCCGCTATATGGAGACATTCTCCTCTTACGCACGCGGATACATAGGTACGATGCAGCGCCCCGATGTGGATAAGATTACAGGTCTCTCGCCTGTAATCAGTATCGACCAAAAGACTACTTCTCGTAACCCTCGTTCAACAGTCGGTACCGTCACAGAAGTGTATGATTTTCTGCGACTGCTCTTTGCTCGTGCTGCGGACGCATATTCCTATGCTTCGGGCGAGAAAATGGTGCAATATACCGAAGACCAGATTATTGACTTGATACTCAAAGAATATGCGGGTCAGAAAGTGCTCGTTCTCGCTCCTATGGTCAATAACCGTAAGGGTCACTACAAAGAGCTATTTGAGACTATCCGACGCAAAGGCTATTTGCATGTGCGTGTAGATGGCGAAGTGCAAGAGATATACTTGGGCATGAAGCTTGACCGCTATAAGAATCATACTATCGAAGCCGTAGTCGATCGCCTCAAATTAGGCGAAAGGCGAGAAGGCGATGAGGCAGGGGAAGATCTTAAACGCCTTCGTGCTACAGTGGATCAAGCCATGCGTATGGGCGATGGAGTGATGGCAGTTTGTGCGCACAGCGCACAGTTTATAGAACGCTCGCAAGCGAGCTACAGTTTAGAGGTTAAAGGCGATGGAATACGTTATTTCTCTCGACACTTGATGTGTCCAACTACGGGTATGAGTTATGCCGAACCTGCGCCACATACATTCTCGTTTAACTCGCCACAGGGATGGTGTCCTACATGCCGAGGATTAGGTAAGGTTAAAGGCGAAAGGTTAGAGGCGAAAGGCGAGGAGGAGTTGGACAATATCATCAAAGATGATGAGAACTGGTACACACGCATGTTGGAGTATGTGCAACAGCCTGAGGATGAGAAGGAAGAGAAAGAAGAAACTTGGTGCGAGTGTCCTACTTGTAAAGGTCAGCGTCTTAGCCGCGAAGCACTCAGTTTCCGTATAGCCGATAAGAATATCGCTGAGCTCTCTGCAATGGATATTACCGACCTTAGAGCATGGCTGATGAATGTGCCTGCTAAGCTCAGCAACAAGCAACGCGCTATCGCAGAGCCAATCATTAAAGAAATCATCTCCCGTTTGGGCTTTATGCTCAGCGTGGGACTATCCTACCTATCGCTCTCTCGCTCCTCTGATAGTTTGTCGGGCGGAGAGAATCAACGTATTCGTTTGGCGACACAAGTGGGTAGTAAGTTGGTGAATGTGCTATATATCTTGGACGAGCCTAGTATTGGTTTGCACCAACGTGATAATCAGCGTTTGATTGACTCGCTCAAGCAGCTGCGCGATATGGGTAACTCTGTCATCGTGGTGGAGCATGACGAAGATATGATGCGCCAAGCGGACTATGTCATTGATATTGGCCCCAAAGCAGGCCGTTTGGGTGGACATATTGTGTTTGCAGGTACTCCTGCAGAATTGCTGAAAGCCGACACACTGACAGCGAAGTATTTGAGAGGAGAGCTCTCTGCTACGCTAATAGGTGATAGTGCACCCCAAAAATCAGCAGATTTTTCGGAGACCCCGCAGGCGAAAGGCGAGATTACGCTTCACGGGTGTCGCGGAAACAACCTCAAAGGTGTGGATGTGAGTTTCCCATTGGGACAGATGATAGCCGTGACGGGTGTGAGTGGTAGTGGTAAATCTACTCTCATCAACCAAACACTCTACCCTATTTTGAGTCAATATTTCTACCGCAGCCTGCAAGCGCCATTGGCATATGACAGTATAGAAGGTATTGAGCATATAGATAAAGTGATTGGCGTGGACCAGTCGCCTATCGGTCGTACCCCACGCAGTAATCCAGCTACTTACACAGGTGTGTTCACTGATATCCGCAACCTTTTTGCGCAATTGCCCGAGAGTAAGATTCGTTCGTGGAAAGCAGGACGATTCTCCTTTAACAATAGTGGTGGACGGTGCGAAGAATGTAGCGGTAATGGATACAAGACCATCCAAATGAACTTCCTGCCGAATGTTTATGTGCCTTGCGAAGTGTGTGGCGGGAAACGCTACAATCGCGAGACGCTTGAGGCACGCTTTAAAGGTAAATCCATAGCCGATGTGCTGGATATGACGATCAACCAGGCAGTAGAGTTCTTTGAGAGTCAACCCTATATCTTGAAGAAAATAAAGACTCTGCAAGATGTGGGTTTGGGATATATCAAACTAGGACAATCTTCTACTACTCTGTCGGGTGGCGAGAGTCAGCGTGTGAAACTAGCTACAGAATTGGCTCGCCCAAGCACAGGCAAGACATTATATATATTGGATGAGCCCACTACAGGTCTGCATTTTGAGGATGTGCGTGTATTGATGGGTGTGCTTCGCCAATTGGTGGACAAGGGCAACACGGTCATTATCATTGAGCACAACCCTGATGTGATTCGTTCGTGTGACCATATCATAGATATGGGTCCAGACGGCGGTCGTGAAGGGGGTACTATAGTAGCAATAGGTACGGTAGAAGAAATTCGAAATAATTCGAATAGTTTAACAGGTAGGTATATATAATCTTTGCTAAAAAATAGATAATTTTTCAGCAAAGATTTTTAGTACTCAATTTCCATGTATCAGTCGAATAATCGTCAGTCCATCGCGCAAAGGCAGAATGACTTTTTCAAGGCGTTTGTCTTTTGCAACTTTTTCGTTGAACGCACGCAGTACTATTGTTTGACGATCTTTATCATATTCAGGTTCAACAATATGACCATCCCAAAGTGTATTGTCAGCCAGTATCCATCCACCTTGTCTCATTAAGGGCAACACTAAATCTAAATAGTCGCAATACTCTTTCTTATCTGCATCAATAAACACCAAGTCAAACCCACCATCTATAGGCTTATCTCCTAATCGTTTTAGTGCCTCTTTCGCATCCCCAATTAGCAGTTCTATTTTTTCTCCCAATGGAGATAATGCCAAATTACGACGAATGCTATCTTCCATCTCGTCATTATGCTCTATAGTAATGAGTTTACCATCTTCGGTTAATCCTTCTGCTAAGCATAGGGCAGAGTAACCAGTAAAGGTACCTAACTCCAAGATATGTTTGGGACATATCATCTGGCTAAGCATACTCAAAACCCGTCCTTGTAGGTGCCCAGACAACATACGAGGATTGATAACTTCAAGATATGTACTACGAGTGATGCGCTGCAACACTTCGCTTTCAGGCGAACTATGCTGTTCAATATATTCGTTGATTGTCATAGCAAATTATTGAAATATGCTGCAAAAGTACAAAAAAACTTGTATATCTCAAAAAAAAATAGTACTTTTGCGCCAAAATCATAGAATAATTTGAAAACAATGGAAAAAGTAATCAGTGGTATTCGTCCTACGGGCAATTTGCACCTTGGTAATTATTTTGGTGCAGTAAAGAGTTTTGTGAAGATGCAAGAAGAGTATAACTGCATGTTCTTCATTGCTGATTGGCACTCACTCACTACACATCCTACACCAGAAAATATACGAACCTCTGTTCGCACCATCTTAGCGGAATACTTAGCTTGTGGTATAGATCCTCATAAAGCACCTATCTATGTGCAAAGCGATGTAAAGCAAGTATTGGAGCTCTACCTCTATCTGAATATGAACGCCTATCTGGGCGAGTTGGAACGTGTAACATCATTCAAAGAGAAAGCGCGCAAGCAACCTGACAATGTGAACGCTGGTCTCTTGACCTATCCATCGCTAATGGCTGCAGATATCCTTGTACATAAGGCAGATAAGGTACCTGTAGGTAAAGATCAAGAACAAAATATGGAGATGGCGCGTCTCTTTGCTCGTCGCTTCAACCGCATCTATGATGTGGAGTTCTTCAAAGAGCCTGAGTCTTTCCACTTCAATGCCAAGGCAGTAAAAGTACCAGGTCTAGATGGCAGCGGAAAAATGGGCAAGAGCGAAGGTAATGCTATCTATCTCTGCGATGATGAAGCTACTATCAAAAAGAAAGTGATGCGTGCCGTGACCGATGCAGGACCTACAATGCTCAATCAAGTGAAACCAGAGCCTATTGAAAATCTCTTTACGCTCATGCAACTCGTTTCTACTCCCGACACATACGATTACTTCAACGATCAATACAACAATATGTCAATCCGTTATGGCGATATGAAGAAACAACTTGCAGCGGATATCAATGCCTTCTGTGCACCTATTCGCGAGCGTATCTTGGAGTATAAAAACAACGAGGATTTATTGACTCGTGTAGCCCGTGAAGGTGCCGAGGCGGCTGCTGCCAGCGCAGAGAAGACCATCCGCGAGGTACGCGAAATCATTGGATTCCGTAATTGATTTTAAGTTTGGCACAAGAATTGCTAAGAATATAGCAACGACCTGAAAATCCTTAAAATTCTTGATGATCTTAAAGTCCTTACAAGTATGAAACGTACCTTGTTCATATTGCTCATTATAGCAGGCTGTTGCCCATTGACTACCATCAATAGCCAGCAGCCTTATATGGACGATTCTTACTATTGGCCTTTACTAGATACAGTGAATTCTTCTCTGCCCGTATATGACAAAAATATACGCGAATTCATTTTTTTAGAGGATACTACGCAGCATCCCGATACCGTCCGTATGCGAATAATAGAAAAATGAAAAAAATCCTGCTCATATTTCTGTGTGCCTATTACTTATCGCCCATTATCTATTGCCAAGATGTTCAGCGTTTTGCCGAGCACGACTTGATGGGTACGGCACGCTATGTGGGGATGGGCGGAGCCATGACTGCTATTGGTGGCGACCCATCAGCGGCTATGGACAATCCCGCAGGACTTGCTCTCTACCGACACTGTGAAATTGCTACGACTATTGATCTCACGATTGATCGTACACGACAAACAGAGGACAGCTATCAACGCAACCGATTTTCGGTACCAAATGTCACAGGTATCGTGGCATGGGGTAACCCCAACAAACAAAGGGGAATGATCTACAATAATTTCATGTTTTCCTACAATCGTTTAACCAACTTCAATCGCGAGATAGTGGCACAAGCGACTGATTTAGGGATGGTGTCCACTATTTGCAATATCACCAATGATAGAGGTGGTCTTTCCGAAGATAGATTGCAAAACCAACCTTGGTATGACGATCAAGTAGCATGGTTAAGTATTTTAGGATACGAAACCTATCTTATCAATCCCACAGAAAACAACCAATGGATTCCTGCTACAGATTTCACGGAAGGTTCTTTGTCTATCTCTGAATTAGGCAACTATGACCAATATACGTTCGCATGGGCAAGCAATATCAGCAATCAATGGTATATCGGTCTTGGTTTAAATATTCCAACGATTAATTACACCAAACATGTGTCAATCATAGAAACCGATCGTATCCAATCTGCAGAACTTAAGTCGATGTACCACATCTCTGGAGTTGGAGTGAATGGATCTGTAGGATTGATTTACAGGCCTTTTCAGAGTTTGCGCATCGGAGCATCATTCCAGACTCCTACGGTTATTAAGCTTTCTGAACAAACAGAAAGCGACATGTATACTACATTGAATGGACAAAAATACGAGCAGTTGACACCAGCTAGTGGCGTAATTTCCACGGAATTAGTTGCACCTCTACGCACAAGTTTCAGCATCGCTGGTCAAATTTACAATAGAGGAATGATTGCATTACAATATGACTATGCACATGCACCCAAGGACCAAAAATTAGGAATATCTCCTATGAAGGATATCCATACACTACGCATCGGATTGGAACTACAAGCCTATCGCGGATTATTTATCAATGCAGGCTATGTATATGAATCCTCATTCCTCAAAGAAGAACCTATTTGGCTGTTGGCATACAATGATATACGAACAGATATGGATTATCGCTATACAGATAATACGCAATATGCTAGCATTGGTTTGGGATACCGTAGTCAGTCGGTGGTGGCGCAAATAGCGTATCAGTACCGTTGGCAGCATTTGCATCAATACGCATCGGAGATGCACATGACTCCTATGGAAATCTTTACCACAACGCACCGTTTTGTCGCCACCTTGGCATGGAGATTTTAAACCGTAACTTTATACTTTGGCATAGAAATTGTAAAGAATATAAATGCTCACCAATAATGTGAGCGAAGTGAACCTAATATATATTGTTGCATTGCTTAGAGACCGGAAAACTCAACAATTTTTTCTTCCCGAGGTAGGTGCTTTTTCCAATGGCGTGCTAATACTCTACGCGGTGACCAGCTTTCGAGCTGTAGCGGTGAGGCGGTTAGATTACAAAGGGCTTGTACTCCTCAAATCCTGTTTATTAGGAGTTTTCTCGTGTAATAGCAATGCAACACTTTTTTTTACTAAAACCTAAACTCTAAAATTTGGCACGGTATTTGTAGAATAAAATACGAATCATACGTTTCTACCGAAAAAAGAAGAAAACAAAAAACAATAATATATGCAAACAACTGTAGATATTCGTGAACTACAAGAGCGTATTGAGCGCGAGAGTTCATTTGTAGAAGCCCTAACAATGGGCATGAATCATGTAATCGTAGGACAAAAACATTTGGTGGAAAGTTTATTGATCGGTCTGTTAGCTGATGGACACATCCTATTGGAAGGTGTTCCTGGTTTGGCAAAGACTTTGGCAATTAACACATTGGCTAATTTGGTAAAAGCCGACTTTAGTCGTATTCAGTTTACTCCTGACCTATTGCCCGCAGATGTGATTGGTACGCAAATCTATTCGCAAAAGAAAGAGGAATTTAGCGTGAAGCAAGGTCCTATCTTCGCTAATTTCGTACTCGCTGACGAGATTAACCGTGCTCCAGCCAAAGTGCAATCTGCTCTACTCGAAGCTATGCAAGAGCGTCAGATCACTATAGGTGAGCAAACCTACAAGTTGGATGAACCTTTCTTAGTATTAGCCACACAAAACCCTATTGAACAAGAGGGTACCTACCCTCTGCCTGAGGCACAGACCGACCGTTTCATGCTAAAAGTGGTAATCGGCTATCCAAAGAAAGAAGAGGAAATGCAGATTATTCGCCAGAACATTACAGGCGAGAAAACTGTAGTAACCCCTATCCTCAGCACAGAAGATATCATCAAAGCACGTCAAATAGTACGCGAAGTGTATATTGATGAGAAGATTGAGAAATATATCGTTGACATCGTTTTTGCTACTCGTCAGCCAGAAACCTATGGTTTGGAGAACATGAAAGCTATGATTCAGTTTGGCGGTTCACCTCGTGCAAGTATCAGTTTGGCTTTGGCAGCACGCGCATACGCCTTTATCCATCGCCGTGGCTATGTCATCCCTGAAGATGTGCGCGCCGTATGCTACGATGTGCTTCGCCACCGTATCGGTTTGACCTACGAAGCCGAGGCTAACAATATCACCACAGAGGACGTGATAACTGAGATTTTGAACGCAGTGCAAGTACCTTAACAGACCGCTCTGCAGTCTGTTAGAAGCCTAGACTATCTTCGGCTGTTAGATCATTAAGAAGTCTAACAACGATATCATCGTTTGAGCGAATGCGAGATAAGAAGTGGTCTAACAATGAAATGATCTAAAACGAAGTGATCTACTTATGACTTCTGAAGAACTATTAAAACGAGTACGGAAGATAGAGATTAAGACTCGCAAGCTGAGTCGAAACATCTTTGCGGGTGAATACCACTCGCAGTTCAAAGGACGCGGTATGGCGTTCTCGGAAGTGCGTGAATACCAACCTGGTGATGATGTACGCTCTATTGATTGGAATGTGACCGCCCGACTCAACAAACCGTACATCAAGGTGTTTGAAGAAGAACGCGAGCTGACCGTAATGCTACTGGTGGATGTGTCGGGCAGCCGCAACTTTGGTACACTGAGCCAAATGAAACGCGATATGATGGCAGAAGTGGCAGCTACGTTGGCCTTCTCCACGATAGCCAACAATGACAAAGTGGGTGTGATATTTTTCTCCGACAAGATAGAGAAATATATTCCTGCACAAAAAGGTAAGACCCATGTACTGCATATCATACGCGAGCTACTGAACTATGAACCCAGCAGCATCGGTACGGATATGGCACAAGCATTACAGTACTTTGCTAACGCGCAAAAACGCCATTGTACAGCCTTTTTGATTTCTGATTTCATACAGGTAGGTGCGATAGAGAAACCTCTACTGATTGCCTCTAACCGCCATGAAATAAACGCCATACAGATCTATGACCACCGTGAGGCTGAGTTACCCAACATTGGATTAGTGAATTTCCACGATGCGGAAACTGGCAGAGACCTATGGATAGACACCTCTATTGACCGCGTACGCTACGACTACGCGCAGGCATGGCACAATAACCAAAACTATATGGACCAACTCTTCACCCGTACAGGCGTCAATCATGTGAGTGTACGTACGGATGAAGACTATGTGAAAGCTTTAATGCATCTATTCAAATGTTGATGACGATATTGGCACTGGTGGTTAGTGCGACAATTGATAGTACCACCCTTTTCATTGGCGATCAAACCGATTTACATCTACGCGCAATTGGCGAGCCCAGCGAGCAAGTGCAACTTCCTCTGCTGAGCGATAAGCTCATCAATGGTGTGGAGATAGTAGATCGCACAGTCATTGATACCACTAAGCTCAAAGATGGGCGCGTGCAGTATGACCAATACCTTACGCTAACCTCGTTTGAAGACTCGCTGTTCTACATAACTCCACTACCTTTTTTGAGCGGAGCGGACACGATATGGAGCGGTCCAATGACATTGAACGTAGTACAACCATTTGAAATGGATAGCACAGATATAGCCATCACCGACATCAAAGGTATATACAAGGCTCCAATCTGGTGGTGGGGCATACTGCGTTGGGTGCTGTTAGCACTAGTTATAGTTGGCGTAAGCATGAGTGGATACTACCTCATCACGTACCTAAAAAAACGTATGGACAAAGATGAGGTAAACGATGCACCTACTGAGCCACTACGTCCAGCGGATGAAGTAGCATTAGAAAAATTGGATATCATTCGCGAGCAGAAGATTTGGCAGACAGGACAAGTGAAAGAATACCACACACAACTGACCGATGTTGTGCGCGAATATATAGCTCGTCGCTTTGATGTAAGCAGCACGGAACAAACTTCTGACGAAACAATGCAAGCTATGCGTCCGCTACTCAAAGAGCAAAAAGATCTCTATGAGCAACTGCGCAAAATGCTGACATTAGCTGACTTGGTTAAATTTGCGAAATGGACCACTACTCCCGATGAAAACGAATTATCACTGCGTAGCGCATACACTTTCGTGAAAGAAACAACAAAGAATGGTTTAGAGGACGGTGCTGAAGTACCTATAGTTTAGAGTTTAAAGAAATTATGAGTTTTGCGAATCCTAGATATTTATTTTTGCTTCTACTACTGATTCCTGTAGTAGGATGGTATATATGGAAACTGCGCACAATGCGCGCAAGCGTACAATTATCGTCTACTGATAGACTGATGAAACACCCCAAGAGTCTGCGTGTATGGTTGATACACGTACCTTTTGCATTGCGCGTAGCAGTCATTACCCTATTGTCGCTAGCATTAGCACGTCCACAACTGAGCAATCGTTGGCAATCGGAGTCCACCGAAGGTATTGATATCATGATGGCACTCGATATCTCAGGTACAATGCTTGGCGAAGATCTAAGCCCTAATCGACTGGAGGCAGCAAAAGCCGTAGCAACTGACTTTGTATTGGCACGTCCAAACGACCAGATAGGTTTAGTGGTATTCGCAGGCGAAAGTTTTACGCAGTGTCCACTGACCACCGACCATGCAGTATTGGTAAATCTCTTTCAATCAGTAAAATTTGGTATGATAGAGGATGGTACAGCCATCGGATTAGGTTTGGCTAATGCGGTCAACCGTATGAAAGATTCGCCTACGAAGTCCAAAGTGGTAATTCTACTGACTGATGGTAGTAACAACCGCGGTGATATAGACCCAATAACCGCAGCAGAAATTGCTAAAACCTTTGATATACGCGTATATGCGATAGGCGTAGGCAGCTATAGCAAAGAGGTGCGAGTGCCTATCCATACACCCTATGGCGTGCAGTATGGCACAATGAGTTCAGAGTTTGACGAAAGCACATTGCGTAATATCGCACAAATGACTGGTGGCGAATATTTCCGTGCAACAGACAACAATAGTTTGCGAGCAATATACCAGCAGATTGATCAATTGGAGAAAACCAAGATTCGCGTTCGTGAGTACTCCAAGCGAACGGAACACTTCATGCCATTTCTGATGGCAGCACTAATGTGCCTGCTGTTGGAAGCTGTGATGAGGTATTTTGTGCTACGCACAATTGCGGAGTAATGTTTAGTGTTTAGTGTTTAGAGACTAGGATTATGTTTAGATTTGCAAATATAGAAATGCTTTGGTGGCTAGTAACGCTACCTGTTTTCGTAGTAGCATACATAGTAGCGACACAGCGCAAAAGGCGTCAATTAGAAGCGTTTGGTGACAGCGAACTGATGGCACAACTGATGCCAGATGCATCGCAGAGCCGTCCGATTGTAAAATTCAGTTTGCTAATGGCAGCACTCGTACTGCTAATCATAGCCGCAGCACGTCCACAATACGGTCAACAAGAAAGGACCGTGAAGCGTCAGGGCATTGAGGTGATGGTAGCACTGGATATATCCAACTCCATGTTGGCTGAGGATGTGGTGCCTAATCGTCTAGATCGCGCAAAGCAGATGTTGAGCAAGATGGTGGATAACATGACAGATGACAAGGTGGGACTAGTAGTATTTGCAGGTGAAGCCTTCACACAATTGCCAATCACGTGTGACTATGTGTCTGCCAAGATGTTTCTCAATACTATCACGCCCAATCTGATTCCTACGCAGGGTACTGCTATCGGAGCCGCCTTACAGACCGCAATCACATCCTTTGGAGCCATAGAGGACGAAGTAGGACGCGCGATCATCCTAATCACCGATGGTGAGAATCACGAAGATGATGCCATTGCAGTAGCTAAAAAAGCACAAGAGATGGGGATACAAGTGTTTGTGGTGGGTATAGGCAAACCAGAAGGTTCACCTATCCCTAAACCTGGCACCAATGACTATTTCAAGGATCGAGCGGGACAAGTAGTAGTAAGCCGTCTGAACGAAGAGATGTGCCAAGAGATAGCCGCAGCGGGCAAAGGAGCGTACGTGCGTTGCGATAATACGAATACTGCCATGCGCGCTATAGAGAAAGAACTGGAACGTATCGCTACCGCCGAACTAGAGTCCACCGTATATGCCGACTACAACGAGCAGTACCAATCGTTTGTATTGATCGCCCTATTGCTATTGGTAATCGACTTTTTTATCATGATGCGCAAGAACCATCGATTGAGTGATGTGTTTAAAGTTTAGTATTTTAGAGTTTAGATACAGAAAGGAGATGAAACGTATTTTATTTATATTCATGGCATTATGCAGCATGGTGCAGATATGGGCACAACAAGAGAGTGCTGATGTGCGTTGTGGTAACAGACAGTACAACGATAGTAATTACACGGATGCTGAAGTGAATTATCGTCGTGGATTGGACAAAAATGCCCAGTCGTTTGAAGCACACTACAATCTAGGAAATGCGCTTTTCCGCCAAGAGAAGTACGCTGAAGCACTGGAGCAGTATGCTGAAGCAGAGAAATTACTCAACACCAACGAAGATTTGCGCCAAGAGCAAATAGACAGCCGTCTGGCTGCCACCTATCACAACATAGGCAATGCTCATTACGTACAGCAACAGTATGACAAAGCCGTGGCGGCCTACCAGCAATCACTACGTCGCAATCCCAAAGACCACGAAACGCGCTATAACTTGGTAAAAGCTATGCAACAGCTGCAGCAACAACAAAACCAACAGCAACAAGAACAACAACAGAACCAAGACCAACAGCAGCAAGAGCAACAACAGCAACAAAACCAACAACAGCAAGAACAAGAACAGCAAGAACAACAGCAGCAAGAGCAAGAACAGCAGATGGATAAGGAAACTGCCGAGCAGATTTTGCAAGCCCTAGAGCAAGACGAACAGGAAACACAAGAGAAATTACAACGCCAACAAGGCAAGAAACGCCGCGTAGAAAAAGAATGGTAAGATTATGAAAAAGATACTATTTATATTGATTATTTGCACTAGTGCGCTGACGGGTACAATGGCTGCAGAGGGAGTGGAGTTTAAGGCATCCGCTCCTCAGCAGGTGATTGTGGGTCGTCCATTTCAACTCAGCTATTCGGTAAACCAACGCGCCAAGGATTTACGCGCTCCCGAGTTTACTGACTTTGACTACGTAGCAGGTCCATACACCTCGCAATCGTCCTCCACATCGTTTGTCAATGGCAAACGTACATCGTCGTTCACCCTAACCTACACCTATACGCTAATGGCCAACAAGGAAGGTACTTTCACTATTCCTCCAGCTAGCATCAAGGTGGATGGAGAGCAACATACTTCCAATGGTGTGCGCATCACTGTATTGCCACCCGACCAAAATACCGCTGCGCAACGTTCCAATAGTGCCAACGCACAGTCAAACGAGCAAGCAACTCTACAGCAGTCGAATGTAAAAGAGGAGAATATCTTCGTTCGCACACAGGTCAGTAAGACTCGCGTGCATGAGCAGGAGGCAATCTTACTATCCTACAAACTCTATTTCGCAGGAGTAGACGTATCGCAACTGACCAATAATACTCGCCTGCCTGAGTATAAGGGATTCCTCAAACAGGAACTGGAAATGGGTGAGATACAGACCGAACTAGAGCACTATAATGGTCGCAACTACCAAGTAGCTACGCTCTACCGTACGCTACTCTTCCCACAGCGCAGTGGTGATATCGTGATTGATCCTGCACAGTTTGAAGCATTGTTACGTGTACAGAACCGTGCGCAGGTGCGCAGTATTTTTGATGACTTCTTTGGTAGCTATACCACCGTCACAAAAGCATTGCAAGCCCCTGGTGTAACCATCCATGTAGCAGAATTGCCCGCTGGCAAACCTACGGGTTATAGCGGTGGAGTGGGACAATTTAGTATGAAGAGCCAGATTTCTGGCACTGAGTTGCAGACCAACGAGGCTGTGACACTCACCCTAACTATCCAAGGTGTGGGCAATATGAAATTGTTGAAAACACCTGCCGTAGATTGGCCAGAAGGATTTGAGGTATATGACCCTAAGGTGACCAACAATTTCAAGAGCAGTACATCGGGAGTGAGCGGAACAAAAACAATTGAGTATCTGGCTATCCCTCGCGCAGGTGGCACATATACCATTCCGTCTGTCCGCTTTGCCTATTACGACACCGATGCTGACAGTTATAAGACACTAAATACCCCCGAATATACGCTCCACATAGCACGTGGCAGCAATGAGGAAAGTACCCCTGCCGTGGTAAACAATTATGTCAACAAAGAGACCGTACAGCAGTTTGGCAACGATATTCGATACATCTATACAGGCGAACTGCCAGCCGTTAAGCGTCAAGGCCTAATTGCCTTTGGCAGTCTACATTTCTGGCTGTGCTACCTAATACCTATGCTATTAGCAGCTGTGCTATTTTTCGTCTTCCGCAAGCGGATACGTGAAAATGCCGACATCACCCGCGTTCGCTATAAGAAAGCCAACAAAGTAGCTCAGCGCCGATTAAGACAAGCAGAAAAACTCTTGCAAGAAAACAATAAGGAAGCATTCTACGAGGAAATTGAGCGTGCTGCATGGACCTACTTAAGCGATCGTTTGTCTATTCCTACAGCACAACTCAACAAAGAAAATATTGCACAGATCTTGAATCAAAAGGGTGTGACAGAGTCGCTTATCAAGGAGTTGCTTCGTGTGCTTTCTACAGCAGAGTTTGCGCGCTATGCGCCTACAAGCGACCATGCGATGCAAGATTTGTACAACGATACAACATCGATTATTAACCAATTAGAAAATGCAAAACTATGAAATTACTATTCATCATATTGACTATACTCTTTGCCGATGCCAATGCACAATATGCAGAGGGCAATTATGCAGAAGCCGCATTACAATATGAGCAAATCATCGCGGAACAACCTTCGGCTGAAGCCTACTACAATCTGGGCAATGCCTATTTCAAGCAAGGCGAACTTGCGCAATCTATACTTGCTTACGAGCGTGCGTTACGCATTGAGCCATCCTACAAAGATGCTAAACATAATCTTCTCTTTGCTCAATCGCGTATTGTAGATAATATCGAAGATACACAGTCATTCTTTCTTTCCAATTGGTTGAAAACCATACGCAACGCCTTGGGCTTGCCTGCCTGGATTGGGTTGTCCATTGCGCTCTTTATTTACACACTAATTGGACTCTTCCTCTTTGCTTTCAGTCAAACCGTATGGCTACGTAAAACGGCATTCTACACAAGTATGGTGGCACTGATTATCTCAGTTATAGCTTGCGTGAATGCAGGAAGTCTGCATAAGCGTGATACACAACGCGCAGAAGCTATTATTACTCAGGGCATTGTAAACGCTAAGTCATCGCCTGACCGTTCGGGTACCGACCTATTCACCATACACGAGGGCACTAAGGTAGAAATCACCGAGACTATAGGTGATTGGTGTTGCATACATGTAGGAAATTACATCGGTTGGATGCCTTTGGCTTATTTAGAAAGAATATAGTTTCGAATTGTTTTTCTTTTCTTCATAAAAAAAATCACCCGAAAGGTGATTTTTTTTGCATATTCACGTAAAAAGTAGTACCTTTGCGAGTTATTTATTACAATTCGTATTTTGCGTTTATGAGCAAGGAACTACATATTGACACACTCTGCGTGCAAGCAGGGTATAATCCCGGCAAGGGAGAACCACGACAAGTGCCTATTATTCAGAGCACTACATTTAAGTACGAGACTAGCGAACAGATGGGCAAACTCTTCGATTTAGAAGAGAGTGGCTACTTCTATACCCGTCTGCAAAACCCCACCAATGATACTACCGCAGCGCAGATAGCAGCGATGGAAGGTGGCGTGGCTGCCATGCTGACTAGTTCTGGTCAAGCAGCGAACTTCTTCGCATGCTTCAATATCTGTCAGGCAGGCGACCACATGATCACTACCACCAGTATCTACGGTGGCACATACAACCTCTTTGGCGTCACTTTCCCTAAGATGGGCATGGAGATTACCTTCATCGACCAAGATGCTAGCGATGAGGAGTGGGCATCAGCTTTCCGTCCGAACACCAAACTCGTGTTTGGTGAGACACTCTCCAACCCTAACGTACGCATCTTGGACATCGAACGCATTGCTAAGATCGCCCACGACCATGGTGTACCACTGATAGTGGACAACACCTTCCCTACCCCAGTCAACTGCCGTCCGTTTGAGTTCGGAGCAGACATCGTTACCCACTCTACCACCAAGTATATGGATGGTCATGGCGTGCAAGTGGGCGGTGTGATTGTGGATAGCGGCAATTTCGATTGGGAGGCTGAGCACGATAAGTTTGCATGCCTCACCGAGCCAGATGCTTCATACCATGGTCTTCGCTATACCGAAGCCTTTGGCAAATTGGCATATATCACCAAAGCTACGGCACAACTCATGCGCGATTTAGGCTCTATCCAAAGTCCACAGAACGCTTTCTATCTGCACCTTGGTTTGCAGACCTTGCATGTGCGTATGCCTCGCCACTGCGAGAGCGCGAAGAAGATCGCTCATTGGCTAGAGAAGCACCCTGATGTAGCATGGATTCGCTATCCAGAACTGGAGAACGATCCAGAGCACGCACGTCAACTCAAGTATATGCCTAATGGCTCTTGCGGCGTGATGGCATTTGCCGTAAAGGGCGACCGCGCTTTTGCAGAGCGCTTTATGGACAGTCTAAAACTCGTGACAATCGAGACCCACGTAGCCGACTGCCACACGTGTATCCTTCACCCTGCATCGCATACCCACCGCCAATTGAGCAACGAAGCCCTTTTGGCTGCCGGTATCGACCCTAACTTGATGCGATTAAGCATCGGTTTGGAGAACGCAGATGACTTAATAGCCGACATAGAAAATGCACTTACACAAGCTCATAACAACTGATTTCTCATTTGAAGCAGGCGGGAGCCTCTCCCAACTCGAGATTGTCTATCACACTTCGCCACGCGAGTACAAAGAAGGCGAACGTGTGGTATGGCTTTGCCACGCATTGACGGCTAACTCCGACCCATTGGATTGGTGGCCAGAGATGGTGGGCGAAGGTTGTTGGGTAAATCCCGACAAAGACTTTGTCGTATGCGTTAATATCTTCGGTTCGGCCTATGGCACCACAGGACCAAGAAACATAATACAAGCCTCTACACCTTACACCTTACACCCTACACCATTAGACTTCCCCAAATTCACCGTCCGCGATACGGCACGATTGTTCACTTTGGTGCGCGAGCATTTGGGCATCAAGCAGGTAGATTTGTTAGTCGGCAGTTCTATTGGCGGTTTCCATGCCTTGGAATGGGCAATCATGGAGGGCGACGTGATTCAGCGTGCAGCGTTCATCGCCACCGCACCACGCGTATCACCATGGTTGAGTGCATGGATGGAAGTGCAACGTATGGCATTGGAGGCAGACCCTACTTTCCGTGCGTGCGAGAGTCTAGATGGCGGACGCAAAGGACTAGAAACCGCTCGTGCCATCTCGCTAATCTCCTACCGCAGTTTTGATGGTTATAATCTCACGCAATACGAGACCGACGATGATTGCCTATTTGCATCGCGCGCTGCTAGCTACGAGCGCTATCAAGGCGAGAAACTAGTGAAGCGTGGGTTTGATGCCTATTCCTATTATTACTTGCTACACTGCGTGGATAGCCAAAACGTAGGTCGCTATCGTGGCGGAGTGGCTAATGCGCTTGCGCAAATCACCGCCAAGAGCATCGTGATATCCATCACTTCCGACGGACTCTTCCCACCAGCAGAGAGCAGTGAATGGGTAAAACACATCCCAGGAGCCAAGTACTACGAGATTGAATCGCGCTTCGGGCACGATGGATTCTTACTCGAGACTAATCAAATCACGAATATATTACAACAATTACAATAAATGAAGGTACTAAAATTCGGTGGAACCTCAGTAGGTTCAGTAGAAAGTATTCGTCAGATACAGCACATCATCGGTCAGCAGACCGATGACTGCGTCATAGTAGTGAGTGCCCTAGGTGGCATCACCGACCAACTACTCAAGGCCGCTAGCTTGGCATTGCAAAGCGGCGAGGCGTATATGGAAGTATATCAGTCTATTCGCCAGCGCCATTTGGACATGGTGAACACGCTGATTGACAACGCTACCATTCGTCAAATGCTCCTACATGAGTTGGAGGGTATTCTGGACGAGCTGCGATCAATCCTTTTCGGCGTGCACCTTGTGGGTGACCTCAGTGATAAGACAGAAGCTGCAATTGTGAGCTATGGCGAGCGTATGAGCAGCCGAATTGTAACCGCAGCGCTCCCTGGATCTGTACGCAAGAACTCCTTACAATTTATTCGTACCGAACACAAACAAGGACAAGTATTGCTCAATACCGAACTGACCGAGCAGCTCATTCACGAGACATTCTCTCCTATGCCTCATTTGTCAGTAGTACCTGGTTTTATCTCCCGCGACAGTCAAACCGATGAGATTACCAACCTTGGACGTGGAGGCAGCGATTACACAGCTTCTATCTTGGCAGCCACACTGGGAGCGAGTGTATTGGAGATTTGGACAGACGTCAATGGCTTTATGACAGCCGATCCACGCCTTATACCTAACGCCTACACCATCAAGAGTTTGAGTTATGTGGAGGCATCTGAGTTGTGTCACTTTGGTGCAAAAGTGGTATATCCACCTACTATATATCCCGCGTGCGCAAAGAATATTCCTATTCGTATTCTCAATACTTTCTGCCCCGATAATGCTGGTACTATCATACAAGAGCAACCCGAATCAGATGCACGTTACGTACGCGGTTTGAGCAGCATTCGCGATGTAGCGATGATTACCGTATCGGGTCTTTCGATGGTAGGTGTGATTGGTGTTAACCAACGTATTTTTAGTGCTTTGGCAAAAGCGGGCGTATCCGTTTTCCTTGTTAGTCAAGCATCCTCCGAGAACTCCACCACGCTGGGTGTACAAGAGAAAGACTGCGATGTGGCAGTAGAAGTACTAACCCAAGAGTTTGCAGAGGAGATCAAAGTCGGTTCAATGTATCCGATGTTGGTACAACAGGGCTTGGCTGCCGTATCTATCGTTGGTGAAAACATGCATAATATGCCTGGTATTGCTGGTAAATTGTTTGGCACATTGGGACGAAATGGTATCAGCGTGATAGCGTTTGCACAGGGTGCGAAGGAGACCAATATTTCGTTCGTTGTACCTGCTCAGCAACTCAGCAAGACTATGAATGTGCTACACGACTCGTTTTTCTTGAGCGAGAACAAGGTGCTAAATGTATTTATTTGTGGTGTTGGTACTGTGGGCACACAGCTTATTGAACAGATTCAGCATCAGCAAGATACTCTGCTTCGCCAACAGCACTTGCAACTCAATGTGGTGGGTATTGCCAATAGCCGCACATTCATATTCAATCCTGAGGGGTTAGAGTTAAGCAATTACCGCGAACAACTCAAAACAGGAGAGCCACTCAATGCATCCACTATCAAGTATCAACTATCCACCCTATACAATAGTGTGTTTGTTGATTGCACTGCCAGTGCCGATGTAGCAGGTATCTACCTCACTTTACTAGAAAACAACATTTCCGTTGTTACAGCCAACAAGATTGCTGCTTCATCGGAATATAACCATTATGCTCGCCTCAAACAGACAGCACTAAATCGTGGTGTAAAATTCCTCTTTGAAACCAATGTGGGTGCTGGCTTACCCATTATTGGCACTATCAACGACTTGCGCAATTCAGGCGATAAGATTCTGCGCATAGAGGCGGTGGTGAGCGGTACACTCAATTTCATTTTCAACGAGTTGTCTGCTGATGTACCATTCTCTGAGACTATCCGCCGCGCTAAGGAGCAGGGTTATAGCGAACCAGACCCACGCATCGACCTCAGCGGCAAGGATGTGATTCGCAAACTAGTTATTTTGGCACGCGAAGCTGGCTACCAAGTAGAACAAGAAGATGTAGAGAAGCACTTATTTGTACCTGATAAGTATTTCCAAGGATCGGTGGAAGATTTCTGGCAACATTTACCAGAGTTAGATGCTGATTTTGAGGCTCGTCGCCAAGAGTTGGAAAAGAACGGTTTGCGTTGGCGTTTTGTTGCAACAATGGACGAAGGTAAGACCCGCGTGAGTCTGGAAACTGTTGATGCAACCCACCCCTTCTATCAACTGGAGGGATCGAATAATATCGTACTTATCACCACCGAACGCTATCACGAATATCCGATGATGATTCGCGGTTATGGCGCTGGCGCTAGTGTTACCGCAGCTGGTGTGTTTGCCAATATTATGTCAGTAAGCAATTAAGATAGGAATGGAAATCACAGGTTGGTCCTTTTCGAAAATCATCCTTTTAAGTATTCATCGCCTCACAATTAACAATTGTGAGGCGTTTTTCTTCTCGTCTTCATATTTATGGTTTTAATCCGCCATAAACATGCTACATATATACTTTGCTACTCTTTGAATAGAAATAATAACAATAAAGACTAAAGCAATACAAAAAGCACTACCGCAATGCAAACTTAGCAGGTTCGCCTTCGGCGGAGTTGGGGGCTATCCATACATGGAAATCACCCTTCTCCGCAGAGAAAGCATATGCTCCGTCTGCACCCAATGTGATGCCATCAGCCAAATGCCAATACGCCAATTCCTCCTCTGTAATCTCAAAAGTGACAGTGCGCGACTCGCCAGCAGGAATACTTACACGCTGAAATCCCTTCAACTCGCGTACAGGGCGTGTCAATGCCCCCACCAAATCGCGAATATACAACTGCGGGATAGCTACTGCTTCGCAGTGTCCTGTATTTTTAATGGTACAAGTGGCAATGAGGCGATGAGGCGATGAGGCTTGAAGCAAGATTGTATCCGAAAGAGTGACTGGTCCGTACTCAAAAGTAGTATAAGTCAGACCATAACCGAATGGATATAGCGGTTTGTCGCCATACTCTAACCAATAGCTATCTGCACCGATAGAGAACTGCGCTGCGCCTACTGGTATATCATCATAAAGAACAGGATTATATGTAGGACGACCACTATTCTTCTTATTGTAGTAAATAGGTATTTGTCCCTCCGCCTGTGGGAAAGTCACTGGCAGTCGTCCCGAAGGCGCTACTTTGCCCATTATCAAGTTCGCCAAAGCAGGTCCCTGCATCGTGCCACCATGAAAAGCATAAAGCACGGCATCAACTGCATCAATATCCGCACCTATGCACAACGGACGACCTGCCATCACGGTCAGAACCACAGGTTTACCCGTAGCCTTGAGTGTACGCAGTTGTTCCGACTGATCTCCAGGCAAATCCAAATGAGCACGGCAACGTGCTTCACCTGACAAGATGCTCTCCTCTCCACCGAAATACAACACTACCTCTGCTTGTTTAGCTAAACGTTTAAGCTGCTCAATATTCGCTTCGCTTACCTCGCGCGACCAATGCTTGCCTGGTTGCTCTATGAGACGAATCTTACCTTCCTTAGCCCATTGGCGGAAAGACATAAGCGGAGTAACAGTAGCAGAATCCACTTTGTCGAAGCACCAAGTACCATTCTGGTCGTGCTGGCTATCTGCAAGAGGACCGCATACCAAAACGGTCATTGGAGTGTTTTGTGACGAGTGTTTTGTGTTTAGAGGTAGAATGCCGTTGTTCTTGAGCAATACAGCGGACTCTTCAGCAAGACGTTGAGTAGTGGCAAGAGACTCCGAATTGTAATAATTCGGAGTTTCTAGTGCACAATAGGGATTGTCGAACAAGCCCAAACGGAACTTCATGCGCAAGATATTACGCACACACACATCCAATAAGTCTTCTTTGACGGCTCCCTCTTTTACCAAATCTTTCAAGTGAAGCAGATAGGCATGGCTCTCCATATCCATCTCCATCTGTGCGTTAATACTCAGCAAGGTAGCCTCTTTGAGGTCAGCACAGTTGCCATGTTTGATCATATTCTCCGACGAAGCATAGTCAGAAACGAGGAGTCCATCGTACTGCCACTCATCGCGCAAAATATCTTTCATAAGGTGTTTGTTGGCAGAGAGTGGTACGCCATTGAGATCGTTGAACGAACACATCAGAGACAGCGAACCTGCATCAAGCGCCGCCTTGAATGGTGGCAGATAGGTTTCACGCAATTGCACCTCGGGAATCCATGTAGTATTATAATCACGTCCACCTTCGGAAGCGCCATACCCCACAAAGTGCTTCACGCAGGCAGCCATTTGCACAATAGAGTCTTTGCCTTGATAGCCACGCACAGTAGCTGCACCCATCTCAGAAGCAAGGTAGGTATCTTCACCATAACTTTCGGCGATACGTCCCCAACGAGGATCACGTGATATGTCCACCATAGGCGAAAAAGTCCAACGGATACCTGCTTGCATAGCCTCTTGAGCAGTGAGACGCGCTGCCTCTTCCACCAAAGCGAGATCAAAAGTAGCGGCTTGACCCAGTGGAATAGGATAAATAGTACGATAGCCGTGGATAACATCGCGTGCGAAAATCATGGGGATGCCCAATCGGCTCTCCTCCACTGCAATGCGCTGATAATAATCGGCTTCTTCACCCATACTATTGAGCATAGAACCCAGTCCTGCACGGACTTGATTTTCTAGATTTTCAGTAATCTGACCACCTGAGAGTTGGGTCATCTGAGCAATCTTTTCGTCCAGCGTCATTTGTGCGATGAGTCGGTCTATTTTTCGCTCAACTGGATCTTTTGGTTGGCATGCTACGAGCGTTAGCAATGCAAGGATAGAAAGAAAGTGTTTCATTGGTATTTTGTTTTACACTGCAAAAGTAGTAAAAAAAATCAATATTACAAACTCTAAATAGTAATTTTTTCAAAAATTGGCTAATAAGAACATATCCGTCTGTCATTTTGGCAGGCGGATTATTGTTTATAGGGGATTTGGTACAGGTTTTGTGTTGTTTTTGGTAACGACCTTAAAGTCTTTAACGACCTTAATGTCCTTAACTTTCAAAACAACAATAACTATGAATACAACAAACAACAACACCGAAAACCTCCAACGCTTCGCCATTAACCTATGCGAACGCGCCCAACAGGGCAAACTGGACCCTGTCATTGGTCGTGACGATGAGATCCGTCGCGTACTACAAATTCTCTCTCGTCGTACTAAGAACAACCCAATCCTCATCGGTGAACCCGGTGTTGGTAAGACGGCTATCGTGGAAGGCCTCGCCCACCGTATTATCCGTGGCGATGTGCCCGAGAACCTAAAGAAGAAACAAATCTACTCCCTTGATATGGGTGCCTTGATTGCAGGTGCGAAGTACCAAGGTGAATTTGAGGAGCGCCTCAAAGGTGTCATCACAGAGGTGACAAGTGCGGCGGGCGAGATTATCCTCTTTATAGACGAGATACATACGCTCGTGGGTGCGGGTAAGAGCAGTGGTGCGATGGATGCGGCTAATATCCTCAAACCTGCCCTTGCACGAGGGGAACTGCGTGCCGTGGGTGCGACTACTTTGGACGAGTATCAGAAGTACTTTGAGACCGACAAAGCCCTTGAGCGCCGTTTCCAAATGGTGATGGTGGACGAGCCCGATGAGGCGGCTACTATCTCTATCCTGCGTGGATTGAAAGAACGCTACGAGACACACCACAAGGTGCGTATCAAAGACGATGCCCTCATTGCGGCTGTTACTCTCTCCACACGCTATATCACAGACCGTTTCCTGCCCGATAAGGCCATTGACCTTGTGGACGAAGCAGCTGCTAAATTACGTCTAGAAATGGATTCCAAACCCGAAGAATTGGATAACCTCAATCGCCAAATCATGCAATTACAGATTGAGCGTGAAGCTATTAAGCGCGAACACGACAAGGCCAAACTCGCCTCCCTAGAGGAGCAACTCAATGCGCTGCAAGCCGAAGCCAACGAAATGAATGCGCGTTGGGAGAAGGAGAAAGGTTATATCGCTACTATTCAGAACGAAAAGGCGAATATTGAGCAGATGAAGAGAGAGGCAGAGATTGCCGAACGCGAAGGTAACTATGGCAAAGTGGCTGAAATTCGCTATGGTCGTCTCCAACAAGCCGAAGCTAATATCAAAGCAGCACAAGAAGCCCTGCACAATCTAGCATCCAACAGCGACAGCGATCTAACTGCTAACAACCTGCAAGGCGGTCTTTTAATAAAAGAAGAAGTGGACGAAGACGATATTGCCGAGATTGTAGCCCGTTGGACAGGCATCCCTGTGACCAAGATGATGCAATCGGAGCGCGACAAACTGCTTCACCTCGAAGAAGAACTTCACCGTCGTGTAGTGGGGCAAGACGAAGCTATTCAGGCTGTTAGTGATGCTATCCGCCGCTCTCGTGCAGGATTGCAAGACCCTAAACGTCCTATCGGCTCGTTTATCTTCTTGGGTACGACGGGCGTAGGCAAGACAGAGTTGGCGAAAGCATTAGCTGACTACTTGTTTGATGATGAGAATATGATGACGCGTATTGATATGTCGGAGTATCAGGAGAAGTTCGCTGCTACAAGATTGATTGGTGCGCCTCCAGGATATGTGGGTTATGACGAGGGCGGACAACTCACCGAAGCCATCCGTCGCAAGCCCTATAGTGTGGTGCTCTTTGATGAGATTGAGAAGGCACATCTGGATGTCTTCAATGTATTGTTGCAAGTCTTGGATGATGGTCGTTTGACGGATAACAAAGGTCGAACCGTCAATTTCAAGAACACACTGATTATCTTCACCTCAAATCTGGGAAGCCAATTGATTCGTGATAACGAAGAGAAGGGTATCTCGCACGAGCAGACCAGCGAGCAAGTGATGGAGTTGCTGCGCCAAACGGTTCGTCCAGAGTTCTTGAATCGTATTGATGAAACGATTATGTTCACTCCGCTCAACGAGACGCAGATTCGTGATATTGTGGAGATGCAGATTGAAGGTGTGCACAAGATGCTCATGAATAGCGGCATTGACTTGCGTGTGACAGACGATGCGATAGACTATATTGCGAAGGAAGGATTTGATCCGCAGTTTGGTGCTCGCCCTGTGAAGCGTGCATTGCAACGCTTGGTACTCAACGAACTGAGCAAGAGCATCATTGCAGGCAAAGTGGACCAATCTAAACCCGTCATCGTTACCCTGCGCAATGGCGAATTGCAGTTTGAGAACTGATTGATGGGTTACAAGCATATCCCAACACATTATAGCGTTAGTAGGAAAAATACCAACTCATAATTATCCGAAACACGTACTTTTGTATATAAAAAAACAGCCAATCGCATGATTGGCTGTTTTGGTCTTGTTGAGCAGGTAATTACTTACGGATACCCAACTCTTTGATGATAGCACGATAACGCTCGATGTCTTTTGCCTTCAAGTAGTCAAGCAAACGACGACGCTTACCTACCAACATTGTCAAAGCGCGCTCTGTACCGAAGTCCTTGTGGTTCTTCTTGAGGTGCTCAGTCAAGTGGTTAATACGGAAAGTGAACAGAGCGATTTGGCTCTCTGCAGAACCAGTGTTCTTAGCGTCATTGCCATACTTAGCAAAGAGTTCTGCTTTTTTCTCAGATGTCAAATACATTGTGATTTGATAATTAATTAGTTAAACAATAATGACCTCGCATGATGTTGTAATCCAAACGATGTCACATCTATAGTAATTATGAATTTCGAATTAAGAATTATGAACCCTTAGTCTAAAATTCGGTGCAAAAGTACTGCTTTTTTCTGATATACGCAAATTTTTTAGTAGAAACTTGCATTTTTATCTATTAATGATGTATTTGGAAAGGGAAAGAACCTATCAGTTCACCATCCACAAAGAAATCAGCATTGTACCAACCTATTTGCAAAATCTCTTCTACCATCCAATACATTGCACCCGAAATTTCCTCGCCTGCATACTCAAAGTCCTTGGATACGGAATAAGCAATCTCACTATTCTCAAACTTAAACACATCGTTGACACGCTTCTGCATGATCTCACCATCTGGACGAGTAATACGCAAATAGAGGGTCTTCATACCTGGTTTATTGGTAATATTGCGTGCGATAGCATAATCAAATTGCAATTTCTGTATTTGATTATAGATAGTAGTCTTGCGGTCACGTTTGTTGAGTGGTGTCATCTGGAAATGACTAATCTCCAACATGGATGCACGACTGACCACTTCAGCCAATTGGGTGCGTTCCTCTTCCAACTGCTGCGCTTGGCGAGCCACTTCTTGATACTGCAGCTTCACTTGCTTATTCTCTGCTACCAATAGCTTATTGGTACGATCAAGCGAGTCTATCTGATGTACATAACCTACCATCACTTGACGTACTGTCGCCAACTCTTTTTTAAGTTCAGCAATACGGCGCGCATTGGTAACCTTGGTAATACGAAGCTCCTCCAACAGGTCTTGCACACGCTGCTTCTCTTGCGATAGAAGCTCTACCAACGAGTCGTTGTGAATATCTGGAGTCTGATAGCCATCAAACTGGATGGCAAGTTCTTCGTACTCGTCCTCCAACTGCTCTTTCTCGAACTCCATTTGTTCGACAATCTCTTGAATCTCAGTCTTCTGTTGGAAGTTCATCCATACCAAAAAAGCGGACACACCTACCAACGCAGCAATCACGGCGATAAAAATCACCTGTTTTGGGTCTTTCTTCTTGGTCTTATCAGTCATAACTTGCTTAATTCAAAATTCTTAATTATAAAACGTCTAATAGTTTTTCCATTCGAGTGGAGCGTGATCCCTTGAGGAGGATACGCTTCCCTTTTATTGGATTGTCTTCTAAATACTTATGCAATTTTTCTACATTTTCAAATACGGGGTATGGCGAAGTGGTTTGCATATACTCTTCTCCAACGAGGAAGACTGTGTCTGCTTTGCGCTCCGCGAGCATATTCACGATATTCTGGTGCTCCAAGTGCGTATAATCGCCTAACTCACGCATAGCCCCCAAAATATACGTATCACCTTTGAATGCATTGATCGCCGCCTGCATCGAAGTTGGGTTGGCATTATATGCATCTACAGTCAGTTGGTTGTTAGCCGTTTGCATTTGTTGTGAGCGGTTGTTGGTTGGCACATATTGGCGAATAGCCTCCAATCCCTGCTCACGTGAAACACCAAAATGCTCACCCACACATATCGCCGCCGACACATTCTCTGCATTATATTCTCCTACAAGATGTGTGCCAGATGGCATTACACCTATTGTGTAATGCAGATCGCTGCGCTGTAGATCGGGCCCTTGGTCCTGTAGATCGCTGCGCTGTAGATCGCCTGCGGCTTGAAGGGCATTTTGGTACATAGTAGCCAAGTAAGGGTTGTCCGTATTGCGGAAGATGGTGCCGTTGTGGGCTACGAGATAGTCATAGAGTTCTTGCTTGGTGCGTTGTACGCCTTCAAACGAACCAAATCCTTCCAAATGCGCACGACCGACATTGGTTATGAGTCCGTAGTTGGGTTCTGCAATGTCCACCAGTTCCTTAATATCACCTGGATGCGAAGCTCCCATCTCTACGATTGCCATCTCGTGTGCGCGCGTGATTTGTAATAAGGTAAGCGGTACACCAATCTGGTTATTGAGATTGCCTTGTGTGTAGTGGAGGTGGTATTTGGTAGAAAGGACGGTAGCCAAAAGTTCTTTAGTAGTTGTCTTGCCATTGGTACCTGTGATGCCAATGATTGGCAAGCCTAACTCACGGCGCCATGCGCGTGCGAGGTCTTGCAAAGCGAGCAAAGTATCCTCGACAAGAAGAGTTCCTTCTGGTAAGGCGTATTCAGGATTGTCAATGACGGTAAGAGATGCGCCCTGCTCAAGGGCTTGTTTAGCAAACTTATTGCCATCAAAACGCTCGCCATGCAAGGCAAAGAACACACACCCTGCTGGCAGATTGCGTGTGTCTGTACTCACACAAAGCGAATCTTTATCTTTTATGAGAAAATCCCAATTCATTTCTTTATATTATTTTACGATGCAAAGATACTGAAAATCTTCAACATACGCAAGCATTTGTCACTTTTTCTATAATTTTCAAATATGTTTTTGTCACTTTTTCTATAATACCATGTATAGAGAAGTCGTTTGTTCATCTTTGTTTTTTGCTAAATTATTTGCGATGCGTAAAAGTAGTGTATCTTTCTGATAGTTCTATCACGGCATGTATCGTACTCTCATCGTACCAAACTTGGTGAGGTTAAATGGTTGCTGGCCATGTATTGTGTATGATTCCTGCCATGCGACACATGGTTGCGTGTGTAGTTTGTCGTAAGCGTTCTACTTCGCTTCCTCGCGAAAGTTGTGTGTTAGGGAAAATAGGTTCACCTATGGTGACATGAGTGAGTGGTTCGTTTTTTGAACCGAACAATCGATAAATGCCTGTTCTGGGTCTATAATTAATGACGCACGGAATAATGGGCATATTATATTTGTATGCCATAGAAAATGCACCTTTCTGAAAAGGTCTGATAGGTTTGTACCAATCCCATCTTTTGGCCTCAGGAAAGATGTGTAACCAATATCCTCTGCGATGAAATTCATCAAATGCGGCATTAAAAGCCTTTATGGCACTCATCCCTTCCTCTTCTGGAGGGATAGGTATTCCTCCGACAATTTGCAAGTAGAATTGATCTTTTGTTCGGAAGTTCGGCGCGAACATGGGCACTCGAGTATTGTGGGATGCTCGTATGGCAGCAAGTACAGAAGCGCAATCGTGGCGATAGCAATGGTTGGCTACTGTGATAGCGCCATTTTTCAAAGCATCTTGATGTTTCTTCAGATTCTCTCGTCCCGTCCATCTTAATCCGTACTTGATAAACAAAAATAGTGTGAGAAGGGGTAGTGCGATTTTGTATCCAAACCAGATTTTACGTTTGTTTTTAGGCGAATCATCCACAAAAGGATAGTTGGCATCAATATTTGGATATGGGCGATTGTAGATAGGTTTGTACATTCCCACGTAGGGATCTTCTTCTGGATAATCCAGCAAAACAGGAGGCACAAAAGTGTCATCAGTTACCTGTAGGGTAGTATATCTTTTATTTTTCATCTCACTATGATTAGATTGAAATATGCCAAAAATCTGCTCCAATGGCTTGCGCGGAAACCCCATCTTTATCTATTCTATCTCCGATAAAAAGCGTGTTTTTTGGGTTTGTCTTGGTTTTCTCTAACAGCTTGCATATCACGGTTTTGTTGGGTTTTAGTCCTCCTAATGTAGGTGCGTCGATTATGTAGGAGAAGAGTGTTGGTTCGAGTCCGATAGCTTGGAGTTTCTCCTCTACAGATCCGTAATCGGAAAAGAGTATGGTGACCCATCCCTTCTGTTTGGCTTGATAGAGAAGGTTGATAACGGCTGTATTTGGTTGTTGGTATTTTGCGATGATGCGAATCATGGTGGGCATGTAGATGGTATGATACCACCTTTGTGCTATTTGGGCATTCCACCAATGTCCTCTAGCCATGGTTTGAAAGAAGGCTTCATAAAACAGTTCGGGAGATTCGTATGTGCATGCTACGATCTTTTTCCGCGCAATCCGTTCGGAAATGAGCAAAGGCAGACACCACCATAATCGCAGTATCATTCTCCTAACTAGTCCTCTCTTATGGTAGAGTGTGCCATCGAGATCAAAGATGATGGTTTGTATGTTATTTCCTATCTCCACGATACGTTAGTTGGCTTTAGTTTTTCGAGCGATTCGTATTTCTTGGCGTATTTTGCGTCGTTGACGACATTGATCTTGTCGCTGACGAAGACGGTCTAACCGTTTAGAACGACGATCATCCATATTATTAGCCTGGTTGATAATACCTTGTCCTATTTGGTCGATCGCATTTTCGATGCGTTGAATAATATTAAATTTGTTGCGACGTTTTTCATCTTGCATCAGAAGGTTGAATTTGAATTGTCCATCCCGCAAACCGTCTTCTAAGCATGCCGTTTTAAATCGTGCGTAAGCATCGCGCAACAAGATATGTGTTTCAGGGTCATGTAGTCGGAAAGACTGCCTTTTGGACTCGTACTCTAGATTGATGCGTTGGAGATGCGTATCTACCACTTGGGTAAACGCTTCGGCTGTTTTTCGATTGATGGTTTCATCCTCAAATTCATAGTAGAAGTGGTATTTGGATTCTTTGACATCGGCAAATCCGACGAAGAATTTGGTTTTTATCCCCGTTTCTTCTTCTGCCTTATGTACAGCATCTAAGAATTGCGGTTCATACAATTTTTCTCCCGTTAACGACACAATACCATTCACTTTGCTAATCATGTGTATAGTGGGAGTATTCTTGAATTTTCCACCAACTTCTATTAGGTCGTTCATATTGTATCGGAACAAGCCAGAATAGGTAGTCACATAAGCGCAATAGCGTTTGCCCTGCTCTAGTTGATAAATTTGCAAGAAGTTTTTGTTTGGACTGTCCAGTTCGCTTTCTTCCACAAACTCATAATAATGGAATTGTGGGAATAGAACAGATTCGTTGGTATCATCTAAAGAAAAACCAAATCGACATTCCGTGGCGATATATCCGAGTTCTTGGTAAAATGTTTTGTCCCAATCAAATTGGTCCATATACTTATCCATATAGATTTTAGTGTTTCCACATTTCCAAGTACTCAAATATTGTAGCCAAGGCCAAAAGTCGCGAGGTTCTAATTTTCCTTTTTCCTGTAGAATCTGTCGTAATTCATCAGCTCTTTCCGGTTTAGGTGAGACATAGGCTGATAGTTCTTCTCGGATAAAATACGGTATATCAAACAAATCAGAGATAGTACCGTATTCTATGTCCTGAATCATTTCTTCCGCATTCTCGTTAAGCGTGCGCAATAGTTCGAGTATGGTAGAAGGGTTAGCGGTAGCCCAAAGAGTGACATCTCTGTGCTGTAATGCAAGGCGCATGAGTGTATAATTGCGTGCTGCATAGTCAGGAATAGACATGACACATGCAGGGGCGGTGTAATGCTTTTTGATAATTTGTGGAATGTCACGCACCAAAACTCCACTGACAGAGCCGAATATTGTCCCGTCGGGTGCATAACCTTCACATTCCTTGCCAACAGTCGTAAACAAATGTCCAGCAAATACTCGGTTGCGATGTTTGATGAAATTCCAAGTCCAAATGTGTGACATTTTTCCATAGACATCTTTTAGATATTTATGCGTCATAGGAATCCATTTGGGCTCATTGGTGGTACCAGATGTAGTGGCATACATATCTGGTTTTCCTGGGAATAAGACATTCTTCTCTCCATTTTTATGTCGCTCCACATATGGGCGCAATGTCTCGAATGAGTCGTTTACAGGGACAAAGGATTGATATAGCCTAAAGAAACTCTCGGTTGTAGTAGCTGAGAGAATGCGGTCGAAATGATGTTCTTTTCCATAGACAGTATCTTTAGATATGGAGAGTATATCACGCAAGGTTCTCTCCGCGGCATATTTGGGATTACGACTCCAAAAGCGCAAGCGTGCTGTTTGTACCCCACCAATAAGCATCAACATTATATTGATTAACCAAGGAAAGGGGAGTGCTTTCCCATATTGATCAAGATAGGTCTTAGATTTCTTTCTCATTTTCTTCAACGATTTTATTAAGTGGCTACTCTCCTCCGCCAATGATGTGCAGACATCCCCAGCGTAGGCTCATGTTGCAAAGGTACGACAAAAAAATCGAATGCGCAAGTATAGCGAGCATTTTTTTTCAAAAATGATAGATTTACCTATCTCATACGAAGTTTATCCCCCACTCAAGTTCGCTTGAATGAGGGATGCTAAATCTCGGATAATGAGGTACAGTATATCCGTTTTTTGAATATTATTACGAGCGAACTATAGCATTTTCCGCATTGCGCGAACGTAGCTACGAGAAGAGAAAGCTCCTAATAGATATTTTTTCTTTTCTATAATTAAAAGTGTAGTGCTAACCCGATGCCATTTTGACTGCCCTGAATAGTCCAATAGGCTTGTGGTGTAGCACCAGCCTGTGCGTGATTGAACATATCAATACCATTGTTAAGGCGAGCATATCCGATAAAAATAGTTGGGATAGATGCTAAGACGGCCGCAGCGCCCACACAGAGGCAGCTCATGCCAGAATAGAACATGGCGTCGTTGCCTTCCTTTGGACCGAAGGCTATAATGAGAGAGCCAATCAAGTCCATACCCAAACCTGCTCCAAAGAGTCCCCAACCAGCTTGATAACATTTGTAACCACTTTGGAATGTCTCATAAGCAGATTGATGATTTGAAGTAGCAAGGAAATCCACACATTGTTTTAGATTGAATGCTTGGTCTCCGTAGTAGATATAACTACCTGCAGGTTGCAGAAGGGTAGCATTGTTGTTTTGAGCCTTGATAGCAGTAGAAGCCATCAGGGCAAGCATCATTAGGAATACAATCTTTTTCATTTCTGTTTTTATTTACTAATTAATAATATCTTGGTTGTGAGAAGATAGCATCTAACGCTTTTTGGATGGCATAGCGGACATTATCTGCCTCGGTAGAGCCGAAGTCCTCTGCTTCTGCAGAAGCAATCAGGTCATTGGTTTGCGCATCGCGAAACTGGATAATGATGTTGGTAGAAGTAGATAGCCAAAGGAATCCTACATCACGATGCCCTGTCTCACCATAGCTAAGCACGAGTGTCTCGGTTAATTTGTTTTGATCAAGCTGAGGCAAAATAGTAAATCCCTTTTGCATGAGATAGCCAGACATCATATCTGAAGGGTTGGTAGTGCGGGTCACGCCACCATGCACACGGTTGTCAACATAGGAGGTGTAAACACTAGTACTACCCGTAACAGAGCCCGTAGGCATGATATACACATAACGATACTTGTAGAAAGTAGGTTGAACAGAGCAAGTGGTAGGTTTCAACGCTCCACATGCAGTAAAAGCCAATGCAGCAATAAAAAAGAATACGATTTTTTTCATATTTGTAGTTTACTTATAGTTATCTCTTGGAAGCATCAATGAGCATAAAGATCTCAAGAAGATGCTGGTGCAACGCTTGCCATTTTTTAGGGGGCATTGCATAGGTCTGAGTTCCTGCAGCCGTATAGACGACTACCTGTGGCGATGTAGCAGGCTGTGTGAAGTTTTTTTTTGCCGCCTCATACGTGAAAGCACAGTCGCAGCGATGTATCCAATGTTTCTTTTCTTTTTCCTTATATATAGATTTTACCATAGGACATACATACCTATCATCTTGCAACACCAATGCTACAGAGTCCACATTGGTCAATGTGTGATGAGGGACAGTCATCTTGATTGATAAAGAGTCGGAAGTATTGAGATAGGTGATATCAAAGGGTAAACTGAATTTGCTATCCGTAGCAGGAAATATGATTTCCGAAATAAAATACAACTGTCCTTGCGTGGTATGACGCATGACATACATTTCCTCCGTCTTTTCAGCAAAGATAGAGAGGGATATTGCGAGCAAAGCGAATGCTACAATAAGTTTTTTCATAGATTGTTACAAAATACTACGAGAGCATTTCCTAAAGAATTGCCCTCGTAGTTTGGACGATTAATTACTCACCGTAAACAGTGTAAGTAACCTTGGTGAACAAGCCCAAAACGCTGAAAACTTTCTTATCAACGTGGCTGATCTTAGTGATACCCGCTTGCTTAGCTGCTTTTTGAATACCTGCATCGCCAACAGCAGCG
>JAFNUD010000045.1 GCA_017384225.1 Paludibacteraceae bacterium
CAGCAAAGATATGCAGGAATATGCTCTACAGTTTCACCAAATGTGAAGGACTTAATTTGAGAAGTAATTCCATGGAATGGTGCAGTCCATGATGATGAAGCATCAGCATAATTCTTTGCATTCCAAACAATAGCCTCGAGGACAGAGCAATTTGAGAAAGCCTCATCTCCAATGCTTGTTACGCTTTCACCGATAGTCACAGAGGTTAAAGAATAGCAGCCAGAGAAAGCCTCCGCTCCAATGCTTGTTACGCTGTTAGGGATAGTTACCGAGGTCAAAGAATGACGGCAGTCGATAACTGTATCATTACGTATTAGCAATCCATCAATTTCTGAATCTACGATTATAGCTCCCCAATAATTATTCGTTTCTGCATCAAGAGTGCTGTTGTTTACAAAATTATTTTCTGCGAATATGCAACGATAGAAAGCCTCATCTCCAATTCTTGTTACGCTATTAGGGATAGTCACAGAGGTCAAAGAAGTGCAATAAGAGAAAGCCTCCGCTCCAATGCTTGTCACGCTTTCACCGATAGTCACCGAGGTCAAAGAAATGCAATTCAAGAAAGCCTCCGCTCCAATGCTTGTTACGCTGTTAGGGATAGTCACAGAGGTTACTGGGGACCAATTAAAAGCATATTCTCCAATGCCTGTCACGCTGTAGGTAGTACCGTTATAGGTAATAGTTTTGGGGATGGTGGCGGTGGTGAGACCTATATAGTTATTACCTATACCTAATATCCCCTTCTTTTGATATGTCACCTCGACGGTATAAGGTTCGGAACTGCTAGTGATGTTGTAGAACAAATCACCCGATTGGAAATCATACGCCCAAAGGGTGGAGGTGGCGAGGAGGGCGAGGATGAGAAGTCCCCCTCGAAGTCCGCCTTGAAGGGTGGAGAATAAAACTGATAAAAGTTTTCTCATAATTGTTTGATTTTTAAGGGTCAATATTGTTGTTTATTTATTCACAAAGCGCAATAAACGCTATTTCTTATCTCGCCACAAAGTGGCTCAAACGATAATTTCAATATGTCAGAAACCTACCCAAGAAAGAACCATTGCGAAACGCTTTTCGCAGGACATATTTCCCACCAGCGTAGGATTCGGGGACAAAGGTACTGAAAAATTTACAATCGTGCAAATTTTTCAGTTGAAAGTTTAGAGTTTAAGGTTTAAAGGCGGCGACTATGTTGCCGTTTAGAGAACGGCGCAAGGCGCCTACTGTTTAGGGTTTAGAGAAAAGAAAATGCCATTTATGCGAGTTTTGCATAAATGGCAGGGGAGTTAGGAGAATTTATGTGTATATTATTTATACATTCTCTTCCAGATATTTTCGTATCTCATCCTCCGATGGTAGTTGCAAACGATACTTACTAACAAAGAGATTATCAGATAATCCTTCTGTAGCATATTGTACAGATGTTTTTCCATAATCAGTACAAAGCAACAAACCAATTGGTGGATTATCATCTGCCTGCATTACTTCGTGACGGTAATAATTGAGATACATGTTTAATTGAGAAGCATATTCGTGGCGGAAGCGGTCGGTTTTCAATTCAACAATCATATGGCATTTCAATATGCGATGATAAAATACCAAGTCCGCTTTGAAATAGTCATTGTCAATCAAAATACGCTTTTGACGCGCCTCAAAACAGAAACCATTACCCAACTCCAACAAGAACATCTGCAAATGATCCAAAATAGCTGATTCTAGTTCGGTTTCAGTATAAGTCATCTGTTCTGGCAAATGAAGGAACTCTAAAGTAATAGGATCACGGATAATATCTTGTGGACGGGTAGCAAGCGCCTCTTTCGTGGCGCGCTGGTGTAACAACTGCTTGTCTTTGGAGATACCCATGCGCTCGTAGTAGAGAGAGGCAACTTGTCGCTCCAATTCCTTCACCGTCCAGCAACCGCTGATTGCCTCTTGCTCGTAAAATGCGCGTTTTAATGGCTCTGCAATGTTGGATAAGTATAGCAAATGTGTAGCGGATAAACTATTAAAAAGCTTGTCAGTTGGTGTTTGCCATGTTTCCAATGTTGTCGTTTCTAATTTTGCGGTTGCTGACCGCAAAATGGTATCGCCTAATCCTTGCTCAGATATTGCGGTTGGCAACCGCAATATTTCTGAATTGCTGATTTTCAATGCGAAAGGGAGAACTTCGCTACCTAATTGAGGGTATATTTTGTACATCTGTCTAAATTCATAAAGACGTCGTTCTCCTAAACCTCGCATGTTAATGCGTTTCGCAAGATTCTTTAAGAGTGCTTCACCATATTGCGCTCGATCTTCACCGTGTTGTTCGTATTCAACAATATAACATCCAATCAACCAATTTCGTGTTGTGAGAGATAGGTTAATTGCATGTGCAACATTTGCAGATAAAGTATTCTGAATGCTTATAATATGGTTAGCAAGATGCTCAAAATTGAATGACATGATTTTAGGGCTAATTATGTGTGCAAAGGTACAACAAAATTTGCAGATGTGCAAGAAAAATCGCACCAAAATGCGATTTTTATGGTGGAAAGTGTAAGAGCACCCCACAAAGTCACAAACTTTGTCGGGGACCCCGCTTGTGTAGGGTGTAAAGGCGGGAAAAATACTCGGCGAATTAACGCCGAGCACAGAACTGATATGTGGAGTTGGCAGAAATGAGATTTTTTGCATTTTTCTTTAGAAAAATTTGGAAATTCAGGGTTTTATGATTATGTTTGCAGTAAATTTTGGAATCGGGAGTCAAGAATCAGGCGGCGGGAGACAAGAAGCGGGATTCTGGACTTAAGATTTGTTATAAACAATAAACCTAAAATCTCCTTAACGGACGACTTGAGTAGATAAGAAATAGATAGATACTATGACCGCCCCGAATTGTGTGGTTATTGTATGGTTATTGTGTGGTTATTGTATGGTGCGAGTAGGGAAAAAATGCGGGTTCTTACATAAATTAGTTGAACAATAGGTAACACCTTGATTGATAGATAAAATCTATCTTTTTCAAAAAAAGCTCGCTTTACTTGCGTATGTGCATTTTTTGTAGTAACTTCGAGGGCACCGACCTCGCTACGCTCGCCCACCTCGTAGCTACGGTCGCGCTATGCAGCACATACTCCAGCGGTGCTCGCCTGTTTTGAAAAATACGGCTTCGCCTTATGAATCTGCCCCTCTGCATACTCTTATGTAAGCAAGCTTCCAACGAGTAGCAGAGAAGCTGCTTCAATAGATGAAATCTATTATTTTTCAAAAAAAGTGCTCGTTTGCTTGCGTATGTGCATTTTTTGTAGTAACTTTGCACAAAATTGGAGTAGAATGTATCTATTTTATACCCCCGACATAGAAACGAGTCATTTCCTCAGTGAGGAGGAGTCGGCGCATTGTGTGCGTGTGCTGCGCTATGACCGTGGCGATGAGATTCTGCTGACTGATGGGCGCGGGACGACCTACCATGCGCGTATCACGAATCCCCATCCAAGACATTGTGAGTTTGAGATTATCAGCCAAGAGAAACAAGAGAAAACGCACAATATCTACTTGCATGTGGCAATTGCTCCCACGAAGAATATTGAGCGACTGGAGTGGATGGTGGAGAAATGCACGGAGATTGGTGTAGATGAGATTACACCGCTGTTGTGTCGCTTTTCCGAGCGCAAGAACCTACGCAATGACCGATTGGAGAAGATTATTCTTTCAGCGGCAAAACAATCGCTTACGCCTTATCTGCCCAAACTCAATCCATTGACCGATTTTACTACGTTGATGGAGATGTATGGCGATAGAGCACCCCACGAACCCACGATGTTCGTCGGGGACCCCGCTGAGGCGATGAGGCGAAGAGGCGAAGAGGCGATGGATAAATTTATAGCCCATTGCTACAAGGATGAGAAACGCGAATTGAAGGATGCGCTACGAAAGGGTAGGGATGTGCTGATATTGATAGGTCCAGAAGGTGACTTCTCAGAGCAAGAAGTGGAGTTGGCAATCAAAGAAGGATTCGTGCCAGTGGGATTAGGGCGTTCACGCCTGCGTACCGAAACAGCAGGCGTGGTAGCATGTCATACGGCGGTGCTGCTGAATGAATAAAAATGTAGCTTTACTATATCACTTTTTTATGGGATCGCAAGTCAGGTCGATTCCGAGTTTGCGGAATATTTTTCTATCTACTTCAGATAACATTACTGTAGAATGGACTTGACAGCCTATCAATTGTGGTAGCGCGTCCAAAGTCTTGCGGCAGTTCTCGTCGTGTAAGGAGAGCACTGATAGTGCTACCAACACCTCATCCGTATGCAAGCGGGGGTTGCGACCACGCAGGTAGTTTATTTTGGTGTGTTGGATTGGCTCAATCATCTCTTGTGGAATGAGCTTTACATCGTGGTCAATGCCTGCGAGATACTTCGTTGCATTAAGCAAAAGTGCTGCGCTGGAACCGAGTAGGGGAGAAGCCTCGGCGGTAATGATAGTTCCGTCGTGCAGTTCGATAGCGGCAACAGCCATACTATTGTCTCGCTCTTTGCGTTCGTTAGCGGTGGTTGTGGTCTTGCGGTCGGCAGTGGAGATACCCACTTGTTGGAACAAACGACCAATGCGATTGACTACTGCTTCGCTGATGTCGCCATTGGCGAAATCGTTGAGCGCATGGTAATAGCGGCGAATAATCTCCTGCTTGCTGGCTTGGCAACATGCCTCATCATCTTCGATGCAGAAGCCCACCATGTTCACACCCATGTCGGTAGGTGACTTATATGGGTTGTGACCATAAATGCCTGTAAACAAGGCATCTAGTACAGGGAATATCTCCGAATCGCGATTATAACTTACCGCCGTTTTGCCGTATGCCTCCAAGTGATATGGGTCAATCATATTGACATCATTCAGGTCAGCAGTAGCAGCCTCGTAGGCTTTATTCACAGGGTGCTTGAGTGGGAGGTTCCACACTGGGAAAGTCTCAAACTTGGCATAACCTGCTTGGTTGCCGCGTTGGTGTTCGTTATAGAGTTGGCTCAAGCAAACTGCCATTTTTCCACTACCAGGACCTGGAGCAGTCACTACCACCAACGGACGGGTGGTCTCGATATAATCGTTCTTGCCAAAACCATCTGCGGAATCGATGAGTGCCACGTTGTGTGGATAGCCTTCGATGGTGTAGTGGAAGTAGGTTTTGATGCCGAGACGTTCAAGGCGTTGGCTGTAGTTCTGCGCCGACGCTTGACCGCTGTAGTGAGTGATTACCACGGAGTTAACAAGGAACCCTTGGTTCATAAACTCCTCTCTCAGGCGCAATACATCCACATCGTAGGTGATACCTAAGTCTTGGCGCACTTTGTTCTTCTCGATGTCGGCAGCAGAGATGACGATGACAATCTCCATGGTATCACGGAGTTGCGTAAGCATCGTGAGTTTGCTATCTGGCTGAAAACCAGGCAGTACGCGACTAGCATGATAGTCGTCAAAAAGTTTACCACCGAGCTCAAGGTAAAGCTTATTACCAAACTGCGCAATACGCTCTTTGATATGCTCCGACTGTATGCGGATGTATTTCTCGTTGTTAAAAGGAGTCATGTTGCTATCTCCGTAAATTATAGTTGTATCCAAATTTGCCTGCAAAGGTACAAAAAATATTGTAGATATACAATATTATAGGAGAAAAGTTTTCACTTTTCTTAAGTCGTGATAAAATGAGTGTATTTTTTTGAAAAAAGTTTTCGCGCGCCGCAGATTGCGCCGAAAAATGTAATTCAAGCAGTTTTAGACTGCAAAAGTGTTATTTTTACAAAAAAAATACTTTTCACAATCTTTTTATTGAAAATATTTGCACCATTGAAAGTTTTTTTGTACTTTTGCGGCAAATTTAACTTTCAAAAGTAAAATATTACATATTGATTTCACTTTTAAGAGTTAAATATATAGTATTTTATTGATATTCAAAAGTAAAAACATGGAACAATTAATTACTTATTTCCACAGATTGCTAAAGCGATATTCGCAATTTGGTCAGATGCGTTATTTATACGATGAAATCAATTGGGCTAATCGTTTGATTTTAATTCGTGGTCCCAAAGGGTCTGGAAAAACAACAATGATTATGCAGCATATTCAGCGAACATTTCCTGATAAAAATAAAGTTTTATATTGTTCTGTTGATCATATGTGGTTTGCTTCCCATACTTTGGTTGATTTAGCAGAGTACGCCTATACACACGGAATAAGTCATTTGTTTCTTGATGAGATCCATAGGTATGATAATTGGGCACAGGAGTTGAAAAATATCTACGATTCCTATCCAGATATTCATGTTGTTGTAACAGGTAGTAATGCTCTGGACATTATTCGTCAGGTGTATGATCTATCACGCCGTTGTCGAGTATATACAATGCATGGATTGAGTTTTCGCGAGTACCTCAAACTGGAAGGAATTGCAGATTTGCCAAGCTACTCATTGGAAGATATTGTAACTCGTCATTTGGATATATGTCGCGATATTACGATTCAAAAGGATATCAAGGTGCTGCTTCATTTTGAGCAGTATGTAAAAGAAGGATACTATCCATTTTATCGCGACGACACAACGAATTATAACGATCGACTGAGCCAGGTGATTGATACCATCATCTTCAATGAGATTCCTGCTGTCTCTAATTTAGAATATGAGTCTGTATATAAGGTAAAACCACTATTGGCAATTTTAGCGCAGCAAAATCCATACACATTAAATATCTCATCGCTCTGCAAGTCGCTTACCATATCACGGAATGTACTACTCAAATTGATTGATTTGTTGGATAAGGCAGCATTGATACGCCGTTTGTATGCTGATTCTGAGAGTTGGGGACAAATCAACAAGCCAGAGAAAATATTATTTGAGAATACTAACTTAATGTATGCGCTATCGCCCAATGCAGATGTGGGTACATTGCGTGAAACATTCTGCGCTTCCATGTTAGTTAAGGAGCATAAGATTACTATGCCACAAAAGGGAGATATTCTTGCTGACAATCACTATCTATTTGAGGTTGGGGGTAAGAATAAGAATCACAAGCAAATTGCAAATATCCCTAATAGTTATGTTGTAGCAGACAATATAGATATTGGTTTCGAAAACAAGATACCTCTTTGGCTCTTTGGATTTTTGTACTAATCGTATTTTACTTTATTCACATATATATAGCAAGCGGGAAGTGTAGTATTATACTAGACTTCCCGCGTGAGTGTATTTTTCTTGAAAACAGTTTTTGAGTGCAGAAGATTGTGCCGAAAGTTTGCCGTAATTATGTAAGAATATCCTCTAAATCACAGATCAAAACACCTCAAAAACACCGAATAAAATACCTCAAAAACACCGAATAGTTTGCATATGTCATTTATTTTTAGTACCTTTGCAGCCTCTAACAAAATAGAACTATTATGGAGTATTTACAACGAACAGCAGATG
>JAFNUD010000112.1 GCA_017384225.1 Paludibacteraceae bacterium
AATTAAAAGACCTTGAAACCATCGATTCGCGTATTCAAAAAGTGTACAAACAAGCCAATGCAGGCGATAAAAATGCCAAAGCACTTTATACTATCTATGCTATGTATAAAGAGGCCTTAGAACAAGGTAAATCGGCTAGAACCGTAGAATTAGACAAAGAACAACGCAAGTTGGTGCGCGATCTTTGCTTGCTTACCGATAAGCCTGTTATGTATGTATGCAACGTAGACGAGGCCAGTGCAGTAAATGGCAATGCTTATGTAGATGCTGTACGCGAGGCTGTAAAAGAAGAAAATGCCGAAATTTTAATAGTTGCCGCTGCTACCGAGGCCGATATTGCCGAGCTTGAAACCTACGAAGAACGCCAAATGTTCTTAGAAGAAGTAGGCTTAAAAGAATCGGGTGTAGCCCGTCTTATTAAAGCGGCTTATAAGTTGTTAGACTTGCAAACTTACATTACCGCAGGTGTACAAGAAGTACGTGCTTGGACCTTTCACCGTGGTTGGAAAGCTCCTCAATGTGCTGGTGTAATTCATTCGGATTTTGAAAAAGGTTTTATTCGTGCAGAGGTGATCAAGTATGAAGATTTCGTAACTCTAAAAAGCGAATCTGCATGTAAGGAAGCAGGAAAAATGAGCGTTGAAGGTAAAGAATATATCGTTCAAGACGGGGATATAATGCATTTTAGATTTAATGTCTAACAATATTTATAAACATTAAATTGTTGATAAACAGAGCTGAAATTTAGATAGTGTAAATTTTTTTAGTGAATTATTTTGCTATTATTTAATAAATATCTAATTTTGCAACTCGTTTCAAAAAGAAATTTAAATAAAAAATAAAATGTACGCAGTAGTAAAAATAGCAGGACAGCAATTCAAGGTACAAAAAGATCAAAAGATTTTTGTTCACCGTCTTCAAAATGAAGAAGGAGCAGAAATTGCTTTTGACACCGTGATGCTAAAAGACGTAGATGGAAACATCACAGTTGGTGCTCCATTTATAGAAGGAGCTGTTGTAAAGGCTCAAGTAATTAAACATATAAAAGGCGAAAAAGTTTTGGTTTTCCACAAAAAGAGAAGAAAAGGATACCAAAAGATGAATGGACATCGTCAATATCTTACACAAATATTAATTTCAGATATATTGTAAGATTTTAGTTAAAGGATTTATAAACTTGAAATAAAATAAGAATATGGCTCACAAGAAAGGTGTCGGTAGTTCAAGTAACGGACGTGAATCAGAAAGCAAACGTTTAGGAGTGAAAATATACGGCGGTCAAAAATGTATCGCAGGTAATATTATTGTAAGACAAAGAGGAACAGTTCACAATCCAGGACAAAATGTAGGTATGGGAAAAGACCATACATTGTTTGCTTTGGTTAATGGAACTGTTGAGTTTAAGAAGAAAAGAGACAATAAGTCATACGTTTCAGTTTTACCTGAAGCATAAAAAAATATGAAAAAAAATTTGGTAGTTGCGAAAAAAGTTGTAATTTTGCACTCCCAAAACGAAAAATAAGACTCAGTGATGTGTTAGTGCTGAGTCCTAATCCCAAGAGAGGGAAAAGAGATCTTTGACAATTTTGAATACATACAAGAGAGAACGAGAGAAGTTACTAAGAGTACACGGGGGATGCCTAGGCTCTTGGAGGCGAAGAAGGACGTGACAAGCTGCGAAAAGCCACGGGGATTGGCAAATACGAATAGATCCGTGGATATCCGAATGGGGGAACCCGATAAGCTGAAGGCTTATCACCGCTAAAAGCGGGGCGAACGTGGGGAACTGAAACATCTAAGTACCCATAGGAAGAGAAAATAAGAATGATTTCGGGAGTAGTGGTGAGCGAAACCGAAAGAGCCCAAACCAATATTGTTACGGCGATATTGGGGTTGAAGGACTACGACATTGCATAATTAATCATATAAGAATCATTTGGGAAGATGGACCGAAGAAGGTGAAAGTCCTGTATTAGAAATGAGAGATTAGCATAGTAGGATCCTGAGTAAGGCGGGACCGGAGGAATCCTGTCTGAAACAGCCAGCACCATCTGGCAAGGCTAAATACTACCAAGAGACCGATAGTGAACCAGTACTGTGAAGGAAAGGTGAAAAGAACCGTGAACAACGGAGTGCAATAGAACCTGAAACCGTGTACTTACAAGCGGTCGGAGCCACGCAAAGTGGTGACGGCGTGCCTTTTGCATAATGAGCCTACGAGTTAATGTTGTTAGCGAGGTTAAGATTTGAAGAATTGTAGCCGAAGCGAAAGCGAGTCTGAATAGGGCGAGATAGTTAACAGCATTAGACGCGAAACTTAGTGATCTACCCTTGAGCAGGATGAAGGTCTGGTAACACAGAGTGGAGGTCCGAACCGGTAGCTGTTGAAAAAGCTTCGGATGACTTGAGGGTAGGGGTGAAAGGCTAATCAAACTGAGAGATAGCTCGTACTCCCCGAAAAGCTTTTAGGAGCTGCCTTGCTTATACTTTACAGAGGTAGAGCTACTGATAGGATGCGGGGGCTTCACCGCCTACCAATTCCTGACAAACTCCGAATGCTGTAAAGGTCGAGAGCAGGAGAAAGGCTATGGGTGCTAATGTCCATAGCCGAGAGGGCAATAACCCAGACCATCAGCTAAGGTCCCGGAATGTATGCTAAGTTGAAATAACGCGGTTAAACAGCAGAGACAGCTAGGATGTTGGCTTGGAAGCAGCCATTCATTTAAAGAGTGCGTAACAGCTCACTAGTCGAGCAGTTTAGCATGGATAATAAACGGGCATAAGCATACTACCGAAGCTATGGAATACGTAAGTATTGGTAGGGGAGCATTCTAACGACGAAGAAGCGTAGTTGTGAGATTACGTGGAGTTTTTAGAAAAGCAAATGTAGGCATAAGTAACGATAATGCGGGCGAGAAACCCGCACACCGAAAGACCAAGGGTTCCTGATCAACGATAATCGGATCAGGGTTAGTCTGGACCTAAGTCGTAGCCGAAAGGCGTAGATAATGGACAATCGGTTAATATTCCGATACTGACTATAACACTGAAGGAATGACGGAGGAGCGTCCCTGCTGCGTGCTGACGGAATAGCACGTTAAACAACAAAGGTATTGATTGAGAGGCAAATCCCTCAATTAGCTGAAGTTGGAAAGTACAATGATCTGTAAAGAGAGTTGATAATGCAGTTAAGCAGACTTCCAAGAAAAGTTTCTAAAGACATGTTATAGCCACCAGTACCGTAAACCGACACAGGTGGTCGAGGAGAGAATCCAAAGGTGCTCGAGTGATCCGTGGCTAAGGAACTAGGCAAATTAGTCCTGTAACTTAGGGAGAAAGGACCCCACAGTGATGTGGGCGCAGAGAAATGGCCCAGGCGACTGTTTAACAAAAACACATGGCTTTGCCAATTTGAAAGAAGAAGTATAAGGCCTGACACCAATTACGTCGCCCTTGTGAACACGGTCGCCAACGTTAACGATGGGACGCTGGTTTACACAGGTAGACTGGTTGGAACGAACGAACTTAACCAGATTGTGAGTTACTTCACCTTCGTTGTCGTAACGAACGGTGATTTCGGTACCGGAAACACGTTCTACGATA
>JAFNUD010000014.1 GCA_017384225.1 Paludibacteraceae bacterium
GAGGATGCTCTTGCCGTACATCTTTTGCAACATACCCTTAGGTGCCATACCTGGACGGAAACCTGGGATGTTAGCTTTCTTACGAATTTGGATAAGTTCTTTTTGAACTGCCTCTTGATAGTCTGCTGGCTCCACTGTGAGCGTGATAACCGCGGTGAGGTCTTTGATTTCTGTTTGTTCGAATTTCATATCACTAAAATTTTAAATTATTATTCGATAGTTGTTTGCTCTCCCAAAATTATAAACAATTATAGAAAATTATTCAAAATTTCTTGTTGTTGGGTAATATACTATAATAAATTTTAATTTTTGGAGCGTAAGATTTCCTGTTAATTCTTGTTTGCGCGTTTGCGCTCGAGTTCATCCAAGATAATCTTGCGGATACGCATGAAGTTAGGCGTTACCTCTACATACTCATCCTCCTTGATATACTCCAGCGCCTCTTCGAGCGAGAAGATGACAGGTGGTGGCAATACCGCCTTGTCGTCTGCAGATTTCGAACGCATATTGGTCAGCTTCTTTGACTTGGTCACGTTGATCACGATGTCGCCCTCTTTCGAGCTCTCGCCCACTACCTGACCAGCATACACCTCGTCTTGTGGCGAGATGAAGAATCGACCACGATCTTGCAGTTTGTCCAAGGCATATGCGTAGGCTGTACCCGACTCCATCGCGATGAGCGAACCATTGTTGCGCTTCACGATCTCGCCTTTGTATGGTTGGAACTCCAAGAAACGGTGTGCCATGATCGCCTCTCCAGCTGATACGTTCAGCACATATGTACGCATACCGATGATACCACGGCTAGGAATCACAAACTCCAATTGCACACGGTCGTTGATCATCTCCATGCGGGTCATCTCGCCCTTGTGGGTGGATACATATTCGATGATCTTACCCGAGCACTCCTCTGGGGTGTTTACGGTCAGTTGCTCTACAGGTTCGCACTTCACGCCATCAATCTCCTTGATGATGACTTGTGGCTGACCCACTTGCAACTCATATCCCTCACGACGCATGGTCTCTACCAATACACTCAGGTGCAACACACCGCGGCCAAACACATTCCACGATGTCTCGTCTGTACCACGCTCCACGCGGAGGGCGAGGTTCTTCTCGAGCTCCTTGTTCAAGCGGTCTTGGATATGGCGTGAGGTCACGAACTTACCGTCCTTGCCAAAGAATGGAGAATCGTTGATGGTGAACACCATCGACATGGTTGGCTCATCGATTGCAATTGGATCGAGTGCCTCTGGATTCTCGTAATCGCAAATAGTATCGCCAATCTCAAAGCCCTCAATACCGATGAGCGCGCAGATATCACCTGATTTCACTTCTTCCACTTTCATACGGCCCATGCCTGAGAAGGTGTGCAACTCTTTGATCTTGCAACGCACTTTGCTACCATCTTTCTTTGCCAAGGTCACATTCTGACCGTTCTTCAAGGCACCACGGTGTACGCGTCCCACAGCGATACGACCCAAGTATGGACTATAATCCAAACTGGTAATCAACATCTGTGGTGTACCGTCCAACATCTCTGGTGCAGGCACGTGCTCAATGATGGTGTCCATCAATGCGGTGAGGTCAGTCGTTGGCTTGTGCCAATCGGAGGACATCCAGCCGTTCTTAGCCGAACCGTAGATGGTTTGGAAGTCGAGTTGTTCTTCGGTCGCGTCAAGGTTGAGCATTAGGTCAAATACCTCCTCTTGCACCTCGTCTGGACGGCAGTTGAGTTTATCTACTTTGTTGATGACTACGATTGGTTTGAGATTGAGTTCCAAGGCTTTTTGTAGCACGAAGCGAGTCTGTGGCATAGGGCCTTCGAAGGCATCTACGAGGAGCAGCACGCCGTCTGCCATGTTGAGTACGCGCTCCACCTCGCCACCGAAGTCGGCGTGGCCCGGAGTGTCAATCACATTGATCTTGCAGCCCTTGTATTCAATGGCTACGTTCTTCGCCAAGATGGTGATACCGCGCTCGCGCTCCAACTCGTTATTGTCGAGAATGAGCTCGCCTTTCTGCTCGTTCTCGCGGAAGAGGTTGGCGGTGTACAACATCTTGTCAACCAAGGTCGTTTTACCGTGGTCAACGTGTGCGATGATGGCTATATTTCTGATGTTTTGCATATTCCTTTTGTGTGCCCATATGTATGCGCACATTGCGCATATTACGAAAAAGCCCGCAAAATTACTAAAAATTGTTGATATACGCAAGTTTTTGAACTAAAAGTTCACTTTTAGAGGTAAAAATAGATTCTAGTTCGTTTAATTCTCTACTCTCAAGGCATTATGACACAAACTTTAGTCCGATAATGGACAGGATCAATGTGCAGATGAAGAACAAACGCCAAAACATAGCGGGCGCGATAGCGTAACGATCTACAGCGAAGCGATCTACTAAACTAAATAATTACAATATGAATTTCTCTAGTATTCTTCTCGGTTTAGTTGCTTTTCTTTGTATTGGTTTGTTTCATCCTTTGGTGATAAAGGGTGAATATTATTTCGGTACCAAATGTTGGTGGGTATTTGCGTTGGTGGGCGTAGGCATGCTTATTGGCTCGTTGTTTGCCAATAATATGTATCTATCTGTGATTCTTGGAGTTATTGCTTTCTCTAGTTTCTGGTCTATCCTCGAACTCTTCCAGCAGGAGAAGCGTGTAGAGCGTGGTTGGTTTCCCAAAAATCCCAAGCGGAAATAGGTTTTGATTGGTAATTTTCATGCGGTTGATCTATCGGCGATTATGGCTCGAAATATCAGTGATCATACAGTGAGGTTCCAATCAGATTCCAATCAGGTTCCAATGAGATTCCAATGCGATAAAGAGGCATGTAAGGGGCGAGTATAGGGTGTAAGGTGTAAGGTGTAAGGTGTAAAGTATAGAGTGTACAGGCAAAGGAATTATGAGTTGGATTTGCTTAATTCCTTTCTTATGAAATCGCATAGGCGAGCAGGCACGGTTGGTTTACCTTTTGCGCTTGGCATGCGCTGGTGTCTGCTGGCTTCGCGCAAAGCGGCACGATGTTTCTCTTCCCACGCTTCGCGTTGTACAGGGTCACGTAGAATAACGCTCGCCTCAGCAGATACTTGGCTAAACGCCTTAACGATAGGACGCTCAGACATTTCTTTGCGCTTCTTTTGGGAGTAATCTGGTTTGTGACAATAGGCAGCATAACCCAGTCTGCCTGGGATGGGACGGAGGTAATGATCCTTGTCAATTGACCCTCCGATACTTTCTAAAAACGATGCTACATGTACAGTCATAGTTATCTAGTTTAATGGTTAATCATGTTATTGCAGTCTGCTAATCAAATGCGACTGCAAAGGTAATAAAAATTTCTCATTTTTTCAGATTTTCAGCGAAGAATTTTACCGTAAATTTACCATTTTTTGAGCGAGAGCCGTAACCCCTTAAGTATAATTCCCCCTTTAAAGGGGAATAATAGATACTTAAGAGGGTAAAAACACGGCTCTGCTCAACGGCAAAATTCACATTGACTAACAAGTCAGCTTTTTTGCTAAAATTATTGCTATTTTTTTTGCATATATACAAACTTTTTTGTACCTTTGCACTCGTTATCCTACGGCAAAAACATGAAACCTAACGATAAAGCTGAAATCAACAAAATCATTAAACATATTAAACAACCGAATTATGAACGATTTTTTTAAGACTAAAGGCATCATGAGTATTGTAATATTTTTGGTACTCGTGGTATGTTGCAGTATTTTTGTGCGCTGCACACGTGTGGATTCCTCTGAAGTAGGTATCAAGTTTAATAAACTCTCTCTGACGGAGCAGGGTACATTGGATGCTACTCCTGTAACGGGTTATGTATTCTATTGCCCCATTACGACGGATGTGTTTACTTACCCAATCTTCGTGCAACGCGTAGATTATCACCCATTTAATGTCAATACTAAAGATGCGGCTATCTTTGAGATGGACCCAACGATGGCGTACTATCTCAATCGTGATAAGGCAGTGGATGTGTTCTTTAAGTATCGCCGCTCGCTTAGCGATATTGAGGAGGGATATATGCGTACTGTAATCTATGATGCATATCGTGTGGTGGCGAATAATTACACCTCTGACGAACTGATGGCCAACCGAGCAAGTTTTGAGAGTGAGGTGCGTATCATGCTAGACTCGACTCTAACAGCCGAAGGTTTTATTGTAACCGAGTTTACATCGCAGATCACTCCTCCAGAATCACTTCGTCAAATGATTGATGCCAAGAACGCTGCCGTACAAGCTGCATTGAAGGCAGAGAACGAGGTGAAGCAAGCCGAAGCGAATGCTAAGATTGCCATCGCCAAAGCCGAAGGTGAGGCGCAGGCCATGAAGATCAAAGCGGATGCCGAAGCATACTACAACCGCACAATCTCTGCGTCTTTGACGCACAATATCGTGCTCGAAGACTGGATTGAGAAATGGGACGGTAAGATGCCACAAATCCAAGGCAGCAACAATATGATGCCAATGATCAACTTCACGAAGTAATTCATTTTATTCTAATATGAAGATTCGCCTTGTCCTAGAAGGGGGCGGCATGCGAGGATTATATACCGCAGGTGTGCTGGATGTGATGATGGAGCAACAATTCATGCCCGATGTGGTGTGTGGCACTTCTGCGGGCGATACGGGAGTTGAACCTACTGTCGCAGCAGCGTGGACGTGTGTTGCGCTACAACAAACGCTTTGTTGGTGATCGCCGCTATATCAGTTTACATTCGTGGCTTACAACGGGTAATATGATCAACAAGGATTTTGCTTATAGCTTGTTACCCAGAGAGTTAGATCCTTTTGATGACGAGACTTTTATGGCTTCTAAGGCGGCTTTTTATGCCACTATCACCAATATGCAAACGGGGCAAGCGGAGTATGTTCGCCTGCATAGCACATGGGATCAGATGGATGTTATTCGTGCCTCTGCCTCGTTGCCTTTCATTAGTCGTCCGGTAGAGTGGAATGGGCAAAAATACTTTGATGGAGGCTTGGCGGATAATATTCCGCTAGATAAATGTTTAGAATTAGGTTGCGACAAGGTGATTATCGTTCTTACTCGTCCTTTGGGCTATGTTCGTAAAGAGAGTCTTACGGCTATCACTCGCCTGTGCTACCCTCGTTATAAAAATCTCCATCGCACAGTAGAACAGCGCAACAAGAACTACAATCATCGCATAGAGCAGATAGTCCAACTGGAGCGCGAAGGCAAGGTTTTTGTTCTTCGTCCTTCCGAGGAGATAACCATCTCCCGCTTAGAGAAAGATTCTGCCCGATTGGAGCAAGTCTATAATCTCGGTTTAAACGATGCCATTCGCCAATGGCAAGCGATACAAGAGTATTTGGGAAGTTAATAACCATGTTTCATATTAAACAACAAACAATATGACTTTTTTAGGCAATCTCATTTGGCTCATTATGGGCGGATTTATTACAGCCCTAATGTATTGGTTCATTGGGCTATTAATGTGCGCCACTATCATCGGCATCCCTTTCGGTGTGCAACTCTTCAAAATAGGCAACATGGCACTCTGGCCTTTTGGATACAATCTTGTAGCAAAAGAAAATGCCAACAGTTGTATCAATATTCTATTCAATGTGCTATGGATATTTCTTGGATGGTGGGAGATAGCTCTCACACATCTTGTATTTGGTGTCCTTCTGTGCTGCACTATCATCGGCATACCATGGGGAACACAACACTTCAAACTCGCATTTGGCTCTATTTTCCCCTTTGGCAAAGAGGTGGTATAAGGTATCAGGAGTTAAGACTTTTGTGTTGAGAGTTAGCAATGAGGTATTTCTGTGCAAACGAACAGATTGGAATGATCGTATAGCGATGAGCTGTTGCCCACTGCAACGCAGCTCGTACTAATTGCGCCCCTATTCCCCGCCCACTCGCGTACGAGTAGGTATGCAAAATAGACATTTCTTTTCCTACAAGAGAATATTTTAACCGACCAAGCACCTTGTTATCTTCCATGGCTTGAATCTCCATATGCTTAAAAATCGTTTGAATCATAATTGTACTTTATTTAATTACTTTATTACTTTCATGTACAAAAATCGCGCCAGAAATTAGTAAATTACATTTTTTTCGACAAATCTTTTGGTGATGTCAAAAAAAAGCAGTACCTTTGCGCGCTTTTTCGTGTAAAAGGCATACCATTAATTATTAACCCGGGCATGCAAATCGTGAATTTGTAGCTCACAAATGACAAAAACAAATGGCAACAAAAATTCGTTTGGCTCGTCATGGTCACAAAGACTACGCTTACTACCACATCGTAGTAGCAGACAGCCGTTCGCCACGTGATGGCAAGTACATTGAGCGTATTGGTTCTTACAACCCAAACAACAACCCAGCAAAGGTTGACTTGAAGTTTGATCGCGCCTTGTATTGGGTAAATGTAGGTGCTCAACCTACCGACACTGTTCGCAACATCCTCTCTGGTGAGGGCGTTATGCTTATGAAGCACTTGAACGGTGGTGTAGCTAAGGGTGCATTCTCTGCAGAAGAGGCTCAAAAGCGTTTCGATGCTTGGAAAGCTCAAAAAGATGTTAAGAATGGTAAGATTAGCCAAGCAGAGGCAGACAAGAAAGCTGCTGCTGCAAAAGCATTGCTTGCTCAAGAAGTAGAAGCAAACAAAGCAAAAGCTGCTGAGGTTGCAAAAAAACGCCAAGAGGCTGCTGACGCTTTAGCTGCTGCCGCAGTAGAAGCTGCTCAAGAGGCTGCCGCTGCAGAAGCTGAGAACGCAGAGGCATAATATAGACCGAAGAAAGTCTATTGCTATCAAAAAAGAGTTCTTCGGGACTCTTTTTTTTGCACATATACATTTTTTTTTGTACCTTTGCCGTCGAAATGCTGAATGTATCTATTGTATTATATAATCCAGAATGGAAACAAGTCGTTGAACTAACGACCGTACTTCTGCAATGTAAAGAGGTACGAACTGTGTATTGGATAGATAACTCTCCAAACAAGACAGAAACGCTTCCCTTTGTCTCAGACAAAATATACTATATATATAATAATAGGAACATAGGCTATGGAGCTGCGCATAACATTGCCATTCGTGAAAGTATTTATGACAACATACCATTCCACTTGGTGATAAACCCTGATATAGTTCTCAATCAAGATACACTGCCTTGTCTGCTATCTTTTATCCGCCAGCACGCAGAAGTAGGAATGGTGATGCCCAAGATTATATCACCAATGGGAGAGTTACAATACTTGTGCAAATTATTACCTTCCCCATTAGATGTGTTTGGAAGAAGATTCTTACCCAAGAGTTGGATGAAAAAACGCAATTATCGCTATGAACTACGCGAATCGGGATACGACAAGATGATGAATGTACCTTATTTGAGTGGTTGTTTTATGCTTATGCGAACAGAAGCAGTACGCAAAGCACGATTGTTTGACGAACGCTTTTTTATGTACCCCGAAGATATGGATCTTACCCGTCGCATACATAGGGAGTACCTTACCGTTTATTTCCCCCACACAACAGCTATTCATCACCATGCAAAAGCTTCCTACCATAGTATGAAAATGTTATGGATACATATAATAAATATGTGTAGGTATTTCAACAAGTGGGGATGGATTGTAGATAACGAGCGCGATGAGATGAATACGTGTGCGTACGAGGCATTAAAGCAAGAAATACAATAATTATGAAACGATTTTATATAGAAACGTATGGCTGCCAAATGAATGTGGCAGATAGCGAAGTGGTAGCTGCTATTATGCAGACTGCAGATTGTCAGATGGCAGATAATATATCCGATGCAGATATTATTATTTTGAACACATGCTCCATTCGCGAAAATGCAGAGCAGAAAGTACAACACCGTCTGCAAGAATTACGAGGAGGAAGAAATAGAAAAAATACAGGCAAATTGATAGGGGTGATCGGCTGTATGGCTGAACGCATGGGAGAAGAACTGCTTCGCGATTATGGAGTAGATTTTGTTGCGGGTCCTGATGCTTATATGGATATTCCTAATCTATTGGCACTATGCGAGCAAGAACAACCTGCACTCAACATCCAATTGAGCACTACCGAAACCTATCGCGAAGTAATGCCAGCCCGCATTGGCAAGACTATTTCAGGATTTGTGAGTATCATGCGTGGATGTAATAACTTCTGTTCATATTGCGTAGTACCTTACACCCGCGGTCGCGAACGAAGTCGAGATGTGGAAAGTATCAAAAATGAGGTACTAGATCTACAGAAAAAAGGCTATAAGGAAGTCACGTTATTGGGACAAAATGTTAACTCCTACTGCTATACGCATACCAACGAACAAGGAACAGAAGAAATAATCAACTTTTCCATGCTATTGGGCATCATAGCCGAATTGGTTCCCAACATGCGTATCCGCTTTACAACTTCGCATCCAAAAGACATGTCCGACCAGACACTTGAGGTAATAGCCGCACACGACAATTTATGCCGCTTCATCCATCTGCCTGTACAAAGCGGTTCAAATAGAATATTGAAACTAATGAATCGCAAATATACACGCGAATGGTATCTTGATCGCATAGCTGCTATCCGCCGAATTTTACCAGATGCAGCTATTAGTACAGATGTATTTTGTGGATTCCATAGCGAAACAGAGGAAGAACATCAAGAAACATTATCGTTGATGCGCGAAGTAGGATTTGATTCTGCATTTATGTTTAAGTATAGCGAACGACCTGGTACACACGCACAAAAACATTTACCAGATAACATCAGTGAAGAGGAAAAAGTACGTCGATTAAACGAGATTATTGCTTTACAAACACAACTATCACTAAAGAGCAACCTACGTGAGATAGGTAAGATAGTAGAAGTTTTAGTAGAAGGATATTCAAAACGCAGCAATGAAGATATGTATGGCAGAACTAGCCAATACAAGACTGTTGTTTTTCCACGCGAAAATAGGCATATCGGAGAACTGGTAAAAGTAGAAATCACAGAGGCATCAGCTGCCACTTTGAAAGGAAAAATAGTAAAATAGGCAAAATATTTTTATAAAAAAGCATTTTTTTGAAAAAAAATTTGCATACATAAGAAAAAAGCAGTACCTTTGCAGCGAAAACAATAAATTTTCATAGTTAAGGTTTAGGTTTAATGGCAACGAGAGGCTGGGAAGTTTCTCGTTGTTTTTCAAACTGAGTTACAAAAAAGGAAGTGTCGTTTTCACTATTTTTTCATATATAATATGGCAGATTTAGATAATAATCAAGGGGATCCATTACTACCTGACATGAGTGATATGGATGATGTTCGCAAGGCGTTTATTGCGAGCGAGATATTTAATCGTAAATACTAAAAAACAGATATGGCAACAACTTACATGACCGCAGAAGGTCTTCAAAAATTAAAAGAGGAACTCCAATATTTGGAGAGCGTGGAACGCCCACGCGTAATTGCAGCTATTGCTGAAGCTCGTGAGAAAGGCGATCTCAGTGAGAACGCAGAATATGATGCTGCAAAAGAAGAACAAGGTGTTTTAGAGAGCAAGATTGCGATGATTAAGGGTAAGATAATCGATGCTCGAATTATTGATGAAACAGATATAAACACCAATGAAGTACAAATCTTGACCAAAGTTCGCGTACAAAATTTAAAAACAGGACAAGAGAAAATATATCAACTTGTTACTGAAGGCGAAGCAAATATCTTGGAGGGCAAAATTGCCACTACAACACCTATCGCAAAAGGATTGTTAGGCAAGAAAGTAGGCGATACCGCAGAAGTGGTAGTGCCTGCAGGAAAACTAACTTTCAAGATTTTGGAAATTAGCATTTAATACATTATAACACTCATTTTTCAAAAAAGCTATGACCATCTTTACGAAAATCATCAACGGAGAAATCCCTAGCTACAAAGTGGCTGAGAATGATCATTTTTATGCGTTCTTAGATATCAACCCATTACAAAAGGGACACACTTTGGTTGTACCCAAACTCGCTGAGCCAGAAGCAGACTACATCTTTGACTTGAACGATGATTTGCTGAGCGAAATGTTGGTTTTCGCAAAACAAGTAGCTCGTGGCATCAAGGGCGCTGTAGAATGTAAAAGAGTAGGCGTGGCAGTAATCGGTTTAGAAGTTCCTCATGTGCATATGCACCTGATTCCAATCAGCAAAGAGGGAGATATGTCGTTTGCCAATCCTAAAATAACATTGCCTGCGGCGGAGATGGACGCGATAGCCCACTGCATCGCAGAGGCTATGGCACAACCAAGCCTTTAACCATATACGTTACCTCATAAAAAAATGACTGCTGTAGCAGTCATTTTTTGTCGTATTAGTTCTTTGGTAACCAAGTTTGGCTTCGTCCCAAGAGACCTGCTTTATCCAGCGAACCGCGCAGAATCAATTTGCCATCCTTGAGGTAAACTCTTGCATAATAGAACTTACCATTGTCTGGATCAAGCACTTTACCACTACGAAGCTCTCCATCCTTGAGTTGCATATCGCGGATAATGGTCAGTCCTACTATTGGTTGATTGCGATCCTCCCCCGTACATTCCACGCACAATGCATCATCAGCATTTTCCTCCAACAGATCAATAATCTGACCATAATACAATCCGTTTTCTGATTGGTAGATGCGTACCACAGACTTGTGTTCCCCTGTAGCATCATCAACGGTTATCCACTCGCCCAAAATTGGAGTTTGAGCCTCAAGACATGCACTCATTGATATACATGCCAATAGAAAATAAAGTTTCTTTTTCATATTTAATTGTATTTTTTCGCGGCAAAAGTACAAAAAAAATATCGAATATACACAAAGTAACGCGAATTATTTTGATATTTGCTTAAAAAATAGTAACTTTGCAGGCAAGATTTGAAATTGTCAAAACAATGAAACTAATATTTGCATCCAATAACACACATAAATTAGATGAAGTGCGCCAAATCTTATCGCCAATAGAAGTATTAGGATTGCGCCAAATAGAATATTTCAATGAGATAGAGGAAACTGGCGACACGTTGGAAGCTAATTCGCTAATAAAAGCTCAGACTATTTGGGACTGGCTCTGCAAGAAAGGACTAACCACTACTATATCTGGTGTTTTAGCTGACGATACTGGACTGGAAATCAATGCCTTGAACAATGCTCCTGGTGTATATTCTGCGCGTTGGGCTGGCATTCCCTCAAATGATAATCTTAATCGCCAAAAAGCATTGGCAGAATTAGCAGGAATACAAGATCGTTCAGCACGTTTTCGCACTGTCATCACATGGATATCGCAAACAGGAATACAACAAGTAGACGGTATTATCAACGGTCAAATGGCTACTGAGGAAAGTGGTGAAGGTGGATTTGGATACGATGCACTGTTTATCCCTCAAGGATATGACGTTACTTTTGCTATGCTATCTGCAGAAGAAAAAAATTCCATTAGTCACCGCGCACGCGCGCTACACCAGTTGCGCACTTTATTAGAGTTATAAAGAATAATATGGGCAAAAATGTAATGAGTATGAAAAGATTATTTTTGTTACTTTTGATTGTTTGTACAACAACACAAGTGTTTTCTAACAAGAAAATTGACACTTCGGAGGACAACTGGAGTTATGGAACCATGCACCAATGGCGAGCACTTACTGCGTTTGAACATGCTACTGAGGTGGCTGTAACAAGAAATCGAGTGTATGCAGTATCCAGCAATTCGCTCTTTTCTGTAGATAAGCAATCTCAAGAAATAAATTATCACAATCGCTTGACAGGCTTAAATTCCTCAGTCATTTCTCAGATTAGTTATAATCCGACTTTAGACGCTTTATTAATCGCTTATCAGAATGGTCAATTAGATGTGATTGATTCCAAAGGAAATATCCACAATATACCTGATTTGTATCTAAAACAGATGAATGCATCGAAAATCGTAAATGAGATTTATATGCATGGTACAAAGGCATACTTAGCTATGAGTTTTGGTATTGTTCTGCTGGATATGAAGAAGAGTGAGATCAAAGATACATATTATTTAGGAAAAGAGTCTTCTGAAGTAGATATTCATTCTATAACCATTTCTGGAGATAGTATTTATGCTGTATCTTCTACCCACTTATATTTAGCATCTTTGGATGCGAACTTGATGGACTATGCTTGTTGGAAAAGCCAAGCACTACCATCAGGAAAAAAGGTAAAAGACTTGTGTTGCTATGATGATAAGTTGTATATTGTTAGAGATTCCACAATTTGGACTCGTTCAAAATCGACATGGAAATCATCTCCGAAGTCTTTCGCCGTTGGTGGCATACGTTTGTTAGAAAATGAGTTGTTTGTCATTCCCAACAGCAAGTTTGGTATAACAACAATAAACTCCAACACACTCCAACTGACCGAATTGGGTAAAGTCTATGACATAGCACTAGAAACAGGAGCGAATGATTATTATTGGATTGGCACCTCTTTAATGGGTTTGTTTTTTACAAGAGACCAGCAAGCATATTATCCGCACGGACCTATTGATAATACGGCCTATCGTATGCGTTTTTTTGGAGACCGATTATATGTCTTGCCTGGTGGAAGATGGGCTACTCAAAACACCAAACCTGGCAATATCATGTTTTTTGAAAATGAACTTTGGACTAATATATCCAGCACTATGTTGCATCAAGAATTAGGTACTGAAATCTATGATTTAATGAATGTAGCACAAGATCCAAAGGACAAGAATCATTATTTTGTCACCAGTTACGGTTCTGGATTACTGGAAATGTATGATCAACAAATAGTACAACTATATACGCCAAAAAATAGTCCTTTACGATCGGCTGATCCTAATAAGCCCGCTAGATATACCCGTACTGATGGCGCGATGTTTGATGACCAAGGATATTTGTGGGTATTGAATACTGCGGATGCTACTGGTACAAAGAATGTCCATGTCATAAGTCCAGATCAGACAGAGTGGCATTCTTTCAACTTGATGTATAAAGGCAATGTGGTTGTTTTGCATACACCTGGTGAAATTTTGATGGACAATCGCAATCCACAATGGAAATGGATTCCTTTGTGTAGATACAATCCTGGTCTCATTCTAATAAACGACAATGGCACTCCTACTTATTCTACTGACGACGAGGTGGTATATCGAACCACATGGTATGATCAAAACGGAAAGCAAGTTATGCCCAAAGAGATACATTCTTTAGCGCAAGATATGGATGGTACATTGTGGGTAGGTACTAATGAGGGATTATTTTTGATTCCTGCCACGACAGATTTCTTCACATCTAATGATTGCGAACGCGTAATCATACCACGCAATGATGGTACGAATTTAGCAGACTATTTGTTAGAAAACGAACAAATCAATGCTATCGTAGTAGATGGAGCTAATCGTAAATGGATAGGTACAACCACATCTGGAGTGTTCTTGCTATCTGAAGATGGAAAAGAAACAATAGAACATTTCACCGCTGAAAATTCACCTTTAATGAGCAATTCAATATTGTCTATTGCTATTCATGAATCCACAGGAGAAGTTTTTATAGGAACAAGCGACGGACTAATGTCCTATATGAGCGATGCTGTGCCTCCTCAAGAAGATTTTACTAACATCTACGCATATCCTAATCCTGTACAACCTAACTATAAGGGATACGTGGTTATCAAGGGATTGATGGCAGATACCGAATTGCGTATTGTGGACGCTAATGGCAATTTAGTAAAGACATTGCAAGGTTTAGGTGGAGAAGCAACATGGGATATTACTAACACTATTGGCAAACGCGTAGCATCAGGTATATACACCGTCGTATGTAATACCAAAGATGGACACGCATATAGTCATGTGAAAGTGATGATAATGAACTAACATTATTTTCATCACATCCTTTGTTGGATTCTACAACACATAACTGACATGAAAACAAGGAGAGTTAACCTTCTCTTTGTATCAAATTCATGAATTCTCCACGAGTTTCAGGACGGTTGAATGCTCCTGTGAAATCGCTTGTTGTAGTTATTGAGTTTTGTTTTTGTACACCACGCATTTGCATACATAAGTGTTCTGCTTCGACAACTACCATTACTCCCAAAGGATTAAGTGTATTTTGAATACAATCCTTAATTTGAGTGGTCAAACGCTCTTGCACTTGCAATCGTCGCGCAAAAACATCTACGACGCGTGCAATCTTACTCAGTCCTGTAATTCTTCCATTAGGAATATAGGCCACATGTACTTTCCCAAAAAATGGCAAGAGATGATGTTCACACAACGAATAAAAAGTAATATCCTTTACTACCACCATTTGTCGATAGTCCTCATCAAAAAGAGCTCCTCGTAATATTGCTTCTGGGTCTTGTTTATAGCCCTGAGTAAGAAATTGCATTGCCTCACCTACACGAATTGGAGTACGTACAAGTCCTTCTCTACTTGGGTCTTCACCCATGTTAATCAATAATTGCTCTACACTTTGAGCTATGCTTTGCGTAATGTCATCAGAAGGTATAAAAGGTGGAATCATTGCATTACAATTATCTTATCGGGTACAACATAGGTACTCCCAGTGAGTTCTGGAAATAACTGGAGTAAAGTATTCTTATACACATTAGCTTCTTCTCTGTTCTCAAAGTTGCCTATTCTTACTTTCCAAAAAGGAGGTTCTGATAAGGTATATATAGGTATATCAATGAGATTTTCAATACGTTGTTGTAATTCGGTAGCCTCTTTCTTAGCTTGTTGCTGATTATTCGATGCATAAATCTGTACCCGAAAACCTTCTTTCAGTTGTTCTCCTCGTACATAACCTATTCGTTTGTTTAGCATAAGTTCTCTAATAGATGAATCTTGATGCACTATTGCATTAGGCATATCATCTGTAATAAGTATTACTTCTATGCTATCCTTATTACTCAACGTGTCTAAACCTGCCGTAATTTCTACAATATCCAAAGGGGTTCCCGTCTCCAAGATAGGTTCTTGTGCTAAAGTTTCTATCATGCATACTCCCCATACTGCACTAAATATCAATATACCTTTTTTCATTTTTCACTACCTTTATAATCCATATTACAATCACATTATTTACTTCCTTAAAATACCATCTAATACCTAAACGAACTTCCACCCACAAACTCACGCAGAAATGATGTAGGAGGTATCTCACGCTCGGGTATTGACTCAAAGTAGCTTAAGTATTTTAGCAATCTATGCGCTGTTGTATATTCATCGCAGTATTTTGGCACTTCATCAAGTATAGGTTCTGCATGTCGCTTGAGCACTGCAAGTTCAAAAAGTAATGCAGAATTAAACATTACATCCGCTTCTTCTTGGAACGGCGAAATCCATCTGCGTTCACCTCGTTGTACACTTTCTAATCGAGCTATCGTCTCGCGTGCAGAGTACCCACGATAACGATAGTCACGCACAATTCGTCGTATTAGACGAACATCAGTGGTAGGAATCCAATTATGGTTATCCAAGTTGACAGTAGTGAGCGAACTAACATAAATTTTAAACACTACCTCCCGAGGTATATCAGGAATTAGTTGTGGGTTCAACGCATGCAAACCTTCCAAAATGACTACAGTGTCTTCTTCTAATTTCAAACTATCACCTCGATATTCGCGTTTACCTGTTTCAAAATTATAGAATGGCAATTGCACGCATTTTCCCTCAAGTAAATCTGATAATTGTTGTCTAAACAATGGAAGATCTATCGCGTGTAAATGCTCAAAATCCCATTCTCCATTCTCATCTCGAGGAGTGTCTTCCCTATTTACGAAATAGTTATCCATAGAGATAACAACTGGGCGAATCCCATTGACCATTAGTTGAATCGTTAAGCGCTTAGAAAAAGTGGTTTTTCCAGATGAACTTGGTCCTGATATGAGTACAAATTTTGGAAGTCCACTTTCACGATGGGCTATCTGATCAGCAATCTGTGCAACTTTCTTTTCATGGAGAGCCTCCGAGAGTTTTATCATCTCAAAACTCTTTTGATTCTTACAAGCCTTATTGAATTCTCCCACATTGCTAATATGTAATAGTTTGTTCCAACTAACATACTCTTTAAAAATGCCAAAACGCTTATCTTGTACACTTCTATCATTTAGGCAATTCGGATTAATCCTACTAGGAATACGTAGTAAAATATTATCGTGATAGTACTCTATATCAAATACGTTGATGTATCCTGTAGAAGGCATCAACGCTCCAGCATAATAATCTATATAATCTCCCATTCGATAATAGCGACAATATGGATTGCCTAATGTTTCGAAGAGAGTAGTCTCACCATCATTTCTCTCTCCAAACAAACGAATCACTTCTTTCGTTTGTCTTTCCTCTGTTATGATTGGTCGATCGTCCTTTATAATAGATTGCATACGGCTCTTTAGTTGTTCTACAAGAACAGGAGTAATAGGTTTTATTTCATCACGCGAAGGACGAATAGTACAATAGAATCCTTGACTAATCGGATGCTCTATTCTTAAATCACAATCAGGCCACAATTCATGTACTGCACATGCCATCACCATATTCAAGGTACGAACATAACAACGCATACCACTCTCACTTGTAGCATCCAAAAATTCGATATCTTTAGGTTTATAAATAAGAAAATCAAGATTCTGCACCTTATAATTCACCCGAGCTGCAATAATCGGGTAAGGTGTTGTCAATGAATCCTGAAGTTGCTCATACAACTCCTTGATTGATGTTCCACGAGGAATCTGCACATACTGCTTATTATTCTTGCAGTACACAGTCACTAAATTTTGCATGTTTTCTCCTTTCGTTTTACCAATTGTCTCCTAAGTGTGAAAACCGATTAATTTACTTTCCGCTGCAAAGTTACTACTTTTTTTTAATATATACAACTATTCCCCCTTTTTTTATTGTATTAAGCATAGATATACTTACTCCACAGATTAATAGAATGTCAAAAAAACATACAAAAAGTAAAATACCTACAAATAGGTATTGCACACTTAAAAAAATAGCAGTAATTTTGCAGCGATTTTTGGAAGCACATATTAAAAGTGCTACATTATCAGACATATAATGCGTACAAAAGAGTACATAGAACAGAGCGTGTTGATTCAAGAAGTGGATGCACGCTACCTGGAACAAGAAATGGTGCGGACTGCCGAATTGATAGACCGACACCAGCCTTTTGTGGTGCTACTTACTCATTATGAGGAGCTACTCAATACCGAACATACACTTGATTACCATTTACTTAGCCGATTAATCGGTGTGCGTATCGGACGCTTAGAAGACAAGCAGTCTACCATCGCAGGCGTGAGCGACTTCCGCCACATCCACGTCACCTACGGAAAGGATATTGAGGAAGCCATCTCCCAACTCATTGATGTAATTGTCACCCTACCCGACGTGCGCGAGAAATACTCCAAACGCTATATGGCCATCCGCCTGCTGGAACGTCCTGATGAGATGTTAGCACTATTGCCCCACTCAGACGAACTCATTCGTGTGGCAGCCGAGCAGCGAGCACGTTTGCTCTACGAATACGGTAAAACTGCCAGAGAAGTGATAGCGTTGGCACGTCGAGGGTTCGTGCACGGAGCACTGGAAGAGACACTCAAGCATGCGCGACACGACACGGGTCATTCTATCGCCGATAAAATAGATAAGGTATTGACTAACAAGTGGGTAGGACTGCCTGTACTAATATTGGTGCTATGGGGCGTGTTTGAATGTACATTCACATTGGGTGCGTATCCACAGGAGTGGATAGGCATGGGTGTGGAAGCATTGGCTAACTGGGTGAGAGGATTGTTGCCAGAAGTGTGGTGGAGCAGTCTGCTCGTAGATGGTATATTGATGGGCGTAGGTGCCGTATTGGCATTCTTGCCGAACATCATCATTATGTTCTTCTTCCTAAGTCTAATGGAGGACTCAGGTTATATGGCGCGCGCTGCCTATACGATGGACAAAATCATGCACCATATCGGTTTGCACGGTAGTTCGTTCATACCTATGCTGATGGGCTTTGGTTGCAATGTACCTGCTATCATGGCAGCACGTGATATTAGCAATAAGAAAGATCGTGCACTGACAATGCTAATGGTGCCATTCATGAGTTGTTCGGCGCGCCTACCAGTGTATATGCTATTCGTGGGGGCATTCTTTGCCGAGCAGAAAGCAATCGTGATGTTGTCGCTATACGTATTGGGGGTGTTGCTGAGTATTGCTTTTGCTTGGGTGATGCAGCATACAAAGGCCTTTCGCCAACCCAAACATGACTATGTGAGCGAGCTGCCTCCTTATCGCCGTCCCACCCTGCGCAACACAGGTTTGCACATTTGGGAGCGCGTGGCAGACTACTTGCAGAAGATTCCCGCAGTAATCATCTGGGCTAGCGTAATCATCTGGGCATTGACGTATTTCCCTACGGGCAATATGGCAGATATGGAGCATAGCTATTTGGCTGCTATCGGCCATTGGATGGAGCCCGTGATGCGACCATTGGGATTCGACTGGAAAATGTCGGTTTGCTTGCTAACGGGATTGCCTGCAAAAGAGGCGATTGTATCTTCGATGGGTATCCTTTATCCATCTGATACAGTTCTTTCTGCCTTTACGCCTGTGACAGCCTACGCGTTCATGACGTTCGTGCTACTATATTTCCCATGCGTGGCAACGATCACCACATTGAGCAAAGAACTTGGAGCAAAATGGGCATGGTTTAGCTTGGTACAATCTATGGTACTAGCATGGGTAGTGAGTTGGATAATACAACTGATAGGAAGTATTTAGAAATCGGGACACGTGAGGCGGGACCAATGAAATGGTAAAAAGAAATTATGAAGAAGATTATATTGTTTTTGATTACTGCCCTGCTATCTTGCGGGATGGCAAGTGCAAAGGTGGTGGGTACTGTGTTGGATGACAAAGGGTATCCGCTGGTGGGTGCTAACGTATATTGGGTAGGTACAACCATAGGTGTAGCCACCGACCTTGACGGACGATTTGATTTGCAAGAAGTGAAGACCACTAATCTGCTGGTTAGCAGTTTCATGGGCTATCATAACGACACTACCGAAGTAAATTCGCATGGTCCGCTGACTATCGTCTTAGTGAACGACTTAGTGCTAGAAGAAGTGAATATCGTAGAGCGCAAAATGGCCGTTCTGCGTTCACGTGTATCGCCTCTGCAAACAGAAACTATCACAGGCGAAGCGCTCTGCATGGCTGCTTGCTGCAACTTGAGCGAGAGTTTTGAAACTAGCGCCAGTGTGGATGTGGCATATTCGGATGCTGCAACGGGTGCGAAACAGATACGTTTGCTCGGACTCAGCGGAACTTACGTGCAGATGCTGACGGAGAATACGCCTAATATCCGCGGTTTGGCGCAGGCTTTTGGTATGGAGTATATACCTGGACCATGGATGGAAGCTATTCAGGTGAGCAAGGGTACTTCTTCCGTATTGAACGGCTACGAGGCTATCGCAGGACAGATTAATGTGGAGTATCTCAAACCTCAAACGCAAGACCCCATCTCGCTGAATGCGATGATTAGTACCGAGACACATGCTGAGGTGAATGCTACAGGCGGATGGGATTTGAACGACAAGGTGTCCACAGGTATCCTCTTCCACGCACAAAACATGTCGCTAGAGTTGGACCATAACCACGATGGATTCCTTGATATGCCCAAGAACACGAACGTGAATCTGCTCAATCGTTGGTATGTGAAGACGGGCGACTATACAGGTCAGTTCCTCGTGCGTGGTCTGTACGACCACCGTGTGGGCGGTTTTACCAAAGAGGCTACCGATGCCATATCGCCATATGCAATTGACCTAAGCACTTATCGTGTAGATGGATTTATAAAGAACGGCTATGTATTTAATAATGAATTAGGTACATCAATCGGAATTATCGCTTCTGCATCCTATCAGAATCAACAAAACAGCTATGGATCACGCCATTGGAATGCAGCACAAACGAATGCCTACTTGAATGCTATCTTCCAAACATCGTTTGACGATTATGCATCTGACCCATGGGAAGAACATGAACATAAATTGTCAGCGGGACTGAGCGTGAACTATGATAAGTATGACGAGTCCCTCTCGCCTCTCGCCTTATCGCCTAATAGCCATATCGCCTCTCGTTGGGAAGTGACACCAGGCGTGTTTGCTGAATATACCTATACCTACAAAGATAAGGTGACACTCTTGGCAGGTATTCGTGAGGATTATTCTTCGACCTATGGATTCTTCACAACCCCTCGTATGAATCTGCGCTTTGCGCCTTTCGAGTGGTGGACAGTGCGCGGGAGTGTAGGATTGGGCTATCGTTCACCTAACGCCATTGCGGACAATGCAGCATATATGCCAAGTAATCGCATATATGATTTCGATGCGGCCAATCTCGCACAAGAACGATCAATGAATACGGGCATAAGTACGGTTTTCTATATCCCTGTGGGCAAACGAGAGTTGCAGTTATCGGGCGAATACTACTACACTAAGTTCTTGGATGGTGTGATAACGGATATGGATCGCAGTTTGCACGGAATCACCCTATATAACATGCACGATGTAGAGGGTGCACAGTATTTCTCACATAACTGGCAATTAGAAGCCAACATGGAGATTCTGCGCGGGTGGTCTATGACCGCAGCGTTCCGCTATACGGATGTGAAGCAAACTTCATTCAATAGTGAAGTGGGCGAGTATCAGTTGCGCGATAAACCGCTGCAAAACAAATTTAAAGGCATAGTAACGATGAGTTACCAGACACCACTGAAGACATGGCAATTTGATCTCACTGCCCAATTCAACGGCGAAGGTCGTATGCCAGACGGCTTTAAGATTCCCGAAACAAATGGTCAGTTGAGCAAACAGTATTTCACTGATCAATCTGGACAAATACACCATAAGTGGTATCCACAATTACTCGGACAAGTGACGAAATTCTTCCGCACATGGTCAATCTATTTGGGTGCGGAGAATATGACGAACTTCACACAAGATAATCCGATTGTGGGCGAGAGAGTATTTGGCGAGAAGACGATGAGGCACAAGGCAAAGGGTGCTGGTTTTGTAGATCCATCATCGGCTAACTACGATGCATCAATGATTTGGGCGCCAATACATGGATGGAAACTCTATCTGGGCTTCCGTTGGGCATTAGATAGAGAGGAGTAAAATCGTGAGGTATATTGACACACAGAAATGTTGTTGATTTTGTCTTTTTATAACAAAAACCAAGTAAATTATAATATTGTATTTATATGAAACGAATCATCATTTTCCTAATGGCGGTTATGCCAATGGCATTTTGCTTAAGTACAGCAGAAGCAAAACCAAACAAACAACAAGTAGTATTATACGTCAACTTGCACTGCCAAGACTGCTGCGACAAAATTCTAAAGAACATTCCTTTTGACAAGGAACTCAAAAACGGCGTGAAAGATTTGGTATTTGACTTAGAAGCACAAACAGTGACTGTTACCTACGATGCCAACAAAACTGATGTTCCTACGTTGCTAAAGGCGTTTTCTAAGATTGGCAAACCTGCTAGTACCAGCAAACCTTGCCACGAACACGGTCATGAGCACGATCATGGTCATGTGCATAGCGATGCTTGCCAGCACAACCTTCAACATTAACCACCGCCCCGTTTATTTTCTGCGTTTGACATTCAAATTGCTGACCTCTTACAGGTTATTAACGGGTTAGTACTACTATTTTTAAACCAAAAGAATGGAAAATTCTGCATTGCATAATTTTCCATTCTTTTGTATTCCTTTAGTACGCCTTTGATATAATTTTGTTGTGAGTATAAAAAACTCACCTCACCGCGAACATTCAAGCGATAACCTGCTTCGGGTAGGATAATACTATTCCATTTTTTTACTTGCTCTGGATAGGTTGAAATTTACCAGATTTCTAAATGCCAAAACAAGCGCTGATAAACGCTTTTGTAATATGTCCGCAAAATTACAACACTTTTTTTTGAATTGTGCAACTCAAAAGTTAGGATTATTAATTGATATTATATTGGGGAGTTCTTTGGTTTATCCTCGTTAGACAATCAATTGGTATTGTGCGGAGAGCAGCAGAGGATAATTAGAAGTGATATGCCCTGAAGGATAGTCAAAGAGCACAGGGAAAGAGTAGTCATCTACTATATTACGAATCGTTTCTAATAGTGTACAACCCAAGGATGGGTCATCCTGACAGTCTATAAATTGACCTACCACCAAGCCACCAATAGCATCAAACACACCACTTAAACGCAGGTTGTGCAACATACGATCAATATGATAGTGGTTCTCGCAAATATCTTCGATAAAGAGAATAGGTGGTTCTGCGCATTGCTCAATAATCCGATTCAAACTAAAAGGTGTGCCCTGAAGACCATAAAGCACGCTCAAATTACCACCGATAAGTCTACCAACAACTTTGCCACTACGGTTAAGCGATGAATTGGTGGGTAACAACGTAGTTATACTAGAAGCGGCTATATCATGATGAAACAATAATAAAAAATCGCGCTCGGCTCGCAGAGCTATATCATCAGCGGGAAGAAGCGAGATATCCTTACACATATTTGCATGTAAAGATGGTATATTATGCAAACTCAACAGATTGTGCAATGCCGTCACATCTGAGAATCCTACTACTAAAGGAAATTGCTCTTTGGGTCGCTTGGGCAAGACAATGCGATCAACAATGCGCTGCAAACCGTATCCTCCTCGACTACACAAAATAATATCTATAGTAGGATCAGCAAAGGCAACGTTGATATCTGCAATACGTTCCTCATCTGTGGCAGCAAAACGTCCCAAATGACCATATGCATACTTACCTACAGATACATAGAAGCCCCATTCTTCAAGGCGGATTTTAGCTTGATCAATCCATTGCGAATCAATCGCACCAGCAGGAGAAATTATTCGAATATGTTTCATCGTGTGCAAAATTACATTTTTTTTTTCATATATCAAAAAAAAGTTGTATCTTTGCAGCAATTTATGCGAAAATTCTGTCTATTCATATTATTTTTGCTTTTTTCTGTGCCTTTTTTTTCACAGAGCGAGTTTAAGGCTAACGAATTATTTCAGTCGGGCGACTATGTTGCTGCTCAAAAGGAATATGGCAGGTTGCTACGTCGTTATCCTTCATCTGCCCTTTATAATTATCGCTATGCTCGATGTGCACAAGAATTAGGAGATTTCCAAACGGCTATCTTATATTTTAACAAATCAGGTAATCGTTATGATTTGAAACATTTTAATTTAGGAGAGATATATTTACATTTGGGATATACCGAACTGGCAATTGCTTCCTACGAATCTTATTTGGCAACGCTGAATCCTGATTCAGAGCGAATGACATATGTTCTCGCACAAGTAGAACAAGCAGAAAAATTGCAACGTTACCTACGCCGCGTCGAGAAAGTAGAGATTATTGATTCTGTAGAGACTACAATAGATAGCATCTTATCCTATTGTCCTTTGTCAGAAGAAGCGGGTACTATGGCATATGATTCGGTAGGTAGTATTGTTTATATCAATCAGCGCAAGGATCGTAAGTTGTGGAGTGTATCTCAAGATTCTGTAGTAAAGATTGTTTCCAGCCATAGTCTGATGGGGCAGTGGTCATTACCAGATACGTTACCCGCGAATATAAACATGTCTTTACGACAAGCATATCCTTATATATTGAGCGATGGAGTGACGCTTTATTTTGCAGCGTGCGACACTAATGGTTTAGGCGGATACGATATATACGTGACGCGCTACAACACCTATACGGAATCCTACACCACGCCCGAAAATGTGGGTATGCCTTTCAATTCCACCGCCAACGATTATCTGATGTTGATAGATGAGCATCGTAATATTGGCTATTTTGCTACGGATCGTTTTTCTCCACATGGCAAAGTGCGTGTCTATTCGTTTGTTCCGATTTTGCAAAAGACCTATTGGAGAGATTTGTCTCAAGACTCGTTAGTCGCATATGCACAGTTGCGATATGTCTTACCCGTGCAACAAACTACAGTTGTGGAGATGGCAGGATACGAACCTGCGTCCAAACTTGACACCATACAAGCAGAACAACCAGAAGAGGATATCTTCTTTATTCTCAATGACTCTGTTGTGTACACAGACTTGTCCCACTTCCGTCATGCCGAAGCACGAAAAAAATACCATGAATGGGAAAATTTACAAAAGCAATCGGATTATGATGCGCAATTGCTCTCTATTCTCCGACATTCCTATAGTATGGCATCCGAGGAAGAACGTGAGCAGTTGGCATCATCAATAATCCTGTTAGAAAACAAACAGAGTCAATCATTCGAACGCTGTCAAAACTTGCTTCAAGAAATCCGACAAATAGAAATGAGCGCCCAATAGGACGCTCATTTCATTTATCTAGCCAATAGCAATCTCCCTTCACTTTAAGAAGGGGTTGAGGGTAAGCTTAGAGTACACCAATCTCTTTGAGAACCGCTGTAGTCTTAGCTACAGCCTCTTCGCTGGCAGCAAAGAGAGCCTTCTCTGCCTCGTTCAAAGGAAGCTCAACAATTTTCTCAATACCGTTCTTACCGATGATACATGGAACACCGATGGTGATATCATTGTAGCCATACTCACCCTCAAGATAAGCAGAACATGGGATCATCTTCTTTTGGTCGTTGATGATGCTATCAGCCACAGCTGCTGCTGCCGCACCTGGAGCCATCCATGCGCTAGTGCCAAGAAGACCTGTCAATGTAGCACCACCTACCATACTGTCTTTAGCTACTTGCTCCAAATCCTCTGCACTGATAAGTTCGCTTACAGGCATACCTTTGTAAGTTGCAAAACGGGTCATAGGAATCATCGTAGTATCGCCGTGACCACCGATTACGAAGCCTTCTACTTCGTTAGCATTGCACTCGAGTTTTTGGCTCAAGAAATATTTGAAACGGCTGCTGTCCAATGCGCCACCCATACCAATCACGCGGTTGCGTGGCAAACCAAGTGCCTTATAGGTGAGGTAAGCCATGGTATCCATAGGGTTAGAAACCACTACAAGGATAGCGTTAGGAGAGTAAGTGAGGATTTGGTTTGCAACGCTCTTTACGATACCTGCGTTTACACCGATAAGCTCCTCGCGAGTCATACCAGGTTTGCGTGGCAGACCAGAGGTGATAACTACTACATCAGAACCTGCTGTTTGGCTGTAATCGTTGGTAACACCTTTTACAACAGTGTCAAAGCCCAACAATTGAGCAGTTTGCATAATATCCATGGCTTTGCCTTCAGCAACGCCCTCTTTGATGTCGATCAATACGACTTCGCTGGCAACCTTCTTAACTGCCAACACATTTGCGCATGTAGCACCTACGTTGCCTGCGCCTACTACGGTAACTTTTGACATAATCTTGAAAATTAGTATTTATTTAAAGTTATAATTATTTTTCCTAATTTTGCGCAAAGATACTGCTTTTTTTCTATATACACAAATTTTTGCGCTTTTTTCCTAAATATCATTCCTCAAGCAAGTCAGGACGGCGTTCGCGCGTATGACGAATCGATTCTTCGTATAGCCAGTCTTCTATCTTAGCTTGGTGACCCGATAGCAGAATCTCTGGTACTTTCCATCCTTTGTATTCTGCTGGGCGAGTATAAACGCCTGGCTCAAGCAATCCATCTTGAAAACTATCACTCAGCGCGCTGGTCTCATCGCCCATCGCGCCAGGCAAAAGGCGTACAATAGCATCCGTCATCAATGCTGCTGGTATCTCGCCACCTGTGAGTACAAAGTCGCCTATTGTATATTCCTTGGTGATAAGGTGGTCGCGCACACGTTGATCTACTCCCTTGTAATGTCCGCAGAGAATGATGATATTTTCTTTGAGCGACAGAGCATTGGCTTCTTTCTGTGTAAAGCGCTCACCATCAGGAGCGGTAAAGATAATCTCATCGTATTTGCGTTGACTCGTGAGATACTCAATAGCACGATCAATGGGCTCTACTTGCAATACCATACCCGCACCAAAACCAAAGGCATAGTCATCTACCTTGCGATGTTTATCCAAAGTGAAATCACGTAGATTGTGCACATATATCTCTGCCAATCCTTTGTCTTTCGCGCGCTGCACAATAGAATGATTGAGTGGCGATTCTAATAGTTCTGGACATGCTGTAAGGATGTCAATTCGCATAATTCTTAATTCTTATTTCGCCGTACGGCTCAAACGATTATTACAAAATTCTTATTTCACTATGGCACAGGATCATAGCCACTCCCGCCCCATGGGTGACAACGCATGATACGCTTGATTCCCATCCATCCGCCTTTGAAGATGCCATATTTCAAAACGGCTTCTACCATATACCTACTGCATGTGGGTGTATAGCGACACGAGGGGGGAGTAAGTGGAGAGATGCAATACCTATAAAAATATACAGGTAGCAAAAAACACTTACGTATGATGGTTTTAATGTTCATGAGCTATTTTTTTGAGAGCTTTTCGTACTGCTTTCTCTATTGTCAGATAAGACTGTTGTTCCTTATCCATGTAATTAAATGCTATCTGATAATGCCCTTCTGATTCGGATAAAATATCCTTATTCAACCGATATGCTTCGCGCATCAGTCGTCGCAGATGATTGCGATCTACGGCGTGCTTGAATAGGGATTTTGGCGCCCAAATTAATACTTGTGTAGCATCTCCCGCAGGCATCCAAGTGACGCGCAATGGCCACGCTACAAAACGTTTGCCTCGCGCATATAGTTGGTCAATACTGATTTGACCACACAACTTGTCTAACTTAGGAAAAGTATGCTTCACGGACTTATGCTTGTTGTGACTCCAGATATTTTTTAATAGCAGTAGTAATACTCGGGCATTGAGGCGTAGGAGCTTGGATGTCGGCTCTCCAACCATTCTCCTCAATAGCAGCCAAGGTATTAGTTCCAAAGCAAGCTATCACCGTATCACCCTGTTCCCAATCAGGAAAATTCTTCTTCAACGCAGCCACACCAGAAGGGGTAAAAAGCACAATCATATCATAGTTGAATGGCTTATCTTTGGGCCATTCAGAAGATACAGTGCGATACATAACTGCTGGCTTGACTACGATATTGTGCTCGGCAAACATATTGATGTCATCATCATTGTGCACATCGGATGTCACCATCAGATACTTCTCATTAGGGCGACGCAACATGGCTGGCAACAAATCTTCAAAACGGTTGTTTTCAGCTGCAAATACCTTGCGTTTACGATACTGTATATACTTTTGCAAGTAGTTGCCTACCGCCTCAGAGATACAATAATAGTGCATGTTCTGAGGTACAGAAAAACGCGACTCTTCGCACAAGCGGAAGAAATGATCAATGCCCAAACGCGAACTCACAATCACTGCCGTATAATCCTCCAAATAAATATGCTGATCACGAAATTCCAGCACATTTACACCCTCAACACGAATCAATTGCTGAAAGTCGCAACGCACACCAAAATTTGCCTCCAAATCCGCATAGGGATTACGATCGGATAACGGACGAGGTTGGGAAATAAGAATATTATTTATTTTTTTCATAATCAGATAATGTATTTTACCAATAAGATACTACCAAACAAAGGTAATATCTCTAAGCAAATTATGTATAACAACACATATAGAATCGATAATGCATGTACAAAAAAGAGTTGAATGCCTTTGATAAACAAAATCGCCATATACAATATCACAACCACGCTATAAGCTACCTGTGCTACTATTGGCAATGCAATATTAGTTAGCAACAGCACAATCGGATATAGGCCCATACATGCCAACGTTCGAATCGTACTATACTGCTCCATCGCCTCATCCATACGTTTTGACGAGACAAATACCATTCCTACTCCATACACCAAGAGTATCTGTATCCCATATACTACAGCCAATAGAGCAAACACCTTCATATAACTCCAAAACGTAGGAGTAATCCCTGGCATCTGCCAGATAATCATGACTGCCATGGCCATCACGCCCAAGCGAAAAATCCGTAAGATTACTTCGTTCATCCAATCCCGTGCACGGGCCGAATACATGCGTTCAGAATGGCTAAACATACGCTGTAGTGTCACACCTTCCACTTGTGGTACGAGATTCACTATTCCGACCACAAACAATGCAAACATCACCCATCCTACCCAAGATGCAGAATAAAATGAAGATATGTGGGAAAGTACAGTCATGTGCAGCAACTATTTACGCATACAGTTTTTTCAGTCACGACAGGTTAGATAGCCGCTAATCGGCGAGTTGATGGATCCCATTCTGGAGCTGATAACAGCGCGGGTATCACCTCCTCTGGAGTAGATACTACGGTAAACATTTCGCGATGAATAGGGCGCATCATTTGCTCCGCCACCATATAGTCGAGACAATCCAGCAAACGGTCGTAATAGCCATCTGTATTCAATATCACCACAGGACAGGTATGCAATCCTAATTGCTTCCATGTCAGACACTCCAAGAGTTCTTCAAACGTGCCTATACCTCCAGGTAAGGCTACCATAGCATCGGTTTCTTGTACGATAGTAGCTTTGCGCTCATGCATCGTTTGCGTGACTATGGTTTGCGTGCTGCGAGGGTTATTCCAACCAGCATCCACCATAAATTGCGGAATCACGCCCAACACCTCACCGCCAGCAGACAAAGCACCATCGGCAGCGGCGGCCATCAAACCTATACCACCATCTCCATAAATCATGCGAATACCTGCTTGGGCTAATAACTCACCCAAACGCTTAGCTGCATCCACAAAAGAAGGACGCACTTTGTTCGATGCAGAACAGTATATTGCCACCGACGATAACTTCTTCATTTCTTAAATGCCTAAATTAACCTCAATTTACAAAAATGCCTGCAAAGGTACTACAAAAAATGCACATACGCAAGTAAAACGAATATTATTTTACAAAATGATAGATAATTATCTATCTTATTTCCATTTTCCTCATACTTGGAGTACATTCGCCCCTATATGTAGAAATTCTTGAGAGCACATTGCACAGAAAAACACTATCATGTTATAAGCAAAAAAACAGACGTTTTTATCTTTTTTTAGCATTTAATTTGCAGGTTCCGTTGAAAATGTGTACCTTTGTCGCCAAATTGCGTAGTTTTTATCAATATGGCAGTAGAAATCAAACAAATTATCTCTCGGAGAGATTTAAAAAAGTTCATACTTTTTGGCAACGACCTATACAAAGACAACGAGAATTTCTGTCCTCAGTTAATCAGCGACGAGCTGAATGTATTCGATGCAAAAATCAACCCAGCACACGAAGTGTGTGAGCATGTCTTATTTATGGCTTATCGCGATTTACAGCCCGTAGGACGTATAGCTGGTATCATCAATCACGCAGCCAATGAGAAGTGGAATGTCAAAAAAGTTCGATTCGGATGGATGGATTTTATCGACGACAAAGAGGTGAGTTTCGCACTCTTGGATGCTGTATCTGAATGGGGAAAATCCAAAGGAATGGACCGCCTAAACGGTCCCGTTGGAATGACTGATTTTGACCACCAAGGACTTCTCATTGAAGGATTTGAATACCTCGCTCCTATGGCATCATTGTACAACTACCCATACTATATCCAACACATGGTAGAATATGGCCTTACAAAAGAAGCCGACTGGATTGAGTACCAGATTTACCCCCCTGCGGAGTTACCCGAACGATTTGCACGTATGGACAAGATTGTACGCGAACGAACCAATGTCAGAGTGGACAAGGTGAAAAGCTGCAAAGAACTGGTCAAAAAATACGGCATGCAATACATGGATGTCATCGATGTTGCATATCAAAAGTTATATAATTTCCAACCGCTCACAGAGCGACAAAAGAAATACTACTGTGACTCCTATTTCCCGCTGCTTAACTTTGACTTTGTCACTGTGGTAGTCAACGAGAAAGATGAAGTTGTGGCAGTTGGTGTAGGTATGCCAGATATCTCCCAAGCATTGCGAAAATGCAATGGAAGACTATTTCCATTTGGTTGGTACCACATGCTCAAAGCACTGCACGCTAAACAGATGGAGGCATTCGACCTACTCATCATCGCTGTCCGTCCTGACTACCAAGACAGAGGACTGAATGCTGTTATCATTGCTGACCAACACCCTTATTTTGTGAAATATGGCATCAAACGAGTAGAAACCACATCTATATTGGAAACCAACACCAAGAACCAAAGCCACTGGGAAATGTTCCCACACAAAATCCACAAACGTCGTCGCGCATACATCAAAGAGATTTGATGATTGATAGTACAATGACGAACAAAAAAACGGACATATTTCAACAATCTTCGGATATTTTGTGTGCCTATATAGACCAGCACCAAATGCATCATACCGCAGAGCGAATGGTGATTCTACAAGCCATTTGCCGGCTACAATCATTCACCGTGGACGAACTGCGCAAGGAATTGACCGAACTCAACATAAGCAGGGCAACAGTCTATAACACACTGGTTTTATTGGAGAAAGCAGAGATTATCCATCGTTTAGACAAAGAGTTTGGAGTACGAGCAACTCAATACGAACTCATTATGGCGATGGAGTCTTCGGTACAAGTCATTTGTGCGCGTTGCGGACGAGTAAGCAAAATAAAAGACACTACCATTCACCGTATGTTAGCCGACAAGAAATGGACTAATTTTGTACCAGACCACTTCTCCTTATATGTGTACGGACAATGTAAAAAGTGTAGAAGAAAAATCAACAAACTTTAACTAATATGTATTGGACTTTATTTATCATCATTGCCCTTGTTAGTTGGGCTGTTAGTGCGCTATTAGAGCGTCGATTTAAGGAGTATTCACAAGTTGATTTGCGACTTACCGGACGTGACGTCGCTGAAAAAATGCTACGTGACAATGGAATCACCGACGTGAATGTCACTTGTACTCCAGGTCATTTGACCGACCACTACGATCCCCGAACCAAGACCGTCAATCTGTCGGAATCGGTATATAATTCAGCCAGCGTGGCGGCAGCAGCCGTGGCGGCACACGAGTGCGGACATGCTTTGCAGCACGCTTATGGCTATACCCCATTGCGCATGCGCAGTGCATTAGTTCCTGCCGTTAGTTTCGCGTCTAAATGGCTAACATGGATACTATTAGCAGGTATATTAATGATTAATTCGTTTCCGCAACTTCTAACACTCGGAGTGGTGATGTATGCTCTGACAACCTTATTTGCATTTGTCACATTGCCAGTAGAAATCAACGCCAGTACCCGTGCTGTGGCATGGTTGGAGCAAGCAGGCATTACGGACCGTCAAACCACCCCCATGGCTGCATCAGCCTTGCGTAGTGCTGCATATACTTATGTGGTAGCGGCTTTAGCTTCGCTTGGCACATTGATTTATTACATAATGATATTAGTCGGTCGCCGCGACTAATAAAAAACTAAATCGATTCGATTTAAGAGGAGGAAGCGCGATCGCCCAATGCCGCAAAGCGGCAGTCATTGCGACAAGCGCATTCCGACAAGGCCCTGTAGCTTAGCTGAATAGAGCGTCAGATTCCGGTTCTGAAGGTCCTGGGTTTGAATCCCAGCAGGGTCACAAAACCTCGTTCGTATTCAAACGAAATAAGGTCGCTAAAAATTAGCAGGGTTACAAAACCTGTTTTAAACATGTTGAGAAAACTAATATGCATATGGCTATTCATAGCCCTCACATTATCCTCTGCCCAAGCAGAGGTGATTCTTTTGCGCAATGGGCATCAAGTAAAAGGAAATATCCTAATCAACAACTCTGAGGTTGTCATTGTGCAAAAGAGTGATGGCACGCGCCACCAATATCCAAAAACGGAAGTAATAGCTATTCAGGAGGAGTCAACAGAGGAAAAAATGCAGGAAGTTATTACACCGACACCGCAAAAAAACATAGCTATTCGCTTTGCCGTCTCGGGTGGAACCGCATATATCCCACATAGAGAATGGGGAGCCACAATGGATGCACACCTGATGATTGGCACACAGCAACTATTGCAACAGCCCATTTTTCTTGGTGGAAGCATTGGATATCGTGGGGTATTCGACAATAACAACAACTACTCATGGATTCCCCTCCAGTTGGTATTGCAATACCCGCTTATTCTTCAGCAATCAGCACGCCACGCACCCCTATTAGGAACCTCGTTTGGCTATTCCTTTGCCACCAACAAGCAATGGGGAGGAGGGCTATCCGCAGGCATTCATATAGGATGGCAGTATCGTATCAGTGACAGAAGTAGTTTTTCATTGGCTCTGACTGCACAATGGCAACAAACGCACATAGATATCATAGAGACTATCTACGATACAGATTATACCAACCACATTGAGGCAAACATTTTAGGCTTGGGACTACAAGTGGGTATACAATTTTAATAGCAACATCACATCCATGCATCACGACCAAACCCCATCTCAACGCCCACTCAACCGCCCCAATAAACGAGAGGCGCGCACTCACCACGTTGGTATCTTGCTCAACGATAGTGAAATGCGCGCACTAAATCGGTATTGCGAAAAGTATGGTGTAAAAAACCGCTCACGGTTTGTACGAGAGCTTGTGATGCGCGGTGTATTAAAGCAATTCGAAAAAGACGCACCTACTTTGTTCGACTAACCCCTACTCTTCTATCAAGAGAAAATCTATTTTCTTGCGTTCTACATCTACTCTTGTCACACGCACGCGCACCTCATCCAACAGCGTATACGTCTTGCCGCTACGAGCTGCTATCAAGCAATAATTATCCTCATCATACTGCATATAATCATGCGGTTGAATAGTACGAATAGGCACAAGACCCTCCGTCAGTGTATCCTTAAGTTGCACAAATAAGCCAAATTCGGTTACACCACTAATCACGCCATCAAAGTCCTCGCCTACACGACTACTCATCCAGCGAGCCTGCATATCCTTGATTGAGTCGCGCTCTGCCGTTTGAGCCACTTGCTCCATATCCGAACAATGCACGCAAGCATCTTCTAATACATCTTTCTCATGACGACAAGGATGCTTGGATTGCAGCAGATAGCGAGCCAACAAGCGATGAACCATCATATCGGGATAACGACGAATAGGAGAGGTAAAATGGGTGTAGTACGGAAAAGCTAAACCATAGTGACCAATATTAGAAGTCGAATATACCGCTTTCGCCATTGTGCGAATGGTCAGTGTCTCTATGAGTGCTTGACTATTAGTGCCTTGGCAGCTATCCAACAGCGAATTGATGTGTTTGTTTTGCACACTGCGCTTAGAAGAGGTACGTAATTGAAAACCGAGCTGACGAATAAACGTACCCAACTTCTGGAGCTTCTCAGGATCGGGTACATCGTGCACACGATATACAAATGGCTTCGCCTCCTCTCTTTTTGCAACATCGCCTTTCTCGCCCTCACCTTTTTTCCCGATCTCGGCTGCCACAATACGATTAGCCAGTAGCATAAACTCTTCTATCAGGTGATTGCTATCGGTCAGTTGATGAAAATGTATCGCAATTGGTTCTCCTGTATCATCCAATTCAAAACGCACTTCTGGCGTCTCAAAATTGATAGCACCATGGTGAAAACGATTCGCACGTAACTGTTTTGCCAAACCGTCTAACACGCGTAGTGCATCTACCAATGCTTCCTGAGCAACTGGCACTGCATTTGCTTCTGCTTGCAATAGCTCCTGCGCTTGCTCATAACTGAGGCGATAATCAGAGTTGATTACAGTACGGCAAACCTTGTGTTTGACCACTTTGGCATTGGCGTCCATCTCTATGACCACCGACATACATAGCTTATCTTCGTTAGGACGAAGACTACACAACTCATTGCACAAACGTTCGGGAAGCATCGGTATCACTCGATCTACTAAATAAATGCTTGTTCCGCGTTGATAAGCCTCCTCGTCCACTGCGCTACCCTCCTGCACATAATGTGTCACATCGGCAATATGGACACCTATTTGGTAGTTACCCGAATCGAGCACTTGAAACGACAATGCATCATCAAAATCTTTGGCATCAGCAGGATCTATAGTAAAAGTGAGTATATCGCGCATGTCACGCCTGCGAAGAATCTCCTCATTGGGTATGCTTGCAGGTAATTGCTTCAGTTCGGCTAATACAGAGTCTGCAAATTCTGTTGGCAAGAGGAAGGGTTCTTTTGACGGAACTTCTTCCACTTGCCATTTTTCTATATGATTACGCTGGACGCGTGCTTGCTTACGTTCACGACGTTCGCGTTTGGCTATTAAATCTTTCACTCGCATATGGCTACTCTAAATTATTCATTTGGTGCCTACACCACAAAAAACGTGCAAAGGTACAACTTTTTTGTGTATTATGCAACTTATCCTACTGTTTTTGCAACCGATTGCGGAAGCATATTTCACGAATATATAGAAAAAATTTGGTCAATTAAAAAAAAAGTTGTACCTTTGCCCCCGTTTTTGCGCGTGGTACGCGCGTACCACGTAAAATTAAAGAGATATTAAGTACAAAAAAGATAAATTTAACATTATGGTTATCAAAGTAAGTAACACAAATCAACCAAATTGGACAGAGGTTAAGGTCAATGCTAACCTCCCAGAAAATCTTCACAAATTGCAAGAGATTGCATACAACCTTTGGTGGGTATGGAACTCTGAGGCAAAAAACATTTTCCGCTATATCGACAACGATGCTTGGCACAAGGCTCAATCCAACCCTATCGTATTGCTGAATATTATCAGCTACGACCGCATGTTGGAGCTCAGCAAAGACAAGAAATTCATGAAGCAATTAGACGCTGTATATGCCGAATTCCGCGCATATATGGACGAGCCAAAAGATGCTTCTAAACCTAGCGTTGCATACTATTCTATGGAGTATGGTCTAAGCCACGTACTCAAAATCTACTCTGGTGGTCTAGGTGTTCTCGCTGGTGACTACCTGAAAGAGGCTTCTGACTGCAATGTGGACATGACTGCTATCGGTTTCCTATATCGCTACGGCTATTTCACACAAACTCTCTCTCCAGAGGGGCAACAAATCGCTAAATACGAGGCACAAAATTTCTCTAACCTCCCTATCACACAAGTGAAGAACGAGGACGGTAGCCCAATGGTGATTGAAGTTCCTTATCCAGAGCGTACTGTTAAGGCATACCTTTGGAAAGTGGCTGTAGGTCGTATCAACCTCTACTTGCTCGATACCGACAACGAGATGAACTCCGAGTGGGATCGCCAAATTACTCACCAGCTCTATGGTGGCGATTGGGAGAACCGTATCAAACAAGAGATCATGCTCGGTATGGGTGGTACTATCGCACTCACCAAACTCGGCATCAAGAAAGATGTTTACCACTGCAACGAGGGTCACGCTGCCTTCATGGGCTTGCAACGCATGCTTGACCTCGTAGAGAAAGAGGGTTTGAACTTCCAACAAGCATTGGAGGTTGTTCGCGCAAGCGGTCTTTATACTTGCCACACTCCAGTACCTGCTGGTCACGACTACTTCGAGGAGGGACTCTTCTACAAGTATATGAACATGTTCCCAAGCCGCCTCGGCATTGAGTGGCATGACCTCATCGGTATGGGTCGTCAAAACCCTGCTGACAACACCGAGAAATTCTCTATGTCTGTATTCGCTCTCAATACTTGCCAAGAGGCTAACGGCGTGAGCTGGTTGCACGGCGAGGTAAGCAAGAAGATGTTTGCTCCAGTATGGCCAGGTTACTTCGAGGAGGAGCTCCACGTGGACTATGTAACCAACGGTGTGCACATGCCTACATGGGCTGCCAGCGAGTGGAAAGCAATCTACAAAGAGACCTTCCCAAAAGAGTGGTTCAAAGATCAATCTAACCTCGCTATGTGGGCTCCATACAACGATATGCCAGAAGAGAAAATCTGGGCTACCCGCATGAGCCTCAAGCAAAAGCTTATCAACTACCTCAAAGAGCAATTCCGCGACAATTGGATGAAGAGCCAAGGTGATCCAGCTCGTATCGTTCGCGCACTCAACGAGATGAACGCAGACAACCTCATTATCGGTTTCGGTCGTCGTTTCGCAACATACAAACGTGCTCACTTGCTCTTTACTGACTTGGAGCGCCTCGACAAACTCGTGAATAACCCAGACCGCCCAGTACAATTCCTCTTTACTGGTAAGGCTCACCCAGCTGATGGTGGTGGTCAAGGTTTGATTAAGCGCATCATTGAGATTAGCCGTATGCCACAGTTCCTCGGTAAGATTATCTTCCTCGAAAACTACGACATGCGTCTGGCTAAGCGCCTCATCTCTGGTGTAGATATCTGGTTGAATACACCTACTCGTCCATTGGAGGCTTCTGGTACATCAGGTGAGAAGGCACAAATGAACGGTGTATTGAACTTCTCTGTGCTCGATGGTTGGTGGAAAGAGGGTTACGTAGAAGGTGCTGGTTGGGCATTGACCGACAAGCGTACCTACGAGAACCAAGCACACCAAGACCAATTGGATGCGGCTACTATCTACCAAATGCTTGAGAAAGAGATTATCCCATTGTACTACGCTAAGAACTCTAAGGGTTACTCTCCAGAGTGGATTCAAACTATCAAGAACTCTGTGACTAAGATCACTCCTCGCTTCACTACCAAGCGTATGATGGACGACTATTTCGAGAAGTTCTACAATAAGCTCGCTAAGCGCCACGCACTCCTTGGTGCTGATAACTACAAGATTGCTAAGGATATCGTAGCTTGGAAGCAAAACATCGTTGCTCACTGGGACAACATTGAGGTAGTAAGCTCTACTCTCAACGCTAAGAGCGCAGAGCTCAGCGTAGGTAACAAGTGCACTATCGCAGTAGAACTTGACACCAAGGGCTTGAACGACAAGGGTATCGGCGTAGAGTTAGTAGCGGTTCGCACCTCTACTCACAACAACGACAAGTTGTTCGAAGTGAAACCATTGGAGTTGGTACAAGCTAAGGGGTCACGCCTCTTCTTCGAGACCGAGTATCAATTGGCTTACGCAGGTGGTATGAAGTTCGGATTGCGTATGTATCCTAAGAACGACTTGTTGCCACACCGTATGGACTTCTGCTACGTTCGTTGGATCTAATTAGGCAGACCTGTCTGACATGTCCGATAATAATAAAGACTGCTTCTCAATAGGGAGGCAGTCTTTTTATATATCACTTAACCCTATCAGTTGTTTCTTCTACTATAGTCCTCGGCATTGATCCACTTTTTATAGCAGTTCCGGTGATCGTCGGTAACGATACCACTACGTTACCACTAGCCACGTCATGCTACCTGCCGACATATCTCCTACCCCCATGTATGTTTTTAGAAATAAATGGCGATTTTCGCATCATAGAACCTTGTAATTCACTCATAAATCTTAGATAATTCTTACGTTATTCGACAACTTTCCCGATACTCACATCTCTAAACTCTAAACAATAGCGCTATAGGCGCATCCGATAAACAAGACTTTCCCTTAAAACTTTTTCCACTCAATATTTGCATATCCGCAAATTTTGTAGTACCTTTGCAACCGATTCCTACGCTGGAGGGAAACATGTCCTGCGAAAAGCGTTTCGCAAAGGTCTTCTTGGGGTAGGTTTCTGACATATTGAAATTATCGTTTGAGCCACTTTGTGGCGAGATAAGAAATAGCGTTTATTGCGCTTTGCGTTTGACACACGAAACTTAGCAACTTTCATACACAGTCAAAATCAAAGTTAACAGTAAATGCCTATGGGTATGACTATATCCATACTATGCTTGTATTCAAGGCGTAGTGTGTTGTCATATCAGCGTAGGTTTCCTGTTGTTTATTTGACTGTGTGGGTAATGCTAAGACCTCGTGTGTGAATAAGCAACACGAGGTCTGCGCTTTTTTTCTGTCTTTATACCCTTTGTGAATAAACAAACGACAATACTAACAATTAAAATCAAACAGTTATGAAAAAACTTTTATCTGTTTTATCCTCCACCCTTCAGGACGAAGTTAGAAGAGGACTTCTTCTCCTTGCACTGGTCGCCAGCGTGAGTACTATTTATGCCTCAGATACTGAAGTGGATGGCATTTGGTATGATTTTGACAGCAGTACCAAAACAGCTTCTGTTACTTATAAAGGAGATTACTCTGGTCGTTATTATGACGAATATTCTGGTTCTGTAACTATTCCTGAAACGGTTATCTACAACGGCACTACCTACAACGTGACCAGCATTGGAAATTATGATTTCCAATCGGGCGATTTGTTCTACAATATCACCAGCAATTCGACCGTAGAGGTTACACATGCTTACAACACTCACTCCATCACTATTCCAAGAACTGTTACCTACGATAGCATCACTTATATCGTAACGAGTATTGGAGAAAGTGCATTCAATGGTTGCTCATCCCTCACCTCTATTACCATCCCTAACAGTGTAACGACCATTGGATACGGTGCTTTCTATTATTGCACCTCCCTCACCTCTATTACCATCCCTAACAGTGTAACAAATATTGGAGGTAAAGCATTCCTTAATTGCATTTCTTTGACCAAGACCAATTATACTGGCGATATTGCAGGATGGTGTAACATTAAGTTTGGTAGTCACAATGCTAATCCAATGTACTTTTCACACAATTTCTATATAAACGACCAAGAAATTAAAGATTTGGAAATTCCTAACAACGTGACAAGCATTGGTTCTTCTGCTTTCTATAGTTGCTCTTCTTTGACCTCTGTGACTATCCCTAACAGCGTGACAAGCATTGGAGATTATGCTTTCAATAAATGCTCTGGCTTGACCTCTGTGACTATCGGTGAAAGCGTAACAAGCATTGGAAATTATGCTTTCAATTTTTGCTCCTCCCTCACATCCATAACAATCCCCGAAGGCGTAACGAGCATTGGAGATCGTGCTTTCCAACTGTGCTCCTCCCTTACCTCCATCAATATCCCCAACAACGTAACGAGCATTGGAAATTATGCTTTCCGTAGTTGCTCCTCCCTCACCTCCATCAATATCCCTAACAGCATAACGAGCATTGGAGAGGGAACTTTCTATAATTGCTCCTCTCTCACCTCTGCTACCATTGGTAATAGCGTAACAAGCATAGGAGCGGAGGCTTTCTATTGTGTAAATCTTGAAGAAATTTATTGTTATCCTACAACACCTCCAACTATTACAGAAGAAAATACATTTAAAAACTACAACGCAACTCTTTATGTTCCTTGCGATAGCAAAGAAGCGTATGAAGAACATCCTGTATTTAGTAAATTTGAAAAAATCAAAGGTATTGACGACTGCGGTGGAGGATTTGTAACAACCCATATCCATGAAACCATTTGCCAAGGAGAAGTATATGAATTTGGAGAATACCTATGTGACACCACTGGAACATATACTGCTATTATTGGTGATGTGACGACCTTCCTTTACTTGACCGTGTTACCCTCCTCAATAGATACAATAACTGTAGAAGCTTGCGATTCATACGAATGGCGTGGGCAGGTATATACTATAAGTGGCGATTATACTTTCCATGGCGATAAAGAAGACTCTATAGAACAGTGTCACACAGAAATACTCCATTTAACAATCAGTAAGTCTAAATATAAAGAAGAGACAATTGTATCAGAGGGTTCCTACGAATGGAACGGAAAGGTTTTGACTGAAAGTGGCGATTATGTATCTACTCTTAAAACTGTTAATGGTTGCGATAGTATTTTAGAGTTGCATTTAAAAATAGTGCCTGATGAAGGAGAAAATAATATTATCTATTACACTTCGCAAACAGGAGAGATTGTTACACCTCATAAGACAGATGTTTTTGGAGCTAATATTCTTAGTAATACCTATGAAAATGGTCTTGGGATCATTACTTTTGATGGACCTGTAACGCAAATAGGACACGCAGCTTTCTATGAAACTAATATAACTTCCATCATCCTCCCTAATACTGTTACCTCTATAAGGGATGCCGCTTTTGGTCATTGTTACGATCTAACTTCGATAGTTATTCCTAATACTGTTACCCGTATAGGTTGGAGTGCTTTTTCTTATTGTTATGACCTTACCTCAATTAATATTCCATCTAGTGTTACTTTTATTGATGAATATGCATTTAACTACTGCGAATCACTAACATCTATTGAAATTCCTGAAGGCGTAAAATCAATAAAACAGCACACCTTTTTTGGGTGCGATCGTCTCGAGTCAGTTGTAATACCAAATAGTGTACAAAGCATTGGAGATTACGCCTTTTTTTGGTGCTCATCTCTTAACTCTATAAATCTCCCTAATAAATTACGAACAATTGGAGAATATGCATTTAGAAGCTGCCCATTTACTTCTATTACAATTCCTAAAAGTGTTACAAAAATCAAAGATAGGGCATTCAATGTTTGTAAAGAACTTGTTTCTATAGTGGTAGAAGATGGAAATACTACTTATGACAGCAGAAATAATTGCAATGCTATTATTGAAACGGGTACAAATACCCTAATTACAGGTTGTGCTACTACCACCATTCCTGACGATATAGTAAGTATTGCGGATGGTGCTTTCTATGGTTGTAACTCCTTTGGTTCCATTACTATTCCTAATAGTGTTACAAAAATTGGTAATGAAGCCTTTAGATGTTCTATCGATACTATTTATTGTTATGCGATAACACCTCCAGAATTGTATGATGAAAAAGTGTTTGACGAGTATGATGCAAACCTTAATGTTCCTTGTTCATCACTTGAAGCATACAAATCTGACAGTTTGTGGGGAAAATTTACTAACATTCAATGTTTCGAAACTACTCCTCCTTCCGAGCCACAAGACACTACAATCTACCACCCAACTGAATATGCAACTATCTGCGAAGGAGAAATGTACACATGGATGGGAGTAGATTTTACAGCAGCAGGTATGTTTATATCGGAAGAAATAGTAGAAGATGAGAACTACATTTATCACCATATCTACACATTAGAATTGACAGTTATACCATTTTCGTCCGATACAATAGTGGTGGAAGCATACGATTCATACGAGTGGCATGGCGTGGTTTATACCGAAAGTGGCACATATACATACTACGATAATTGCTTTGAAGAAATCCTCCACTTGACCATTATTGACACTCCAACTCCTCCCGAACCCGAGATACCAACTGAAGGCATTGGCGTATTCTCTATAGGTGAAGGAAAAACAGTCACATTCTCCCAAGGTAACTTGCAATACACCCAATCCACCGATACATGGTCTTTTGCCGAAAATCAATACGACTTCCTTGGTACAGCGAATGTATCAAATGGTGCATTGGCAGACAAAATTGACTTATTCGGCTGGAGTGCAAGCAATACTACTGCGCCTTTTGGTGTAAGTACTTCTACGGATTGGGAGAATGGTTATAGTGGTTCCTTTATTGATTGGGGTACGAATAAGATAGGTAATGATGCTCCAAATACATGGCGTACCTTGACATATGATGAGTGGTATTATCTCCGATATAA
>JAFNUD010000046.1 GCA_017384225.1 Paludibacteraceae bacterium
CGATCCGCCGCCGGGCCTGGCCTGGGACCTCTGGGTGGGCCCCGCCGAGATGCGTCCCTACCGCCGCTCCTACCTTGGCCAGCGCTGGTACGACATCCGCTTGTGTACCATATGTATAATACCACATGTTTTCATCAGAACCACCATAACTACCCATAATCCATTCACTGGTTGGTGTAGCGAAACCAGCAGCATATTCAGCGTTGCTCATCAATGGGTAACCTTCACGAGCTAACTTGGCCTGTGTCAATGCTGTACCATAATCTTCACGATTCAATGCTGCGCGAGCATAAACGGCATGTGCTACATTCTTATTAGGCAACCAAACGTCACTTGCTTCACGATCCATACCTGATTGTTCATACAATGTGATAGCATCTTGACAATCTTTGTAAATCTGGTTGTAAACTTCCAATTGAGACGACATTGGAATGTCGCCTGTTGTTTCGTCCAAACGCAATACTACACCATCTGCAGAACCATTGTTAGAATCTTTCCAACGAACTGCATAATAATGGAGCAACTTTTCATAACCGTATGCACGATAAGTCAAAGCCTGAGCCTTGATGAAAGCTTTTTCTTCTTCAGAACCTGTTGCATTGTCGATGTTGGCGATAAGCGTATTGGCATTACCAATGATTGTATAGTAGTAATACCATGCATATGCACAATAGATAGAAGAAGTACGGTCATGATACTGTTGGTTCATGATTACTGACCAACCAGAAGCATAGATGTTGTACAAATAGTCCTGACTACAATAATTTTCATATTGAGATATGATATTGTTTTCTCCACAGAAACCCTGACCGAAATAACCATGCTGTGTCTTCATGATATCAGCAATACCATTAATAACTTTTGCTGCATTTTCAGTAGTTCCGAGAGCTTCACCGGCTCCTACACCGCTTGTTGGAAGTGTGTCCAAATAGTCTTCACTACAAGATGTAGCAGTCAAAGACAAACCGAGGACACATGCTCCTACAAAATATTTATTGATAAACTTTTTCATCTTCTTGTTCTTTATTTACAGTTACGCATTAGAATTTGATGTTAACACCCAAGTTGAACGCACGGGCAGATACGTAAGTAGCATCCTGTGTACCTGTGAATGAATACTGAGGGTTCAAACCCTTGCGTGAAGTGAGTGTAAACAAGTTGTCTACAGAACCCATGACTGACAAACCTTGCAAGCCCAATGCCTTAGTCAACTTAGCAGGAACATTGTATGCAATGTTCAAGTTCTTGAAAATAAGGTATGAACCACTTGTCAACCAACGGTCTGATGTCGTATTGTTATCCGAAGCATAGTAGAAGTCCATTGAAGGAATACCGTTCGGATCGATACGATTTGATGATGTTTCAGTCATACCTGCAGGAACGCCATTCCATGATTTCAATGCGTCTTCGTGCAAAGCGCCTGCTGAAGTAGCTGAACCTGTCATCAAACTTCTATAAGAAGAGTCATAAACCTTACCACCCAATGAGTAAGTAAATGTCATACCCAAAGATAAGTCTTTCCAAGTCAAGTTTGAAGTAATGGCGCCATACACAGATGGAGTAGCCTTACCGCACCAATCCTTCATACCATATGTAGTAACTGTTGTATAGTCCTGTCCATTGATGGTAACCAAAGCACCGGCCTTTTCTGCAGCAGCCTTTTGTTCTGGGTCGATAGTATAAAGTGAGCGTCCAGTCATTTGGTCAACACCTTCAAAGTGGTAAGTGAACCATTCGCGTACTGGATGTCCTTCAGAATACTTTTGAGTACCATTCAAGATGTCCTCACC
>JAFNUD010000113.1 GCA_017384225.1 Paludibacteraceae bacterium
AACAAACTTATCCGTCAAGCCTTTGCAGTAGTAACAAATAATCAACCATATATTGATGGGTTTGTATCATCACTTGCATAAAAATGATATTTTTTATTAATTTTTTAATATAGTTCGTTCGAGCGAATGCGAGATAAGAATAGTTGTCTCTGTTGTCGTTCCCACTCCCTTTATTTCTAATTGTCTTCACGTACACCCTTACTTTTCCGCAGTCAATCGTTAGATATTCGTTAGTTATTCGTTAGTGATTCGTTAGTTATTAAGTGATTCTATAGGGAATATACGCAAAATGTACGCAATCACTGCGTATTTACGAAATAGCTATGTCCATTTTCTCGACTATTCGAGTATCCATCACAATAACCGCAGAAACCGCATGTTATATTGGCTATGCTAATCAAAATTATGCATCGCATATCCTGACCTGTGTTTTCGAGGAGGGTAGGGTATAAATCCCTCGAAAACCCGTAAAAAGCAGGGAATTTGCAGAAAAAACACTAATTATTTGCATATATGCAAAAAAAACTGTACCTTTGCAGGTTGATTATTAATTTGCCGAAATTTGCGGCGAAAACAGTGAAACTAATTAAAAAATATACAATTATGTCAAAAGCATTACTTATGATTCTCGACGGCTGGGGAATCGGAAACAAATCACAAGCCGACGCTATCTCTTGCACTCCAACCCCACACTGGGACGCATTGTTGGAGAAGTACCCTCACAGCCAACTCCAAGCCAGTGGCGAAAATGTAGGTTTACCTGATGGACAAATGGGTAACTCCGAAGTAGGTCACCTCAACATCGGCGCAGGTCGCGTCGTGTACCAAGACCTCGTGAAGATCAACCGCGCTTGCAAAGATGGTAGCATCCTCGAAAACCCAGAAATCAAATCTGCTTTTGGTTATGCCAAAGAGACAGGCAAGAAACTTCACCTCATGGGTCTTACCTCTAACGGTGGTGTACACTCTTCTTTCGACCACCTGTTCTACCTATGCGATATTGCTAAAACCTACGGATTAGACGGCAAAACCTTCATCCACTGCTTCATGGACGGTCGTGACACCGACCCTAAGTCTGGTCTCGGTTTCATCGATCAACTCCAACAACACTTGGCTACCAGCTGCGGTGAGATCGCATCTATCCAAGGTCGTTTCTACGCCATGGATCGCGATAAACGTTGGGAGCGCGTGAAAGTGGCTTACGACTGTATCGTGAAAGGCGAAGGCAAAGCATCTGAAGACATGCTCAAGGCCGTAGAAGAGAGTTATGCAGAGGGCGTAACCGATGAGTTCATCAAACCAATCGTACACGTTCGCGACGGCAAGCCAGTGGCTACCATCGAGGAAGGCGATGTAGTGATCTTCTTCAACTACCGCAACGACCGCGCCAAAGAGCTCACCATCGTGCTCACTCAACAAGATATGCCTGAGAATGGTATGACCACCATTCCTAACCTTCAATACTACTGCATGACCCCTTACGACTCTTCTTTCCAAGGCTTGCACATCCTCTTCCCAAAAGAGAACGTACAAAATACCATGGGTGAAATCGTTAGCAACGCAGGCCTCAAGC
>JAFNUD010000114.1 GCA_017384225.1 Paludibacteraceae bacterium
ATATGTCATGGCCTCGTTGATGTCGGTGAATTGGGAGAGATCAACAGGCTCACCTATATGTAAATTTACGCGCGCGCGAGAGTTAACAAAAAATTGACTACGAGGCATCGCATCATAAAAACCACTCAATGACAATGGAACTACAGGCAAACTCAAATCCATAGCTATCTTGAATGCTCCTTGCTTAAAACGCCCCATTTCACCAGTCTTAGTACGAGTTCCCTCAGGAAAAATTACTGTAGAAATACCATCTACCAACTCCTTCTTGACCAACTCAACACTCTGCAAAGCAGCACGCGGATTACTACGATCCACAAAAATATGTCCCGCCACCGCACAAGCTGTACCCACAAAAGGAATCTTACGCAATTCTTTCTTCATCATCCATTTGAAGTTGTTAGGCAACCAGCCGTACACCGCAAAAACATCTAACATTGATTGGTGATTGGCAACAAACACATATGACTGATTTGGATTAACATTCTCACGACCAGTGACTTTGATAGGAACAAGCAACAACCACAAAACACTACGCGACCAAAATACTTGCACCGCACGAGGCGCCTTGCCATTCTTCCAAGGGAAACAAATAATCGTGAATAGAGCCGTGAACAAAGTCACAATAATAATCAATGGAAAACCAATCAAATATTGGTAAAGGATATAAAGAAGTTTCATCTAATTATGAATTTTGAATTATAAATTTTGAGTTAATCTGCCTAAGTCATTCGGCAAAATCGGCTTTTAGAATTTGAGTTTGTGCATAAATCCACGATACAATGCACAAATGCGTCGAATCTCATCCCAAGTCTCCTCAGGGAGCTTTGTTCCTACGATTTCAACGACACGTCCCGCAGCAATAGTGCCGATTTCACCGCAACGACGAAGATCAAATCCATCGGACAAAGCATGCAAAAATCCTCCAGCATACAAGTCGCCAGCACCAGTAGAATCGAGGCAATTGGAGGTAATGGCACCAATGTGATGCAATTGGTTACCCTGGCGAACATATGAACCACGTTTTCCTACCTTTACGACCGCAATGTCGCATTGTTCAGCAAGATTCTCCACCGCCTCCTCAGGATTGAGATGGGTGTATGCAAAAGATTCATCTTCGTTGGCAAAGACAATATCTACATATTTGTGTATGAGATCTTGTAGGAATTGATGGTTGTCATTTACCACATTGTAACTAGCAAGATCAAGCGACACCATACATCCCTGCTCCTTAGCAGTACGGAGAGCAGTTTCAATAAGTTGATGATCCTGAACAAGATATCCTTCTACGTGGCAAATATCATATCCCATGAACGCCTCTTTTCGGATATCCTCTGCTCGGAGGTCAGCAGCCGCTCCGAGGTATGTACAAAAAGTGCGTTCACCATCAGGGGTGATAAGCACAATGCAACAACCAGACATGAGCGACGAAGTGAGAAGCAATGGATGAACGTTGTTCTTGATCAAATCCTCACGATAGAATTTACCAACTTCGTCACAACCGATTTTTCCAATAAAAGCTGCTTTACCGCCCAATTGGGCAATAGTAGCCACCGTGTTGGAAGCACTACCTCCCGCCACAAGGTGCTTGCGCACGGAGATAAATCGTGTTTGAATACGCTCTAGTTGCTCTGCATCAATGAGGTTCATACTTCCTTTGGGGAAGCCAATTTCTCGGAGGTCGCCCTCCGACACTTGAAGAAGGATGTCAGTAAGTGCGTTGCCTAAACCTAAAACTCGTTTCATTTTGTATTTTTGGGTTAAAATTTGCTAATTTGGGGTCAAAAATGGTGTTTTTTGGGTGTAAAATCAAAAAATCGTGCAAAGATAGTAATTTTTTTTGGAAAAAACTTGCTCATATGAAAAAAAAGCAGTACTTTTGCAGCCGATTTCGGAAATGAAACGATTTTCGGGGTCAAAAATACTGCTTCCTTAGCTCAGTCGGTTAGAGCATCTGACTGTTAATCAGGGGGTCCAAGGTTCAAGTCCTTGAGGGAGCGCGAGTGTGATAGTCAAAAGGGCTATCACACTTTTTTTGCGTGTACTTTTATCTAGTGAAAAATCTGGACAACATTAGGTTAAAATCTCCATAATGGTAGCGTAAAGGCAGGGAAGAGCGCAAGCGCAGCATGGAGAAATATGCAATACGAAGAAAAATAAAAAAGAAAATACGTTTTTCTTGCATATGTGCATTTTTTGTTGTACCTTTGCAGGGTGTTTTACCTTAGGGTAAAAAGGGCAGAAAAAAATGGTTAGATAATTAGTAACACCTATAATAAATTAACAGAGAAAAATGGGACTTTTTTCATTTACACAAGAGATTGCGATTGACCTCGGAACAGCAAACACCATCATCATCTGCGATGATAAAGTAGTGGTGGACGAGCCTTCTGTAGTGGCTATTAGCGCAGCCGACAACAAAATGGTGGCAGTAGGTCGTCGTGCACAACAAATGATCGGTAAAGGCGGAAACTTAATTCGTACCGTTCGCCCTCTTCGCGATGGTGTGATCGCCGACTTCTATGCCTGCGAGATGATGATTCGCGGTATGATTAAGATGATTCCAAAGCAAAACCGCTTGTTCACCCCAAGCATCCGTATGGTAGTATGTATTCCATCTGGTAGCACCGAGGTGGAGATTCGTGCGGTACGCGATAGTAGCGAGCATGCCGGCGGTCGCGAAGTGTATATGATCTATGAGCCAATGGCCGCAGCTATCGGTATGGGTATCGATGTAGAGCAACCAGAAGGCTGTATGGTGGTAGATATAGGTGGTGGTACAACCGAGATTGCGGTGATGTCGTTGGGCGGTATCGTAGCCAACAAGTCAATCAAGATTGCAGGCGACGACCTGAACCGCGATATCGTAGAATACATGGGTCGCACACACAACCTGCGCATCGACGAGCCAACTGCAGAACGCATCAAGATGCAAGTGGGTTCAGCATTGCCAGAACTGGAGGAAGCGCCAGAAGATTATATGGTGATCGGTCCAAACAAAGTGACAGCTTTGCCAATGCAAGTGCCAATCAGTTACCAAGAGATTGCACACTGTATGGACAAGAGCATCGCAAAGATCGAAAGCGCCATCCTACAAGCATTGGAGGCTACGCCATCCGAGTTGTATGCTGACATCGTGAAACGCGGCATTTATCTGACAGGTGGTGGCGCATTGCTGCACGGCCTGAGCAAGCGCCTTACCGATAAAATTACCATCCCATTCCACGTGGCAGAAGATCCATTGCACGCAGTGGCGCGCGGAACAGGAGTGGCACTGAAAAATGTAAACAACTTTGGCTTCCTGATTCGATAAAACCGACGATAAATGCGAAACCTACTACAGTTTCTAACGCGCTATAGCAACTTCCTAATATTTCTGATATTGGAAGTTGTTGCGTTTATACTGATCACCACTACGCACCAATATCAACATAGTGCGGTGTGGTCGTCAGCAAATCGACTTGTGGCAGGTGTGGAAAGCATAACAACAACCATTGGCGATTATTTTCGATTACAACAAGATAATCAGCGTTTGGCAGAGGAGAATGCACTGCTGAAAAATCAATTGATGGCACAAGCTAACCAATTGGAAGCTGTGACCGAAAATGATAATCAGTATGTGTACTCGCATCTGGATTGGGAGTATATCCCAGCAAAAGTTGTTCGTATAACCACCCACAAACAACATAACTACCTGACTATCAACAAAGGATTGCGCGATAGCATTGAGGTAGATATGGGCGTGGTGAGCAAAGAAGGTGTGGTAGGCATTGTGAGCGCCGTGGGCGAGAGATACTCATTGGTTGTACCGATTATCCATGTGGGGATGAACTTGAGCTGTAGATTGAAAACAAATAATTATATTGGTCGAACTCAATGGAATGGTATTCGTCATGATGAAGTGGCACTGGAGGACATATCTCGCCATGTACCTGTTGCTGAGGGAGATACAGTGGTTACAAGCGGTTTGACAAATGTCTTTCCTGAAGGAATATTGGTAGGAACGGTGGTGAAAACCAACATGACAGAGAGTGATAACTATCATCGCACCACCCTGAAAATCGCTACCGACTACAAAACCGTGAAATATGTGCAAGTGATTCGTAATCACACCCCTTACAAAGAATAAATGAAGATCATTACGGAAATAGGACGACTGCTGCTGATATTTGCATTGCAAGTACTGCTATTTGACCATCTACATATCGGTAGTTGGGGATTGGTGATGATGTATATTTTGTTTCTGATCAATCTGCCTGCCCGTATACCTCGCTGGGCAGAGATGATAATCGGTTTTATGGTGGGTATGATGATGGATGTATGGCATGCATCGCTAGGTATACATATCTCAGCCTGCGTGGCCTTGACCTTTGTGCGCCCTCTACTGCTGAATAATACAGTTCAAGATGTAGAACGCATCAAAGATAATCTCTCGAGCCAAAACATCGGTAGAGCCGAATACATCAAATGTGCGGTAATATTGACAGTCTTGCACCATTTCATCGTATTTTCGTTGGAGACGTGGAACATCCAATTCTGGTGGATGGTACTATTGCAGACACTCATCAGTAGCGTGATGACATTGGTTATTATTCTAGGGTACGAATACTTGAAGCGATAAGATGATTAATGATTCGTTGTATAAGCGTAAGTATATCATTGGAAGCATCGCTGTGGTAGTGGTGCTATCGTATATCATTCGTCTCTTCTTTCTGCAAGTAATCGATCAATCAACTCAAGAAAAAGCCGAAAACAACGCACAATTACGCCAAACACTCTATCCATCACGTGGACTAATATATGATCGAAATGGCGAGTTGCTAGTAGCTAATCAGCCTATCTATGAAGTAACTATGGTGGTGCGCGAAATGACTAAACAAGCATTTGACACCATTGGACTCTGCAATGCCCTGCACATCACACGCGAGACATTCGACACGCGCATGCAGGACATGACCAACCGCAAGAAAAATAGAGGATATTCTCGCTATTCACCACAAATATTCATGCAAAACCTCAGTCAAGAGGAGATTGCTCAGCTACAACAAGAGAAATATAAATACCCTGGTGTGGATATCCGTATCCGCACTTTACGCGACTATACCTATCCTATTGCATCGCATGTATTGGGGAGCGTAGGTGAAGTGAACTACAACGACATCGAACGCGATAATTATTATAGTATCGGTGATTATTCAGGGCGTGATGGTATAGAACGAACTTATGAAGAAGCACTACGTGGTCAAAAGGGCGTAAAAATCTACATGCGCGACTCGCGTGGACGTATACAAGGTGTCTATCAACAAGGTAAATTAGATACGGACGCACAAGCAGGCACTGATTTGCATCTCAGTTTGGATATTGCTACACAACAAGTGGCAGAAGCATTGATGCAAAACAAAATAGGAAGTATCGTGGCAATAGAACCACAAACAGGTGAGATATTGGCTATGGCTAGTGCTCCCTATTGGGACCCAGGCAAGTTGGTTGGTAAAGAGCGCTCTGCCAACTACCAACAACTGCTCAACGATCCTCATAAACCCTTGATGAATAGGGCTACACAAGCACAATACTCACCAGGCTCTACATTCAAAATCCTACAGGCTTTGGCTGCACTGCAAGATGGTAGTATCACGCCATATACAAAATATCCTTGCAACGGAAAAAGTTCGAGCCCTATCAAATGTACGCACAATCATGGTAGCCCTGTGGATCTAGAAGAAGGCATTGAGCAAAGTTGCAACCCCTATTTCTGGGCACTATATCGCGATATGTTGCAAAAGGATGGCTACGAAGATGGGCATGTGCGCTTCAAAGAACATTATAATGCTTGGCGAGAAATAATAGCAAGCTTTGGCTTAGGGGAGAAATTCACCAATACAGATATCCGCGAACAAGCAAAAGGCTATCTACCAACAACCGATTTTTACAACAAGATTTACGGACAAAAAGGCTGGAAAGCAATCACCATCCGCTCGTTATCCATCGGACAAGGTGAGATATTGGTAACCCCCCTGCAACTGGCCAACCAAGTGGCAGCAATAGCCAATAAAGGGTATTATATTACACCACATTTCAACCGAAATGACTCGATGAAATCGGATGTTCATACTACTTTGGTAGATGAGAAATACTTTGATGTAGTACACCGCGGTATGGCGCGTGTAATGACAGAGGGTACAGGACGATGGTATAATATCCCTGAACTACAGATGTGTGGTAAGACAGGTACCGTACAAAATCCTCACGGGGAAGATCATGCCCTATTCATTGGCTTTGCACCGATGGATAATCCGCAGATAGCAGTAGCAGTAGCCGTGGAAAATGCGGGTTTTGGTGCAACGTGGGCATGTCCTATCGCAACTTTGGTCATGGAACAATATTTGACTGGTGAAATCAAGCGCAAATCTCTATATGATCGCATGGCCACTGCAGATCTAACCAATTCAACGCAAGAATAATGAGAAACAGAAGCATCATATCGGGTATTGACTGGTGGACAATCGGATTGTTCCTCGTGATTTCGCTATTTGGGTGGATGAATATCTATGGTTCGAGTTATTCGTTCGATCAAACTAGCATCTGGGATTTTTCCAACCGAGCAGGAAAACAACTAGTATGGCTCGCAACAGCCGTAGTAATGGGTGGAATAATCCTGATGATTGAGGAGAAAGCCTACGATGTCTTAGGCTATATTTTCTATGTTATCATGTTGTTGCTACTGATTATTACGCCTATCTTAGCACGTGATATCAAAGGTTCACTATCATGGATCACCATTGGCCCAATTAGCTTGCAGCCAGCAGAGTTTGCCAAGTGTTTCACTGCGATTGCAGTAGCGAAATACATGAGCCGATATGGGTATCGAGTGCGTGATTTGCGCGATTTGACCGTACCTTTTTTGATGATAGGTATGCCTATGCTAATTATCATGGTGGCGCAACGCGAGACAGGATCGGCATTGGTATTTTTATCTTTTCTATTGGCATTTTATCGCCAAGGTATGTCGGGATACGTGCTGAGTTGGGGAGCTGCGAGTGCAATCTTGTTTATCTTAGTGATTCGTTTTGGCGAAGTGGCATTGCCTTTTGGCGTTGGAAATGTAGGAATGTTGGTTAGTACCTTGGCAATTGAAGCGATTGTAGTTGGGTTATTAATCGGACACGAAAAGGATATGCGTTCGGTGATTATAATGGGATTAGGAGTGATATTATGTTATGGAATCGGATTGTTAGTAAATATTTGGACATCTGTTAACTTCAACTATATTGGTATTATCAGTTTGGCTTATACTGCTATTTATCTGTTGGTGCAAGCCGTAAAACAACGCAAAAGTAGCATAGGATGGATTATAGGTTTTGTGATAGTCTCTACCCTACTCTGTCAGGGATGCAACTTTGCTTTTCACAAAATTTTACAACCCCACCAACGCATCCGTATTGAGGTGCTATTGGGGATGAAAGATGACCCACATGGGGCAGGATACAATGTGAATCAGTCGTTGATTGCTATTGGTTCGGGACAAACGACAGGTAAAGGATTCTTGCAAGGCACACAAACCAAACTAAAATTCGTACCCGAGCAAGATACCGACTTTATCTTCTGTACCGTAGGCGAAGAATGGGGATTTATTGGCTCGGCTGGACTTTTGCTATTATATTTGGCATTAATACTACGAATCATATATATCGCTGAGCGTCAGCGAGATAAATTCAGTATGATTTATGCGTATTGCGTGGCAGGAATATTATTGTTCCACGTGACAATCAATATCGGTATGGTGCTAGGATTGTTGCCTGTGATTGGTATTCCGCTACCATTTTTCAGTTATGGTGGCTCATCGCTTTGGGGCTTTACCATATTGTTGGCCATCATGTTGCGACTAGATGCTGCGCGTGTAAATAAAATGCAAGGATAAGGATGGCAGAGCATAATATCATAGGACAAAAAGGTGAGGAAGTGGCTTGTGAAACCATGCGAAAGAAAGGCTTCAGGGTGGTAGATACCAACTGGAAGTTCGGACATCTAGAGATGGATGTGATTGCGGTGAATAGGACGAAAATTGCATTTGTAGAAGTCAAAACACGTACCACTTCTTTTGGAGGGAAACGACCTGAAGAGTACGTGGATGAACTGAAACGTCGCCGAATGGCAGCAGCCGCTAATGCATATATCAAGTTCAACGGAATAGAATTGACGCCACGGTTTGATATTATTGGTATTACGATGGATCCGAATACCTATGAGGTGAAAGAATTAACCCATTTGGAAGATGCCTTTCTGCCACCTCAACGCACAATTGGCAAGAGCAGTTTCAGTGGGCAAGGCAAATGGCATCATCGAGGTAGAGTAATCGGTAAATAAGGGATATATATAGGATATATTATAGATAAGTGATTGATTATATGGAATTTAAGTATGATATTATTGTAGTAGGAGCAGGACATGCTGGTTGTGAGGCAGCCAGTGCTGCTGCGCGCATGGGTAGCAAGACATTGCTCATCACGATGGATATGAATAAGATCGGTCAGATGAGCTGTAATCCTGCTGTTGGAGGAATAGCTAAAGGTCAGATAGTCAGAGAGATAGATGCAATGGGTGGACAGATGGGTATCATCACTGACAAGAGTGCTATCCAATTTCGTATGCTCAATCGCAGTAAGGGTCCTGCCATGTGGAGTCCACGTAGTCAGAGCGATAGAAAGCGTTTTATCGAGGAATGGGTGGATGTCTTAACCAAGACGGACAACCTACAGATCTGGCAGGATATGGTGACCGAACTGGTGGTAAAAAATGGCGTGGTTTGCGGAGTGAAAACACTATTGGGTATCACCATGCAGGCGCAAGCGGTAATCTTAACCAATGGCACATTCCTTAACGGATTGCTGCACTTTGGTAAAGCACAGATACAAGGTGGTCGTATCTCTGAGCCATCAAGCTATGGATTGACCGAACAACTACGTGAGTTGGGCTTTGCCACTGATCGTATGAAGACTGGTACGCCTGCGCGTATAGATAAAAGGAGTATCGATTTTAGCCAGATGACAGAACAGCCAGGCGATGTAGATAATCACACATTCTCGTATTTGGATACAGTACAGCGCCAACTAAAGCAGATGAGCTGTTGGATTACCTATACCAACACAGAGACACATGATGTGCTGCGCGGCGGATTGGAAGATTCCCCACTCTACAATGGTCAGATACAGAGTATCGGTCCACGTTATTGCCCAAGCATAGAAACGAAAATCGTTACTTTCGCAGAGAAAGATGCACACCAATTATTCTTAGAGCCTGAGGGCGTGGATTCGAATGAATATTATGTAAATGGATTCTCCTCCTCACTGCCTTGGCAGATTCAGTGGGAGGCACTAAAGCAAGTAAAAGGTCTAGAGAATGTGGTGCTATATCGACCTGGATATGCGATTGAATATGATTTCTTCGACCCCACCCAACTGCTGCATACATTGGAAACAAAATTGATTAAGAACCTCTATTTTGCTGGACAAATCAATGGCACTACAGGTTATGAGGAGGCAGCAGGACAAGGATTAGTGGCAGGTGTGAATGCCCACTTGGCTATTCACAACACAGGCAAGACCTTTACTATGGGTAGAGATGAAAGCTATATCGGTGTGCTGATTGATGATTTGGTAAACAAAGGTGTGGATGAGCCATATCGTATGTTTACTTCACGTGCAGAGTATCGTATTCTGCTGCGCCAAGACAATGCCGATGCACGACTAACAACACGCTGCTATGAATTGGGATTGGTGGACGAATACCGCATGAACCTGCTGCGCTACAAACAAAGCGGCGAGGAAATGCTAACCGAGGTGCTAAGAAATACGACAGTACGTGGCGAAGTAAATGGCTATCTCAGCCAAATGGGTTATGGTGAATTGCAACATGGTACCAAATTGATTGATTTGGTAGCCCGACCTAATGTGACTATCAATGGTTTGGCAGAAGTGGTGCCTGCACTAAAAGAAACAATAGGTAAATTGGATAGAATAGCAGAAGAAATTGTAGAAAGTGCGGAGATCAATATCAAGTACAAGGGGTATATTGAACGCGAACGATTGGCCGCAGATAAACTACAACGCCTAAATAATATCCACTTGCCAGAGGATTTTGACTACAATAGCGTACAATCGCTGAGTACAGAAGCGCGTCAGAAGTTATCGCGCATCAAACCAGGTACCATTGGCGAGGCAAGCCGTATTCCAGGCGTAAGCCCTAATGATGTGAGCGTATTATTGGTGCTCATGGGAAGGTAATTGTTTCACGTGGAACATTATATACCCTTAGTATACCTTTGGTATAGCCAACAATAGAAATAAACTAAAAAATAATATAATATGACACAGCAAGAAATAATCGCTCAAATTCGCGATGTAAAGGATTTTCCTGTAAAAGGAATTGTTTTCAAGGACTTAACTACAGTATTTGACAAGCCAGAGTGCTTGCGTTGGATGCGTGATGAAATTGTAAATCTATATCGCGCATATGGTATTACCAAGGTAGTTGGTATTGAATCTCGTGGATTTATTTTAGCTCCTGCAGTAGCTATGGAACTAGGTGCAGGCTTTGTGCCAGTACGCAAACCTGGTAAATTGCCAGCTGAGACAATTGAGGTCAGTTATGCCAAGGAGTATGGTACAGACACCATCCAAATGCACAAAGATGCCTTGAACGAAAATGATGTAGTATTGCTACATGATGATCTATTAGCAACAGGTGGCTCAATGGCAGCAGCATTGGAGTTAGTAAGAAAGTTTGGCGTAAAGAAGGTGTATATCAACTTTATTGTTGAACTAGAGTTTCTTGAAGGCCGTAAAGTATTGGGCAATGATGTAGAGGTGAGCAGCCTATTGAGTTGCTAATTTTCCTCGAATTAATCGAAGAATATACCCGTTGGCGCATCAACGGGTATATTTGGATAAATGCCGATTATATCGGATAAAATTACAAATTTTGACAAAAAAGGAACACATACAAAAGCTACTACAACAATTGCCTGAAAAAGCGGGCATATACCAATACTTCAACGAAGTAGGGGAGGTAATTTACGTAGGTAAGGCAAAGAACTTAAAAAGGCGTGTAAGCAGTTATTTTCAAAAAGAGCAAGATCGCTATAAGACCAAAATGCTGGTCAAGCAGATAGCAGATATACGTCATCTAGTTGTGGAGAGTGAGCAAGATGCGTTTTTACTGGAGAACAACCTAATCAAAAAGCATCAACCGCACTACAATATCCTATTAAAAGACGGCAAAAGCTATCCTAGCATCTGTATTACGCGGGAAGATTATCCAAGGATATTTAAGACGAGAAAGATTATTAAGGGGGCTGGGGAGTATTTCGG
>JAFNUD010000115.1 GCA_017384225.1 Paludibacteraceae bacterium
GCTGGATGCCATCTTGAGGTTGTACCTCGGTGATTGAGGTCACACCTTCCTTGTACTCCAATGCTCCCACGCATGCTTTGATAGCTCGAGTATTGTGTATTTGGTCGTATTTCAAATAGTTGGATTTACTACCATCTCCGTCAATATCGAATCCAAATGCTGATTCACACAAGCGGTGATTGGTAGTGAGATAACATAGATTGAATCCATTCAGCATCTTGCTCTTCAGCACATATGTACCATTCTCTCGAACATCTGCTGTAAAGACTTTTCCATTCCATAAGCCAGCAATGGTGTTGACCAAGTCGTTTTCCCAGTCTGCTATACTTTCGCTGCTAGAAAGTAGGTTCTCGGTATTGCGCCAAAGGGTTTCTGCATTAGCTATAGTATAGTCCACATACTCGTATTCAGTGTCGCTCGCTTTCTCTGCGTTGGCTAACAACAGGTTATTCATCATGCACGACTTACCCTGTGCGATACGCAATGCGCCACCACCAAAAGTTGCTTTTGTACCCGCAAATACGGTATGGTTGCCTATAAACGAGCAGTGTGCGATATTGAAGAGTTGTGTATCATTATTCATCTTGGCATAAAGTCCTGCGCCGCCAAAGTCTTTAGTAGCAGTAGCAAGTCCCTTCTTGGCAATCAGTTGGTTGTTTAAGAAGGAGTTGTTGACCAAGTGCGCAGCAGCACTATATTGGTCAGCCACGATGGTGAGCGCACCTTGCTTATTAGAGATATTATCGTAGAAACCATTGCATTGGATATTCAATACGCGACCGCCATTCACATATAGAGCAGCACCTGTAGGGGAGCCATTGTGGTGGAATTTGCTGTCGATAATGGTCAAAGACTCCATAGTTTCCGCATAGATAGCGCCACCTGATGTTTTAGCAGTATCGTTGTCAAAGACACAATTCTCGATATAGGTGTCGTGCGTATTGGCATATAAAGCACCTGCATTGGTGGTAGATTGGCTATTGGAGAAGCGGCAGTTGTAGAGATTCAGTTTGCTGCCGTTGATGGCCAATAATCCACCTCCCAAAGCACTTGTAGAAGAACCATTCTCCAAGTGCAAATTATATAATGTCAGCGAATAATATTGTGGGATATTAAACACTTGTTTCGCCTCTTTTTGACGCAATTTAGATACACCGACCACGTCGCTGAATTGCGTGTCGTAGCCACCGACAAAGGTCAAACTGACCGTAGGTTGGATGGTGGCATCAAGTTCGTATTCACCCTGAGCCAAGTAGATGGTATCATTCATAGTGGCTTTAGCCACAGCAACCAATAGTTCGTCGGTATTGGTGACTTGGTAGCTAGTAGGCGAAGGAGTGTCCTGGAATTTGTAGCGCACCAAAACTGGGAAGTGATCCGATGGTGCGAGGGCGCGATTATAATCCTCGGTGATAATTTCTCGGCTCAGTGGTACGATATTGTCATAAAACTGATAGTCGAACTCGCTACCTGAGCAGTTGGCATTGGTAGCAGGATACCAGTTGGATCCTGTATGCGTGATATTGCCTTTCGGATTACATGTTGTAGTGGTATGTAGCGCAGCATCGTAGAATTGGCTCATATAATTGCGATAGGTATCCTCGTGCGAGCGATGCATATTGAAGTCGCCCACCAACACCACAGGTGTTTCTCCCACTAATTCACGCAACATACGAGCGTTGAGTTCTGCTCCATAGACGCCAGATGAAGCAAGACTATAATTCATATGCGTACACGCAAAATAGAACTCTGTTTGCGATGCATTATCGCGGAATAAAATCCATTCTAAGGTTCGTGCGATGGTATTGGCATCGCCAAAGTATTTCCAGCTAAGACCCGGTGTAGATGGATGCTCGTTGATATACCACATACCTTTGTCCACCACCGTGTATTTGCTTTTCTTGTAGAAGATAGCATTGTACGAGTAGTTCTTGCCTTCTCTTTCCACGGCATAGTTACCATAATCAGGCAACATGTCAATCAGGTCCTGCAATTGTGATTTGCCTGTCTGAGAATCCTTGTTGTTACCAGTCACTTCTTGGAAACCAACGATGTCGAAATCATAGTCTTTGACAATGTTGGTGACTGCTGTTCTACGGTTTGCCCATAATTTATCGCCTGTATCACCATTATTCGCATTGACATAGCGAATGTTATAGGTGGCAAAACGATGCACTCCAGGCTCTTCAGCCATAGCAGGCGCAATGCCTGCTATGGTGAGAGTCAGAGCGAATATTTTTTTCAAAAAATCTACTCGCATAATTGATTGTTATTTAATGATTTTTACACCATTGCAGATGTACATACCACTTGGCAATGCTTGGAAGTCTTTACCAATAGCTTGACCTTGCAATGTATAATAGATACCATCTTGGATAGCATTTGCAGCTACGTTCTCAACA
>JAFNUD010000116.1 GCA_017384225.1 Paludibacteraceae bacterium
AAACAAACTATTCCAGACAATAAGATCGGTAGTAGTCAATAATTGATCATTAGGGTTTCTAAAGGAATAAAGTATAAAGCATCCACCTATCAAAGTTATTGCTGATGCAATAGCAATTAGCAAATACTTTAGAGAAAAGCTTAATTTAAAGTTCCTCATAATCTATGCATTACAGATAAACAGATGCCAAAGAACCGATAGCAGCTCCTCCTATGGTTGCTGCACCCCAGATAGCTGGATTACCGCATGCCGCTGTTGCATAAAAAGCCTGCTGAGCCCATACACAATCTGCCATAATAATACCACTATTCCTGTCAAACCAATCTTCAAATCTATCAAACCAGCCCTTAAGTTGAACAGGCTGAAGTTGTGTGGATTCAAGCCAGTAAGCCAACGAATGTTCAAATGTGGAAATTGCAATCATGAGGCTCTCTTTTTCGTTAGCAGACAAGAATGTGTCATTTTGAACTTTGATTCTGATACTATTAGCGATTTCTAATGCTTCAGCCTCCGAGGCTGGCTTCATCGTTCTAAGTTGTTCTAAATATTGTTTCCTCTTAAGAGGTATGCTAGTGTATACCTTATTGTAATCCCACGCTTCTACCTCAACTCGCATTTCATCTGTAACGAAAGTCGTAGAGATCGATTCGTCTGAGAAACATGCAACTCCTCCTTTAGATACAATATAGTCATCGCATAGTTTCATTGATTCTTGCAAGCATAAAGTTTTATCCAGTGATTCGGCCTTAGTATCAATTGACAAGTTGCTGAAAATATAGTCCAATGCTTCATTGTGCATTGTACCGATAGCATTAGGAGAAACATCAAGCACCGGTGTCATTGGCTCATTAACTTGAAGGTTAACTTCAGTTGACTTATTGCAAGAAATAAGGGCTCAATGCCAAACATCCGTGGATAAATATTTGTAGTTAGGTCGTAATAAGGGTACCTTTGTGTATTCAAAGACTCCCTTATTATGACAACAACTCCTGAACTCCAGACCAAGATCCTCGAGGACTTCCTCCATTACTTTCTTCCAGAAGGTTTGCTCGACTACTTCGAGCCGGTGATGGCAGAGGACAAAGAACATCAAGTCAAGAAAGACGAGGTGTACAAGCGTGACCTTCATCTCTACTTTGACGAACGAGATAACCGCACTCCTGAGCTCCAGCATCTGCGTCCCAACGGCTTCACTGAAGAGAGGACCATCAGCGACTTCCCTGCAAGGAATCGTAAACTGGTTCTGCACATACGCCGCAGGCGGTGGCTGGACGAGAATGGGAAGAATGTCATACTCAACGTGTGTGAGCTTGCCGGCAACGGCACCAAGTTCTCTGACGAGTTCGCAGAGTTCTTGAAAAAAAAACTTGGACCAGACCCCCGTTACCGCAAAATCGTTGGGGCGCTCCTATATGATTGATGGCAACACGCTTGAACATGCCTACAAATATACCTGGAGCGACTTCACGAAGTGGGACCAACGCATGCACGCAGAAGGCTGGGTGCTGTTGCCTCAGAACCTCGGTCCACATCTGAGCATCGACGAGACCAGTCTGCATGATGACTTGTACACCATCCTCACCAGCAAGGAAGGCCATGGAAAACAAGGCACAGTCATCGCAATGGTACGAGGAACCAAAGCCGAGGATGTTATCAAGGTGCTGCAGCAGTTGCCGCTGGAAGAGCGCCAGAAGGTGATTGAGGTCACCATGGATCTGTCCGAAAGTATGCGTGCCATCGTGGAAGCAACCTTCCCCAATGCAAGGATAACCCTTGACTGCTTCCACATCATGAAACGCTGTCTGGAAGCCGTAGAGGAACTTCGACTGAGATACAAACGTGAAGCGCAGGCTGATATCCGCAGGGCGGAACGCAGGTTCAAAGAGCGTCTGAAGCGCAATGCTGCACACCGCAAGTGGTATCGCAAGAAATATCCCAAGAAGTACAAGGGCAAGAAACGCGGTCCCAAACCCAAGCGCAGGAACGAACAGTTCAGACCCCCAGTCTTGGACAACGGAGATACACTTGTGGAGCTCCTGACCCGTTCCAAGCACGCACTGACGCAGACTCAAGACAAATGGTCTGAACGCCAGAAGGCAAGGATGAAACTCCTGTTCAAGCTCTATCCGAAACTCAAGGAAGTCTACGACATCGTCAACAAACTCAGAGCAATCTTCCGCAGCAAGAAACTATCCAGAGAAGAGGCTAAAACCAAACTCCACGAGTGGTACCACACCGTTGCGGAGTGTACCATCAGGGAAATAAAGTCGGCAAGGGATGCTATCAAGTCCAGAGAAGAGAACATCCTGAACTACTTCATTGACAGATCCACCAACGCATCTGCAGAATCGTTCAACTCAAAACTCAAAGCCTTCCGAGCACAACTCCGTGGCATCCGTGACCTGTCTTTCTTCATATACAGAATCTGCAAAATCTTCGGTTAATCAACAAATCTCCCACGGACTATTGCCGATGAGCCATAATAAGCTGATAATTAAAGTGCTCATTTCGCGTTATGATTAAACTTTTCGAGGGCTTCTGCTTTTTCCTGTTCACGCCATCCTAATAATCGGTCAAAGGCTCCTCCTCCATATTGGAAAAGGCATTTGTCGTCGTATGGAATATATAGTGAATCATTAGAAAGCTCTTTCTTACACTCCTCGCTAGCATCATCCGTGAGGAACATAAATGAATACATTCCGGAAAGAACCCTTTTATAACCATATTCGCAAGCGTCAGGAAAACAAGTATGAATAGATATGCAGCCGATATTCTTCAACTCTTTCCTAATATAGTTGAATGCTTTTTTATCAAGGCCAGCCAATTGGCAGAGAGAATCAATTCTCTCTGCGTTCAAATCTTTTTTATAATATCCGCCTTCGCCATCGACAAAAAACATCTCGACGCCTGTTCGATTGAACTCTAATACAATGTTACGTTCTAACTGATTGTTCAAATATGAAGTAAAGCTCTCCAGTTCGTCCTTTATTCTTTCGTATTT
>JAFNUD010000117.1 GCA_017384225.1 Paludibacteraceae bacterium
AACGACTTGACACAGATGACCTTCGGTTATAGCCGTGACGATATTGCTAGCTTCTTGCCTGTATATTTGGAGCAAAAGATCTTGAAGGTTGATCCATTCCAAGTATTGGATCAAAACGGTGTAGGTCAATTGATCCAAATGGCCGTAGAGAAAGGTCGCGCTGTTCGTCCAGGATTGCGTACTGGTATTTGCGGTGAGCATGGTGGTGAGCCTTCATCAGTTAAGTTCTGCGCTAAGGTAGGTATGAACTACGCATCTTGCTCTCCATTCCGTGTGCCAATCGCACGTTTGGCTGCTGCTCAAGCTGCTGTAGAGGAGTAATCTAAGATATTCGTTAAGGACTTTAAGGTGATTAAAGTCCTTAACGCAATTACAAGAATAAGAAAAGAGTTGCTTTTGTAGCAACTCTTTTCTTATTCTATAGAATCATTTTTTCTTAAGCAGATTACTAATTATGGATGTACCGGACGAATAGATTGTCCACTACAACGTATGTAGTAACTCAAATATACAAATCCAGAACTAAAGCCAAATTCATATGCATAATATGAGTTATCCGAGCCCACAGAATTTGACCAATAGCTTCCATGTAAGCCATCACTATAGAGCGTGTTTTCATAAAGGCATCCTGCAGCGGGAAGGAATATACTATTACCATTATTACCTATCACCTTATACCCATTCACGCCATTCTGATTGGTCCATTGCCATGTACAATTATTTATCAATTCATTTTGTTCTTCTTTCGTAGGCATACGCCATTTACCTCCCCATTGTACGGAAGCTGCATCATCTGCATACAACAAAACAGTTTGGGTATAATCATTTGCATTATATTTGACAATGGCACCATCATCACACCATTTATAATTGTCGCAGGAATACATATTTTTTGCATCTACTTCTCCCCATGCAAAATAATCACCGTAATCCTCTGGGTGACTAGCACCTACATTGCATGTAGCCCATTTTACGCTTAACCCCAAATCTACGTACTGATGTTGATCTACTTCTACCCATGCAAAATTGATACTATCAATCAAACCTGCATCATGAGAAAACAACAACTGATTATCATAATACAAACGTAATTGACGGATACTATCTGTTTGACTTAATAATATTATAGGAGATAGCATTATCGTCAATATAAAAAGTATAGTTTTTTTCATATATTTATTTGGATCAATTACGGAGTTGTTACGATTCTTAATTTATAATCAACTTACGTGTGAAATAGCCCTCATTGGTATCTAAAAGCAATATAAACACGTTTCCATGAGGCAGTGTTATTTGTGCTTGCATAGCAGAATTTGTTTTTTTGCTCATGAGCACTTTGCCTGTTATATCTATTAGATATAGCGACTTGATTGCAGACTCACTATTTATTAGCAACTGATCTTCTAAAAACGATATACACACATCGTTTGAATCTACTTCAACAAGATCATGTACATTGGTCCCTGTACGAGGTCCAAAGAGGATATTATCTATATTGTCTATTGGTATGCTAAACGACGTGGAATTGGTGACAAAGATGAGTTCATCATTCACAAACTCAATATTGATAATCTCCTCGATTTGTACAATTTGATCACTTCCCGTTTTAGTTATTATGTTTATTTCTTCGGATTGTTGCGCCAATATTTCTATTGACATAAACAACAACAAAACAACTATTTTCCACATATACCCAAATGCTTTTTATATTTTGTTATAAACAGATTCTATGCTTCAACGTGGTATTTTCCAGCGTTCAGTATTCGTATCAATCGTACTAATGCAGCAGTGACAGCACGCATCGTTATTTGTTCTCTTTCGCGAGCTGCACCAAAGTGAAAGCACTCTGCCACTGTGCCATCTGCTGTAGCCCAAGCAATCCAAACAGTACCTACAGGTTTATCTTCGGTCCCACCCAAAGGACCTGCTATCCCAGAAGTGGCAATTGCAAAGTCGGTGTGCATCAATGCACGAACTCCTTCAGCCATCTCACGCACTGTATATTCACTCACCGCACCGAACGTATTCAGCGTCTCTTGTGATACTCCCAATACATTGGTTTTTACCGTATTATCATATGCAACTACCGAACCCATATAGTAGGCTGATGCCCCCGATTGTGCATTAAGTGCAGCTGCCAACCTGCCCCCCGTACAACTCTCTGCTGTTGCAATAGTAACACCGCGTTGCTTGAGCAATTGACCTGCAAGCACAGACAAATCGGACATATCAGAGAAGTCAGACGGATCGGACACAGACAACACCTTATCGCCAATGAGCGGTAGAAGTGTATCTATCTGCGCTTGAATATCCTCTTTAGAAGATTCACCATAGCTACTCAATCGCAAACGAATCATACCATCCTTTGGCAGATATGCCAGATGTATCGAGGCTGGTAGAGCCGCTTCCCAATCTTCAATCAAAATAGCAAGTTTCGATTCTGGCACACCCGATAATAAGATGGTGCGATGGATAATATCTCCCTTCTCTATTCTATCAACTTGCATCTTCAACCCAATATACGGAAGCACCTGCTCGGTCATTGCAATCTTCATCTCATGAGGAACGCCAGGAAGAGCAATTAAGTATTTTGACTTTTGACTTTTGAATTCTTCTGCACTCCTAAACTCCTGAACTCCTAAATATTTTTCAAACACCATAATGGGTGCGCTACCTACTCTATTAGTCAAAATCGTAGCGGATTCAGGAACAAGCCATTGGGTAGCTGTAAGACGATTGATTGCTTCGGGTCGTTCTTTATATAGCGCGTATATATGCTCACGTACTTGTACATTTTCTACCAATGAGGTATGAAAATATTCACATAGTACATTCTTGGTAATATCATCCTTCGTAGGTCCCAGTCCACCCGTTGTAAAAACGATATCCGCACGAGACAAGGCCTCATCAATAGCGGTGAGGATATGCTCACGGTCATCATGAACGGAGGTTATTTGGTGAAGCGTTATACCCGCCTCATTGAGACGCTCCGCCATCCAAGCGGAATTGGTATCCACCACCTGTCCTATCAATAATTCATCGCCAATAGTTATTATTTCTGCTCGCATACTATGAAGTTTAGGAGTTCAGGATTTTTTACATTGCTTTTTCCATTCGTCGGCAACGAGGCAGAGTTCATCATACCACGTTTGACCGAAACGGCGGATGAGTGGTTCCTTCAAAAACTGATAAATCGGCAAATGCAATTTCTTTCCCAACACACGTGCACAATGACAAATGTCCCAACGATGGTACTCCACCCCAATCATATCACCTACATGATTCAATCGAATTGGATATAGATGACAGGAAATAGGCTTTTTAAAATCAATTTTTCCAGCATTATATGCCTTTTCAATCAAGCAATAGCACCAACCATTGTGATCTGTACGAGCGAACACACAATCTTTGTCATTAACTATTGAGGTAACTTTTTCACCCGATGGGTCAAGATACGACAGGCCCTGCTTCTCTACTACAGCACGCGCCTCTTTCGTCATATCAGGAAGGATGATGGGCAGTATCTCACTAATCTTCGCCTCCTCTTCATCGGTAAGTGGAGCACCTGCATCGCCCTCAATACAACAACAACCACGACATTTATCTAAATCACAACAAAAGTCTTTTTCCAAGACATCCAAACTAACTAATGTATTTTGTATTAAAAACATATTACAAAAAAAGTGCGTACCTACGCAAATTATTTGCAAAGGTACGCTTTTTTTTGCATATATGCAATATATCACTATATTTTTTAAGAATTTACGCTAATAGACTTCGATATATTCTATTGGTTCCATCGTAGAAAACTCTAAAAATTCAGCTTGATATCCCACTTGATCAAAGTTGATAGTTCTCATGTCTATACAACGAATTGTACTGTTGTACAGAGTCCGATAATACAAACATCTGTCAATAAGATTCACACCAATGGTGATTTGTGTAGCACTATGCATATCGGGTGCTAATTCTGGATCAGTAAATTGTATGCCAATCGGTATATCAAAGTTGTTTAGTATATGAAAAGCTTGCAGTACGGTCTGCTCTGCATCATCCAACACGGGTGCTGTACTCTGAAAGAAAGCAGCTCTAATAAATCGAGAAGGAGGCGTCATATCACCTGGCAATCCGTGCATGCCACTACCACCACCAAAAGCATGCAAATCCAGTTTTCCTACTTCACGATGATTGATTGAACCCGATTGGAGATTAACATAGTTGTTGAGATTAGTCAAATGCCAAGGCAGTGATGGTGAATTGGTTAGTACACCCAAAGGATTTTCATATACGTGCATTTTTTGATCGATTACTTCCAACACTACTTGACGTCCGCTACTATCTGTTATTCGCCAATGCACCGTAGATGCACGGGGATCAATACCTACAATACGAACGGCATCTAAATTCTCCAAAACTTCATCAATCGTTGCAAACGATGCTAATATCCACGATACAAATTGCATATCGCTGATGGTCATATCCTTCATCGAGGCATCGTAGGTTTGGTATTTACCATACTGCGGAAAGTAAAATAAGCCAGCATTGAGACCTTGTTCGTTAATACCTTCCATTACAAATTGTTCGTCTTCTACACAAATACCTACATAGCCATACTTGGCATTAAAGCGCATGCCTTGCGCAGAGCTATCAGGAAGGAGTGATTTGTGCTTATGTCCACGCGGTACGACCACATACATCATATTGAGCGGTTCCATTGCCCACTCTATAGTACGAGCTGTGATAGGTTGGTTGCTCACTGTACGCAGGGTGATACCTGTGCACGCCTTAGCTTCGGGCAAAAGACTTGCCCATGTCATAAAAATGACAAAGAATAAAATACGTTTCATAGTTTTTAAGGTTTAATGGTTTTATATCCGCTCCCCGTTTTGCAAAAAGTATGCCAAAAAAGAATTTGGGAAAGATGAAAACAACATATCTTTTTAAGTTTTAATCAAAAAATTTGTATATTTCTTTTTTTTTTTGTACCTTTGCGGGTTAATTGTACAAAAAAAATGAGTATTAGACTGCAATATACATTCTACACTATCCCACGACGATTGTGGATGATAGTACTCTGCGCTCTACTCGCAGGCATATCCTATGCTGAAGAGGTGCGTGTATTTGGCTACGTATTGGATACCGATAACCGTGGTGTGGAGTTGGCCAACGTATATGTAGAAGAAAATACGATGGTTGGTACCACCACCAATCAAAATGGATACTACGAGTTATTTGTCAACATACATGACACGGTGACACTCGTATACTCTATGATAGGATATGAGACAATTCGTCAACAACTATATACCTCACGCGAAGTGATTGGCATCAATGTGGTACTCCCAACCAACGAAGAATTGCTCAGCGAGATTACCGTGCGCGGTATCCAACGCCAAACCAACAGCATGGACCATGTGGATATAGGCGCAGCACGCCTTATGCCTGATGCTACAGGTGGTAGCATCGAGAGTCTGCTCATTACTTTTGCAGGCGTGAGTCAAAACAATGAGATGAGCAGTCAATACAACGTGCGCGGTGGCAGTTATGATGAGAACTCCGTATATGTCAATGGATTAGAAGTACATCGTCCACTGCTCATACGTAGCGGACAACAAGAGGGACTTAGTTTTGTTAATCCAGATATGGTGGAGAGTGTGGACTTCTCTGCAGGCGGATTTGATGCTAAGTACAGCGATAAAATGTCATCCGTGTTGGATATCACATACAAACGTCCTACCCGATTGGAATCACGCCTAAGCATGAGTCTGTTGGGTGCCAGCGGCTATATCGGTTGGGGAGATAGTACGCACACACAGATGCATGGCATACGCTACAAGACATCTCGTTACCTATTAGGCACATTGGAGACCAAAGGTAGTTATAATCCCAACTTCGTGGATTATCAGACACAAATGACGTGGAAGGTGGGAGAAAGGCGAGACGCGAAAGGCGAAAAGGCATGGGATATAACCTTACTTGGCAACATATCGCAAAATAGTTATGAGTTTGCACCAGAGTCTTCTGAAACACCATTTGGCACCATGCAGGAGACACTAAATATCCGCAAAGAGCATACGGGCAAAGAAAAAGATATGTTTCGCACAGCCTTTGCTGCGCTCAGCATACAGCATCAACTCACACGCAACATACGATTAGGTTTGAACTTGAGCGGTTTCTATACCCACGAGCAAGAGACCTTTGATATTGACACGGAATATATCCTTAGCACCAAGCCTGCCGATGGTAGCGAGACAACGACCAATCAAGGCGAAGAAATCAATGGTAGCATACCTAATAGCACTGTACTGGGTACAGGTCATCAGCATGAGCATGCACGCAACACTCTGCAGGCTGGTATGACCACTTTAGCCCACACAGGAGAATGGAAAAGCGGAGATAATACACTACAATGGGGTGTGAGCGGACAAGTGGAAATCATCAACGATCGCATCAGCGAATGGGAATGGCGCGATTCGATGGGATATAGCATGCCCAATCAAGAGCAAGAGATGGCACTTTATTATGCCCTTAAAAGCACAACTCGCATGTATAGCGGACGCCTACAAGCATACGTACAAGACAGCTATAGATGGCATACTAACTTGGGCGAAGTACTCATGACCGCAGGTATGCGACTCAATTGGTGGAGCTATACCAACCAAGTATTACCATCACCACGTCTGAGTGTAGCATGGATGCCTGGTTGGAAACGCGACTTTACCTTCCGCGTAGCTACAGGACTATATTACCAAGCACCATTCTACAAAGAGTTACGACATGTAGTAACCGATGAAGGCGGAGTAAGCCGCGTAGAACTCAACGACCAACTACAAGCACAACGTTCGTGGCAACTCGTATTAGGTACCGACTATTATTTCCGCGCATGGGGCAGACCATTCAAATTCACAGCCGAAGCATATGGCAAATACATGGATAGGCTGGAGAGCTACACCGTTGAGAATGTGCGCGTTCGCTATTCTGGAGAGATTGACAGCAAGGGTTACACCGCAGGTATCGATCTCAAACTGATGGGCGAATTGGTGCCAGGAGCCGACTCATGGATTAGTTTCTCCACCATGCGTAGTAGAATGCGACTAAATGATGATAAATACCAATTAGGTTGGATACCTATGCCTCAAGAGCAACGATACAATCTGACTATGTATTTCCAAGATTACGTTCCGAGATTTCCACAGTACAAACTGCATTTGAAATTCATCTGGAGCGAGGGTATGCCTTTCGGTTATCCGCATCAAGAAAAAATGCGCTATTTAGGACATATGAATGACTACCGTCGTATTGATATAGGAGCTACTCGTACCTTCTCTGCCAGCACAGACAAGTGGATGAAAAAATCAAAACACGTGGAGAGTTGGAGCGTGCAGTTGGATGTATTTAACCTCATTAATTGGAAAAATGAGAATAGCTATTATTGGGTAGCGGGTGCCGACGGATTGCAGTGGGCAAGTCCTAACAACCTGACAGGTAGAATGATCAACCTGAAGTTTGATGTCGTATTAAAGTAGTTTACAGGAAGGCGTTCTAACGCCTACTATTTAGTGTTTAGAGTTCAACGTAAAGATTATGGCAAAGATAGATACAATAGAAACCCCCATGATGAAGCAATTTCGCGAAATCAAGAATCAGTACCCTGATGCGGTATTGCTATTTCGTTGTGGTGACTTCTATGAGACATACGCAGAAGACGCTATACGCGCAAGCAAAATACTCAATATCACCCTCACTCATCGCAGCAACGGTGCCAGCAAAGATTCCAAAGCATTGGAAATGGCAGGATTCCCCTTTCATGCTTTAGACACTTATCTACCCAAACTGGTACGAGCAGGGTTGCGCGTGGCAATATGCGATCAATTGGAAGATCCTAAACTGACAAAAAAACTCGTCAAACGAGGTGTGACCGAATTGGTAACTCCTGGTGTGAGTTATTCCGAAACTACCTTGCAACAACGCGAGAACACTTGGCTTGCTTGCATACAATGGGGCAAACAAGCTGTAGGTGTAGCTTTTCTGGATATTTCCACGGGCGAATACCTCGTTGCAGAAGGCACACCAGATTATATAGACAAGCTGTTGGTGAATTTTGCGCCCAAAGAAGTGCTCTATATGCGGGGTAAAAAACGCGACTTTGAAAATGCGTTTGGCAATAAATATTTCACCTTTGAATTAGACGATTGGATGATGAGCAAAGAGGCTACAGAGGAGCGTCTAATCAAGCAGTTTAGTGTACAAAACTTAAAAGGTTTCGGCGTTGACAACCTGCCACAAGGCGTGATCGCTGCAGGAGCAATATTGCATTATTTAGATGCTACCCAACACCTACAAACAGGTCACATACAACACCTCAGCCGAATAGAAGAAGACAAATATGTATGGATGGATCGCTTCACCATACGTAATCTGGAGTTGCTAAACGGACAAAGAGAAAATAGCACCACGCTATACGATATTATAGACCGTACCATTACTCCTATGGGTGGTCGCCTACTCCATCGATGGATGGCTTTTCCACTAAAAGAAGTACGCCCTATACGCAATCGCCAGACTGTGGTAGAATACCTCTTCCAACACCCACAAGAGCGAGAAGTGATACGAGAGAATCTCAAGCGTATCCAAGACATGGAGCGTATCGTCAGCAAGATAGCCACCGGGCGCATCTCGCCACGAGAGATGGTACAATTGAGCCATGCCCTACAAGCTATTGAGCCGATCAAGCATATCTGCGAACAGGCTATGGATAACGATTACTTGCGTCTTCTTGGCAATCAGCTGTCACTTTGTACTGAAATACGCGAACGTATCCTACACGAAATAGTACCCGAGCCACCAGCAGTACAAGGCAAACCAAACATCTTCGCACGTGGCATCAATGCTGAATTAGACGAACTGCGTGATATACAGCACAATGGCAAAGACTATTTGCTACGCATGCAACAACGCGAGATAGAAGAAACGGGTATTCAAAGTCTAAAGATAGGCTACAACAATGTATTTGGCTACTACTTGGAGGTGCGCAATACATATCGTGACCAAGTACCTGAAACATGGATTCGCAAACAGACATTAGTAAATGCGGAGCGATATATCACCCAGGAGTTGAAAGACTATGAGGAGAAGATACTGACTGCAGAAACCAAGATTCAAATCATAGAGAATCGCCTGTACACCGAACTGATGTTAGCCATGACGGAGTATGTGGCACAGATGCAGCAGGATGCTGCTGTGGTGGCACAAATGGATTGCTTGATGAGTTTTGCCACCGTAGCGGTGGAAAACAAATATATCTGCCCCGAGATCAACAATAGTATGGTGATTGATATACGCCAAGGTCGTCATCCCGTAATAGAGAAGCAACTACCTATGGATGAAGAATACGTTCCCAATGATGTACTATTGGACAATAATGGTCAGCAGATTATCATTCTTACTGGACCAAACATGGCAGGTAAATCTGCCCTACTCCGTCAGACAGCTCTCATCGTACTGATGGCACAGATGGGTAGTTTCGTTCCTGCGGAGAGTGCAAGCATAGGCGTGGTGGATAAGATTTTTACCCGCGTAGGTGCAAGCGACAATATCTCAGCTGGCGAGAGTACGTTTATGGTCGAGATGAATGAGGCTGCCAGCATCTTGAACAATCTGAGTGAGAGAAGTTTGGTGCTCTTTGACGAACTGGGACGCGGAACCAGCACATACGACGGTATCAGTATTGCATGGGCAATTGTAGAATATATCCATGAGCAAAGAGGACATGCTAAGACCCTATTTGCAACCCATTATCATGAGCTTAACGAGATGGAGAAAAACTTCAGCCGTATTCGCAACTACAATGTGTCGGTACGCGAGGTGGATAACAAAGTCATTTTTATGCGTAAATTAGTACGTGGTGGTTCGGAGCATAGTTTTGGTATCCATGTGGCCAAATTGGCAGGTATGCCTTCGTCTATTGTACAGCGTGCTAACCAGATTCTCAGCGATTTAGAATCCAACCATAGCCAATCGCCTATTGCCAATCGTCATGAGAATATTGGTAGTGGCAAAGCCACGGTGAGCGCACCAGAGGGGATGCAACTGAGTTTCTTCCAACTGGACGACCCGCTATTGGAGCAAATCCGCGATGAAGTACTAACACTTGACATCAACAATCTGACCCCATTGGAAGCGCTGAATAAGCTCAGTGAGATCAAAAAACTGGTTAGCGGAAAATAAGCATTAAGTATTGGCTTGCTGCATCTCGATCAATCGGCGATAATAGCCATTTTTAGCAAGGAGCTCTGTATGAGTTCCTTGTTCTACTATCTGCCCCTCATGCAATACGCATATGAGATCTGCATTACGAATCGTGCTCAAGCGATGCGCTACTACCAGCGTAGTACGATCTTTCATCAAGTTCTCCAAAGCCTCTTGCACCAATTTCTCTGATTCTGTATCCAATGCAGAGGTAGCCTCATCCAGAATAAGGATTGGTGGATTCTTCAGGATAGCACGTGCAATAGATATACGCTGACGTTGCCCACCACTAAGACGTGATCCACGATCGCCAATCATCGTTTGATACTGATCTGGTGTAGCCATGATAAAATCATCTGCATTAGCAATACGAGCCGCCTGACGCACTTGCTCCATAGTTGCCGATTCTACTCCGAAAGTGATATTATTATAGAAGGTGTCATTAAAGAGTATCGCCTCTTGATTCACATTGCCCATAAGCGATCGCAAATCAAAAGTCTTTACCTCGCGTATATCTATACCGTCAATAGTGATACGTCCTGCAGTAGGATCATAGAAGCGTGGTAGCAGATCCGCCATAGTCGTTTTGCCACTACCCGATTGACCTACTAAAGCTATTGTTTGTCCTTTACGAATATCCAGATTGATCTGCTTCAATACGGGACGATCCGCTTGATAAGCAAAAGACACGTTCTCATAGCGAATAACCGACTGAAAATCTACTACTTGCTTTGGATTTTTTACCTCGCGAATATTAGATTCAGAGTGAAGAATCCTATCTATTCGCTCTAACGATGCCATGCCACGACGTATGCCATAAGTAGCTTTGCTGAGGTCTTTAGCTGGAGCGATAATCGAATAAAAAATCACCAAATAATAGATGAAAGTAGCAGCATCAATGGATGATTGTTCACCCAATATAAGCATACCGCCAAACCATAATAGTAGCGCAATCAGAGCTGTGCCCAAAAATTCAGAAACAGGATGTGCCAAATAATATCTACGGTTGATACGGTTGAATGTAGCACGGGTAGCATTGATTAGATTTAGGAATCGGGTCGTCAGTTTTTGCTCCGCATTAAAAGCTTTCACCACTCGCAAACCGCCAAGCGTTTCGTCTATCTGAGTTAGGATTTCCGCATTCTGCTCTTGCCCAGTGGTAGAAGCACGCTTAAGCGAGCGACCTATACGACCAATCAGTAATCCCGCTATGGGCAACAGAATCAAGACAAACAGCGTGAGCTGCCATGATATTGTAAAGAGCGTCACCAGATAGACAAGAATCATGATAGGGTCTTTGAATAGCATGTCCAATGTGGACATAATACTAGCCTCTACCTCATTGACGTCGTTGGTCATACGCGACATCACATCACCCTTGCGTTCCTCTGTGAAAAAACCGATTGGCAAACTCACCACTTTTTTATACAGGCTGGCTCTCAAATCGCGCAAAACGCCTGTGCGTATGGGCACCATAAAATAATTAGCGAGCCACGCTGTAAGACACTTTAATCCCGTTAAGATAACCAACACTCCACCTAAACTAAGCAACACGACATGCGCTCCTTGTACATCGATTTGCGTTTGAAGGAAATAATAGAGATTAGCCTTGAGGTAGGTGATTGTCTCTTGCAATGTTGTAGCTTGGGATAAGGGTGTATGGATAGCATCCGCGTCTGACAAACCAAACAAGATTTGGAGTACAGGGATAATCGTAGCAAAAGAGAATAAGGAGAGAATTGTGGATAGCACATTAAAAAAAAGATTCAATGCTACTTGCCACTTATATGGCGGAACAAAACGACGTAGAACAGCGATTACGGTCATATTTACAATTTATTTTTTCGGTTATTCTCGCTAACGTATAGCAATATTTGTCGGTCAAAAACTTCTTTATCTATGATAAAATCAGTCTGTATTGGCATGACATACAATTTGTCTGCCAATTCATCTATCAATTTCGTGTTTTGCATGCGCATATAGTCTTTCTCAGTAGTCACCACACACTCATACTGCGCTGCCTTATTCAAGATTAGGCGAATATCTTGCTTTGTAAACTGATGATGGTCAGCAAAATCGAGCAATTCTGTATGTGGAAACTGTTGCTGCAAATGCTCAAGCAGTGGAGTTGGGTTGGCTATACCTGCTATCAGCAGAGGTGTGGCAGGTAGTGCTACGTCTGCATAGATTATTGAGGAATAGTAGAGTTGTTGGTAGGTGGCCAAACGCAACGAATTGCTAACGATGCGACGCTCTATGGGTTGCATCTTGCAAGGACATTTGGTGACTACTACCGCATTGGCACGTGTACACTCGGATGGCAAATCGCGCAATAATCCACGAGGCAACATATAGTCATTGACATAGAGGTTGTTATACGAAGTGAGCAAGATATAGAATCCAGCACGCAATTTACGATGTTGATAAGCATCATCCAATATGACGCATTGCAAATCAGGAAACAAATGTTGCAAATGCTTGATTCCATGCACACGATCAGCGCATACTGCCACAGGAATATCAGGAAAATGGGTATGAATCAACATAGGTTCATCGCCTATCGTTTTAGCTGTATCATCTGCACCTGCTAATCGAAATCCTGTAGTTTTACGCCCATATCCACGAGATAGGACAGCTATCTTATAGTTGGGTGACAACAACCGAATAAGGTATTCTGTCATCGGAGTTTTGCCCGTACCTCCCAGAGCAAGATTGCCTACTGCAATCGTTGGTACATTCACCGAGTAAGAAGGCAATATGCGATCATCATATAGCTCATTTCTCAACCATACTCCCAAGGAATATAGCCAAGATAGAGGGGTAAGTAAATATCTAAGTAGGTGTAGCAATTTCATGGATCAAGGGTGTTTGTCTGATTCAGTTTTTATACAGTTTAAACGACTTGCGGTGATAGGGGGTAATACCATATTGCTTTATGGCCTCATAATGTGCCTTAGTGGGATATCCCATATTCGTATCCCAATGATATTGTGGATATAATTCATTTAGGCGTAGCATATACTCATCACGATACGTTTTTGCCAGCACACTGGCAGCTGCTATTGACAAGTACTTGCCATCTCCTTTCACTACTGTTTGCGCGGGAATCTCCATTACCTGACCTTCTGCTATATATGGTTTCCACTTATTGCCATCCACTATAATATGTTGCGGTATTATTCCTAAACGATCTAACGCACGCTGCATGCCCACGATAGATGCATTGAGGATATTGATTTGATCTATTTCTTCGGGTGTCACATCCACCACAGCCCATGCTGTAGCATATTGTTCGATCAATGGGCGTAGGTATTGGCGTTGTTTATCGGTAAGTTGTTTAGAATCATTCAGCATTTCCAGCCATGGCGTATGCTGTTCATTCTCCAGCAATGCAGCATCCAGCACTACAGCAGCAGCAAATACGCTACCTGCCAACGGACCGCGACCAGCTTCATCGCACCCAGCCTCTATCACGCCTGATATACAATATGGAGCAAGCATACTACCTATTATCTATTCGCTGCAAAGGTACTACTTTATTTCGAATTATGCAAACATTTTTCTTTTCCGTCAAAAATCACTGATTTCTAACGCACAATAAACGCACTATAATCGCACTATAACCGCACTATTCCTATCGCCTGCGACATGCGTGTCGCTCTCCCTTTTATTCGGTTTCTGGTCACGCGTGTTGGGCGTCCGATTTGTTTTTTGTTTTGCGATTTGTGAGTCGGGATTCTGGAATCGTTTTTTATTGGATTCGAGACTCCAAGGCGGGAGACCTATTATCTTGTCTCGCGATTTGCGAGGCAAGATAATAATTTATGTTTTCGCGCTACTCGCAAAGCATAGCCACCCGCAAGGAGGAGCATGAATAGCCAAGGCGTGTCGCCGAGGGGTTCTTGCATAGGTCCATCAGGATCAGCTGGAGGAGTATCGCCATCATCCCCTTCCGCTGCTGCTCTACGAGGACCAGTAGGCATATAGCCAGAGTTCATACCACTGCTATAGGTGGTATATGTACCTGTGAGTGCTGCTTGTGGCAGTTCACTACCCGACCCCATCATAGTTGATGTGGAGTGCATTTGCATAGATGGTTGCTCAGCGAACGTCTGAGCACTAAGGCTCAGTACGCTCACTAATCCGAATACTATCAATAATGATTTCATTGCTTTCATAATCTTAATTGTTACCATGTCTTTAAACCTTAAACTTTAAACCTTATATCATTATTTATTGATAGTTGTTACTTGTTTACCTGTTGCATCGTAGATTGTACCGTTATGCAAGATGAATATCTTATCATGATAAATGAACTTTATCGTTCCATCTGTCTGTACACCTATATTCTCCAAACCTGTGGCAGGACCTTGGTTCTCAGATTTGAGTTTCAGGGAAACTGTGAAACGCTCGTTGTTAGTCTCTGCTTGGTTGACAGAGAACTCATATGGAGCGTTCATCAAATCCACGGTCAGTTCTGGTGACATAGCGTGGTCGGTAACATAGAGTGCTTGCAAGTCTTCAGAATAATATGTTTCGCTTACACTCAATATATATGTACCCGCCGCTGGCACTTGATAACCGATAGGCATGCTCTCTTCTGCATATTCAGGACCTGTAGCCACCCAACTCAAATCGCCATTGGTGTGTACGCCATAGATATTGAACTGGTTGTTGTTAGGTGTCTTTGGATAGTCAGCATTGTACTCGTAGTCATTGGTCTTGCCATCTTTGATCCAGAAGTTCACTTCATCTTGCATGGTCTCGTTGCTGAGGATGATACCTGTTTCGATATCAACTGGCTTATCGCTATTCTCAGCCAAGAGAGCAGGCATCAGAGATGCTTTTTTGTTGACATCGAATACAAGGTCGGTAGCAGCACCTGCAATCTGTACAAAGAACGAACGTCCTGCCACCAATTCGGTCTCAGTCATTTTTCCTGCTGTATATGTGTCAAAGTGGTCAGAAGGAATAGTCACATAGCGCAAACCTGTTTGCTCGCTTGTGTCATCCCAATGCCATTTACCAGTCCAGTTACCAGAAGCATCCGTTTCGTGTATTAACTGACCAATTTGCAATGATTGGCTATTCAATCCTGTCAAGTTCACCATGTATGGGTTACCAATGAGGTTCCAACCTTGGTCGTTGTCTTTGACGGAGGTAGCAACATCTTCGTGTGAACTGAGACCAGAGACAGTTTTATCTTCATTCTCGGCTGTTTTGGCAGCAGGTGCACTGACAGACATTGTGATACGTTGGATACCCCATGTAGGACGATCGTACACATCATTGGCTGTTATCTTTTTAGGTGCGCCCCAGTAGATATAGCCCTTACCTGCTGTAACAGTTGTCGCTTTTGGTTCATCTTTTTCTATATCTTTCCAAGCATCATAGTTGCCAGTAGCACGTGTAGCACCATCGTAGCGTTTGATTTGCCAACTACCTGTATTGTCTAATTTAACTTGGTCGCCATAATACTCATATGGATAATGAATAGATGCCAAACTTCCGTCAAATGGCAACGCAAGGTGATACCAATGGTCGTAATCGGTTACATATTCATATCTAATATTTTGCACTGAACTTGTTAATGTTCCTTTCAACTCTACCTGCGGATAGATGTATTGATAAGTTGCATTTTGACCAGCACCATCAGTAGCAACACCACCAGCACGGAGGATGATGTTATTCACCCCGAGAGCAGTACCAGTAGGAATAGCCAATTTAGCACCACCATATACATATACATCCTTGTAGGAGTATTTGGTTGCATCAGCGATCAGTTTGCTATTCTCCAAAATCACCACATCATGTGCATTAGCAGAAACAGTGACATCTCCACTAATAATCAAAGGAATCTCTAATTCAACTCGGGTATTTTCACCAAAGTTGAGTTTGAGAGCACCTCCGGCATTGCTTGTTAGTGCTAGGTTGGTGGTCAACTCATAGATACCGTGGGTGAGTTGCTGTTTGGCTAATGTTTGCTCAGCAGATTTAGCGTTATTGCCGACTTGGGTAGTAGCTGTAGTTTCGGTTCCCGTGTACATGACAATCACGCTATTTGCCTTCCACTTGAGTACTTGAACTGGTGCTGGTTCGTAGAAAGTAGCAGGGAGTAAGCGTACTTCACCATTATAAGATTTGTCATTTAGCAATGTTCCAAACACACCATTATTACCCAAGCTAATAGTACGCGCCTCCTCTGGAGTACCATCCTTTTTGGTAAATGTATGTGCACTTGTCAATGTATAATCTAACAGATTTGTAGTTGTTGGAGTCCACTCATATCTTAGTGCATTACCAGTATGATAATTAGCATATTGTGCGTACACTTGAATACCCGTTTCACTACCATTATACAACGTTTGGTTAGCAACAGGAGTTTCCTCTGTTACATTCTCCACAAAGACAAGGTTTGCACCATTTTTTTCATATCGGTCATTAGTACTATTGGAGGTATATACTGATTTCAAACCAAACTTAGCAGATGCAGGTGCGGCAATCGCCATCTTAGGATTATCTATATTATCCACTTCAATGAGTAATCCTTCTGTAGGACTCTGGCTTGATGTACAATTTGCAGGTAGCGCGTACCAATGTCCATCCCATTTCGCTGCGATAACGAAGTCAGCAGGCAGATTGCGTACATGTATAGTGTGGTCGTCTGTGATACTTGGATTAGGTGTTTCCAAATTAGCAGATACCACCACATCCTCAGGTATTCCAGTGCCATCAACACTTGGTCTGTAGTGTACATATATCTCTGTTGCTGCTAAATTACCATCAACATCTGTAGTTAATGTCAATGTCTCTGTAGGCTTAACAGCTTGTGTAAAGTTAGCATCCTGTACATCTGAGAAATAAATATCGCTACTATTAGAACTAATCACTACTTTTGCTTTTGATTCCAGTTTAACCGCATTAACCGTCAATCTTTCTGCAGCTCTAATCGATTGTCCATTGGTACTTGTCACATAGAGTTCATTGCCAGATAGGAAAATATCAGAGCAATTAGGAGTAGTAGCCCAAATTTGTGTTCCCTTACCAAAGTCAATCGAGATAGATGTTATACCGCAATAACCAGTTGCTTCTATCTTAACATAAGCATAGTTCTTTGAAGGATAATATGTGTATGTGTTTCCTGTCTGTTGCAAATCTGCCTCGGTTAGTAGTGTATTAATAGCATTAGGCATATTGCCGACATATACTTTCACATCATTTATATCACCTGTCTGGAAGTCATTAAGACTAATAGAATTAATCTTGCCTAAAGAGGTGATATTTTTGATATAACCTCTGGTCGCATTATCATGGTCAAACTGAATACCCAAACTGGATGCATTGCTTACATGATAGAGTTCGAAATCATAATCACCCATTGCAGTTACTGACTTCGTGATTGTTTTTGCATTTTCATATTGTCGAGTAACATCATCATCGGTGAATGTGATTGTGCCATACTTAGTCTCTGAATCACCAGTATTGGTAAATACAGCCCAGAACTCTTCACCATCTTCTTGAATTTTGTAGTGCTTATTTCCACCACCATCATGTAATAGGTCTGTGGTGAGAACAGGTACACGGGTTACATCAATTTCTTCGCGTGCCCAACCAACGAATGTCCAAGTCTTACCATTACAATCTTCAAAAGAAGCAGTAGGAGTAGTGATACCTGCATCTCGTGTTGGCTCTGTGATAGTAAGATTATCACCACTATTCACTCCATCCGTTACTATACCACCATTACCATGGAAAGTAGCAGATAGTGGAGAGCATGGAGGGGTAGAGGTAAATTCTTCATCTTTGGTGTACCAATATTCTTGCGAATTTGAAGAAGCATATGTATTGTAACGTGTGTTGCTATTATCCCATGACAAATAATAAGTTGGCACGGTACTTGATGCAATCCTTATTTGACTATCATTATAACCTGACTCCATTTGCAACTTATCAGATGGCAAATCTGTAAGATGAATCTGTCCTTGCGTAGAAAGATCTATATATTTAGCAGTATTTTTATTATACAAATACCATTTTCCATTTTCACCCGTTGATACTAATTCCCAAATCAAATCAGCAGTAGGTTCTGCACTTAAATAGTACACATCAAATGAATTCAATTCTCCTTCTGTTGATGTTACCACTTTACCTGCAAGATAGTTAACATCTTTTACAGAAGAGGTTAGAGCATAATATGTACCGTATCTGTCATAAGCCAATACATATTTTGCTCCAGATTTTGCTTCATCTGCAGTAACGATAGTAGTCCACTGTGCTTTTTTCTTTACATACACAGCATATAATACTTTTGCATCAGTAGCATTGAAATTGTGTACAGGTACATACTCTTCAGATTCATTGGCTACTTTGGTTTCGCTCCAACCTGCAAATTCCCAACCCGAGCAGATGTTTTGACCTATTCTGTTATCTACATCTACGAGGTCGCCTGGCTCATATTTAATAGTCTCGGTGTAATCACCATCCCAGAAGGTTATGCCTAAACCATCAATTACCTCGATGTTGTATGAAGCACTTTGAGTACCACAATCATTATAGGTAACAGTTACTGTTTGACTACCCAATGTGGCGGTATTATGACCTGTGAAGGTCAAGCGACTATCATTCCAATTTAGCGTTTCTTTGTCACCATTGTTGTATGTAATACGAACTTGCTCGCCGACAAATGCGGAACCTTGCATCAACATGCGATGAGCAGAAGTTAAAATCTCAATATCCGTAGCTATCTTGTCTGCAAATGTAGCAGTAACAGTCACATCAGCAGCAGGCATAGTGAATGTATATGGAGTAGAAGCGATATTGATACTATGATCACTACCATCATTATACTTCAACGCTGTAAGATACTTACAATCAGCAGGAGTTACATTGATTGTAATTTCTTGTCCAGCACCAGCTTCATCAGCAGGAGTTGTAGTTACCGTTCCGCCAGTAGAGGTTGTGACCGAGATAGCATAAGTAGCACAAGAAACGGCAAAGTTCTTGTATGTTGTTGTCTGTTTCTTGTAGAGGTAAGCGTATTTTTGTGTGCCTGTATAGCATGCAAAACGAGGAGAAGAACTATTATATTGTAAATAACGAGTACTTTGTCCATTACTGTGAATATAACCATCATTGGTTAGATTCCAATCATAAACAACATTATTATTGAATGTAATGCTATTTCCATTAGGCGCACTTAAATAATAAGTTCCATCATAAATAGCGAACTTTCCTGCATTAGTACCCGTTCCCAATGTAACAGTAACTTCAACCGCATTATCTGGTTTTTTACTGATAACATCATGGCTTATAGTCACATCACAATAACCACCATAGGTATTGCTTCCTGATTTACCAGTGTAAGCCTTACCTGTTGTTGCATCTGTTGCAATCAAATATGTACCTTCGGAAATAGTTGTTACCTTTGTATATCCAGGGTTTGCAGGTACTTCAGCATCAGCATAGACCGCATAATAGGTAACATCGCCAGCAATGGTAGTACCTTTTGAAATTAAAGCTGGTGGTGTGGTAGGATCAGAAACAAAGGTATCGTCAGCTGTCCAGCCGTAGAATTTCTTCTTGCCGCAATCTGCAATATTATCCTCCCAAGTTACAACAGCATTGTCAGAAGGAACATAGGTATAAGATGGAACACCATTTTCGTACCATGTAACCTTATATACCTTTGTCCATACTGCCGTGAAAGTGGTATTTTTAGCAGGCATGGTGGTTGGTGCTGGTGTCCATCCGTCAAAACGATAGCCCTCACGAGATGGGGCGGCTGGTTCGGTAATGGTTGCACCTTCTAGGTAGGATTCTAATTTCTTGGAAGAGCCGTCTGTCCACAGACCTTCACCTGCATCCCATGTTACCCAATAATGTTCGCTATCCAAGCATTCGCGTTTGTAGAATTTGAGGGTTTCGTTTGCGATTACGCCCGTTGTACCTGTATAACAACGCCATGTATAAGGATTTGTATTAAACGATATACCTACATAACGAGGTGATGTTGTTTCAATATTCTTTAGATAATTGCCATCTACAACAAATACTTTAGCAGTTCCAGTACCAACACGTACACCGTTATCTGCATTTGTACAGTAGAGGTAATTCGCATTGTCGCTATATGAATAGAATGTCAAATTAGCGTTATTTTTTTCTATTACCCACTTATATTCATCACTAACTGTTGTTAAGTAGTTTCCTTGAATGTTAGCAGTAATATCGTTCGCTGCTGGAGCAGTAGAAGTATTTTTTGTATTTGATATTGTCCATGTAAATTCATCTTTACACATAGTGATCACCACCTCATCTCCGTCTTCAAGTGTAGCATTGTCTGTCACCTCTACCCACTTACAGTTGGACTCTACAACGATGAGTTTGTAGGTCGTTGTCGCAGATTTGTGGGTTGCGGTTTCAGCACCAGTAGCAGTAATCTCGGTTTCACCTACAGCGCCAAGAATAACATCACCATTCTCATCAATTTTGGCTATATCAGTTTTTGAACTTGAATAGGTAACATCCAAATTGTTAGGGTTACTCAATGTTGGGAAAGTATTATCTGCTTCCAACGCAGCGGTACATGTAGCAGCCGACCACGCGAAGGTAGGAGTTGCTTTTTCTGTCCACTGTGCGTAGTAAGTAACATCATCAGTAGGTTTGTTGGTTGTACCAACGTCTGTAATTTTTGTGCCGTCCGTAGCTGCTGTAAACCAACCATTAAATATATAGTTCGCGCGTGTAGGAGTAGGAGGTGTAATCGTAGCACCATTATATGTGTAGGTAGATGATGTTGGAGTTACACTACCACCGTTCGCTTCCCAAGTAATGGTGATTTTTTTAGCAGTCCATTGGGCGTAGAGGGTAATATCTGCGCTCAACTCAATACTATTAGAACCATTAGGAGCGTAATATGTGCTTGTATTATCCTTACGCCAGTTTTTAAATTCGTAACCAGGGCGAGTAAAGCCACAGTCTGCCACAACAACACCCTTGTTAGTAGCATCAACTGCTACAGTTTGAATATCCATTGTACCTGTAGCGTCATCGGCATTCTTGTTGTATGTCAAAACATAATGAGGAACAAAGTGCACATACCAGTTCTTGGACTTGGAGTTGTCGTGCATAGCGAACTGACCGTATCTTTCGTAAACTGACCAAGCACCACCAGATTTGTTGTCACTTTGATTCCAATTATTGATTGTATATAGGTTCTTGTCTGCATCTAAAGTAATATCAACCGTTTGATTGTGTATATTGCTCCAATCAATGGTAGAACTTTTCAGACGGACAAATATGATTTTTGCACAAGTAGTTGGCACCCAACCTTCATAAATATTAGGATAACCCGTTTTGTGCATCAAACATGTAAATGTCTCATGGGTTATATCATACAGAGCAAAATTATCTACATTGTCTGCCTCCCAGTAAGAAGTACCGCCTGTATTGAGGAAGATATGTCGCATTTCTTCTTGGGTGTGGTTGGTAGCTACATATTTGCCATCTGCACCCACAATACCTACGCTGACATTCTTATCTGTATTAGTGCTGTTGTACAATACAACTTCCGAGCGATATTCGCGGTCGCCCTCATTGTGCATTGCGAAAGTGTATTCTTCATTGCCGAACTTGAGTTTATAACCATCTGGAATGAAACCAACGAAGAGGTTGTCCCAGTTGGAGTCTTCGAAGATACGCAGTGTACCTTTGGCACCTTTGGCATGACCTAAACGAGGAGTACCTAGAGCATCATTTTCATCCATTGCAGGTGCGAGGTACATGTTACCCCAATCGCTGACAACGGAGCGAGATTTACCATTGTCGCCACCGATACCCAAGTTGTCGTTGTAGAAATAGCCATAATTACCCACGAAGAATTTGTCGTCCGCAGGAACGATGTAATTTTTGATTTGCCATTCATGTTCATAGCCACCTTCCTTGGTGAAACATTCGATAGCCTCTTTTAGCCATGTCTCTTTCTCACCAGTTCCTGTGTGGAATGAGTATGCATCACATACTACATCACAGAAAGTGCGATAGTTAGTGAGGGTTTTTTCGGTCCACTTAGCGTAGAGAGTAATGTCACTTGTATATGCTGTAGCACCCAATGTGGTTACTATGTTTGTACATGCGGCTTCTTTATACCATCCATCAAAGGTATAACCAGTTTTTGTTGCGCCTTTTAGAGTAGTTTCTGTACCATAGGTGTGTTGAGTTGGATAACCTGTTTCGTGAGTTCCTGAGAAATCAACATTGCCTTGATCTTTGTAAGTAATACTGTATTTATTTGCAGTCCAAATTGCATCCAGGGTTACAGGAGTACCATCAAGAGGGATAATGTCATTTGCATCATAACTGCCACCAGAAGGAGTAGCCCAACCACCGAATGTATAACCAGTGCGAGTGATAGTTGGAAGGGTAATACTTTCATCTTCTGTAGTTAGTTTATATACACCATCTTCAAGTCTCCACTTATCGTCCGAAATCGCACCTCCATTTGGGTTCAAAGTAACGGCCGTTTCGGTG
>JAFNUD010000118.1 GCA_017384225.1 Paludibacteraceae bacterium
CACCCTAGTGATTGGACTGTTCTTGTCCGTCGGAGCATTTGCACAGCAAATAGCCGTTAAAGGTATCGTAAAAGATACCACGGGCGAACCTGTGATTGGAGCGAATGTTTTGGTAAAAGGTACTACCAATGGTACTATTACTGACTTCGACGGTAATTTCCAATTGAGCGCCAATAAAGGCGACATCATCGTAATTTCATTCATCGGTTTTACTGCTCAGGAACTCCCAGCAACAGCCGAATTGATGAATGTAGTTTTGAAAGACGACTCAGAAATGTTGAGTGAAGTCATAGTTATCGGTTACGGTGTAGCCAAGAAGAACGACTTGACAGGTTCGGTGACAGCCATGAAACCGGACGAAATGAACAAAGGTTTGGTTACCAACGCTCAAGACATGATGCAAGGTAAGATTGCCGGTGTGAACGTAACTTCTGCCAGCGGTACTCCGGGTGCAGGTGCACAAATCCGTATCCGTGGTGGTTCTTCTTTGAATGCATCAAACGACCCATTGATCGTAATTGACGGTTTGGCAATGGATAACAGCGGTGTACAAGGTTTGTCTAACCCGCTTTCTATGGTTAACCCGAACGATATCGAAACATTCACTGTTTTGAAGGATGCTTCGGCTACTGCTATCTACGGTTCTCGTGGTTCTAACGGTGTTATCATCATTACCACTAAGAAGGGTAAGAGTGGTTCTAAGCCGACAATCAACTATAGCGGTAACGTATCTGTCAGCACCAAGAAGAAGACAATCGACGTAATGGACGGTGACGAATTCCGTCAATTTGTAACCAACATGTACGGAGAAGGTAGCGCTGCTGTCAATACTTTGGGTAAGGCCAACACCGACTGGCAAAGCGAAATTTATCGCGCTGCAGTAAGCACTGACCACAACGTAACTCTTTCTGGTGGTTTGAAGAACATGCCGTATCGTGCTACAGTAGGTTATACCAACCAACAAGGTATCTTGAAGACTTCTAAGTTCGAACGTTTGACTGCTTCATTGAACCTTTCTCCAAGTTTGTTGGAAGACCACTTGAAGATTAACTTGAATGCGAAGGGTATGATTGCCAAGACTCGCTATGCCAACACTTCAGCTGTCAATGCAGCTGTTTGGATGGACCCGACTCAAGACATCTACGATTCTCGTGACGAATACAAAAACTTCGGCGGTTATTTCCAATGGACCAGCAACGGTGCTGCATTGAATGACCCTAACTGGCCACTCACTTACAACACTTTGGCAACTAAGAACCCTGTTGCATTGCTTGACCAACAAGACGACAATGCTACTTCAAAGACATTCATCGGTAATGCTGAATTCGACTATAAGGTACATGGTTTTGAAGATTTGCGTCTCCACATGAACTTGGGTGCTGACTACTCTACAGGTAAGCAAACCACTATCATTTCTCCATATTCATCTACTAACCACTACTATGGTTATGATGGTTGGACAGAAACAGACAAGTACAACCTCTTGTTCACTGCCTATGCACAGTACATGAAGGATTTCAACGAAGCACATCACTTCGACATCATGGGTGGTTACGAATGGCAGCACTTCCACCGCGAAGGTATGTCTAACGGTTGGGGTTACTACCAAAGCACCCACAATGAAAAGCCAGGTCAGAAGACAGAACACAATGCCAATAACAATCCTTGGGCTACTGAAAACTACTTGGTTTCTTTCTTCGGTCGTGCAAACTACTCATTGTTGGATCGCTACATGTTGACTGCTACCGTTCGTTACGACGGTTCTTCACGTTTCAAGGACCACTGGGCATTGTTCCCGTCATTTGCATTCGGTTGGAGAATCAAGGAAGAAGCATTCTTGAAGGATGTAGATGCTCTCTCTGACTTGAAGCTTCGTTTGGGTTATGGTCAGACTGGTCAGCAGGAAGGTATCGGCGACTACAACTATTTCGCTTCTTACAATGTA
>JAFNUD010000047.1 GCA_017384225.1 Paludibacteraceae bacterium
CCATCCGCTCTAAATTCACGATTAAGTATATTGGGGGCAATCTTGCCCACATCACCCTTATAGGAGCGGTAATGACGCTTCGGAGTGATACCAAATAGCGACATCTTATGCATTAGACGGGCAACCGTCTTTCTATTAATTATCAGTCCGTTAGCACGCAATGTTTGGTACACACGACGGTAACCATAACGACCTTTATGCTTACGATAAACACCTTCTATTTGTTTGCACAGCGAAGCGTGTTTATCTGGACGCTCGCTGATGCGATAATAGAACGTAGAACGAGCCATCCCACTAGCCCGAAGCAAATGCTTCAATGCATATTTTGACCTTAATGACTGGATGGTCTGCGCGAGCGCTTGTTCTTGCGCTCTTCCGCTTCCATTAAGGCCTTTACTTTTTTTAATAAAGCATTCTCGGCTCGAAGGTATTCTAATTCGTTCATCGCTACCTTGAGCTTATGCTTTAACTCTGCTTTGCTTAACGCTTCTTCTAATGTGTCGCCTGATCGCATAACGTCCATAATATCTATAACTACACCGTCTAATCCAGCTTTACCTTGGCGCCTATAAGTAGATATACAACGACATACAGACGAGTATGGAACACTATATCGAGCGCTAAGGAGGTGCAAAGGTACTCTTTTTTTGCGATAACTCCAAAGAATTCTGTCTTTTATTTCTCCACTACAGATATTTTTTGGATAGGCAGCTAGACCCTTCACACCTTCTTTGGCATAAATCTGACTCCAGGTTTGTAATACTCCAGAAGGGATCTTGAGTTGCTTACTTACTGAACTAATAGATAATCCAGTTTTAAGTAATCCTAATGCCTCCACTTTTAATTCTAATGATACTTTTTGTCTCATAATTAAACACTTAATGTGTCCAAAAAATGGGGGTCAGTACAGGTATTCCTTCTTTTCTCCTATGCTTGGGGTATTCACGGGATATACGTGGGGTATTCGTGGGGTATTCATGGGGGATTCATATGTATCGGGTATGTGTCGGGTATGTATCGGGTATGTATCGGGAAAGTGTCGAAGGGGACGGGGTGCGAGGGGGGAGGTATGCCAACCACGGATGAGCACGGATGGACACGGAAGCACGGAGATATAATGAACGACAATATCGACAATTTGCGCCCAAATCAATATCCCTTGGGCGCTAAACGGGAGATATACCAACCACGGATGAGTACGGATGGACACGGAAACTCGGATACATAACCTCCTACGCCTGCGGCGAGAAATCTAAACTATCCCAACTAAAACGGAGATATTTGGTTTAGATGGTTTGGATTTCTTGCCCGAAGGGCATAGGATATATAACCTCCCACGGATAAGCACGGATGGACACGGAAACAAGGAAATTTAACCACCTTGCCTACGGCAGAAATCTAAACTATCTAAACTACAAACGGGAAAATGTATCAACAATAAAAACAATTTAGATTCAACAATACCAACAATTAGATTCAACAATACCAACAATTAGATTCAACAATACCAACAATTTAG
>JAFNUD010000119.1 GCA_017384225.1 Paludibacteraceae bacterium
GGGTTAATCTCTTTATTAGTACAGAGTTGCAAATAAACGATTGTTCCTTGCCAATATTCACTTTCCGTTGTAGCTTCATTACCATTCTGTACTTGCAATGTGTGATTGCCCGAGCGAACCTCAAAACGCAAACCCGCATCGCGCGCAAGCAAAGATGTAGAATACAAACCAAAACCCATACCCTTACCATCAGTTACTGCATCTTGAATGCACATTCTCAGTGCCTCTTCTTCGGAGATGTTTGTAAACTTCTCGTTTTCAGAAAGCGAAGCTTGTACACCTATGCCATCATCTGCGACTAAGAAACTAAGGATATGATTGGCAGGGTCGTAGTGCGTGATAACAGTACCTAATTCTTTGCCAGAATGAGTAAGGACATTATCCAAAATCTCATAAAAGCAGTAACTCATAGCTTGCAATACCGTAGTTTCAATATCAATATATTGCGTTAAAACACTTACTACTCGTTGGTAAACAGAGTAAATGTTTTTCTCATCAAACACATCAATGGTCACATCGTTGTTTGATGAATGGAAGTATTGTTTTATGAGTGTTGATAGGTTCATAATATCGGCATTAGTCTAATTCGACGGCAAAGTTACACTTTTTTTTTGAGATGTGCAAGATTTGTGTGAAAAATGGCCGAAATTTTGTAAAAAAGTTCTGTCGCTCTTCTCTCGGTGTTCTCTCGGTCGTCTCTCGGTGGAATAAGGCAAGGTATAAAAGAGGGGAAAGAAACGGCAATCTTAAGAAAACGCACTTTTTGTTGTGCGGAGTTCTTTGGTTTATCCTTGGTTCTTCTTTGGTTCTTCCTTGGTCTTTTATAAAGAAGGTATAAGGGAAGGAAATCTTAAAATTAGTGCGCTTTGCGCATAGTTTAGGGGACGCGGTGAAACCGCTATAGTTTAGAAAGAATACCCGAATACGATTCGGGCATAATAAACAAAGAGAAGGTTATATTAAATGCAGAGTGTGTCTGCTACTTCTTGAATCATTGAGCGCAGCACTTCTGGCGTAATACGGTCGAAACTCTCGCGGTTGGCTACAATGCCAATACCGCCCATCTCTACCGTAGCAGGAGAGAATAAAATACGCTCTTCCTCTGGGGCAAAGAAACACATAGGGCGGGATTCTTTTCTAAAGAATACGATTGTATTGAATTTAGGCGATGAGGCGATAAGGCGATGAGGCGATGAGGCAGGCTCATACCACGAAACGATATTCCAGCGGGGTTCGTATTCTTCGGCATGGGAAGCGCCTGCGGTCAATGAACCTGTTTGGCTGGCTTCCTCGGGGATAGTGCCAATGGCGAGGACTTTCTTAACGGCTGCTAAGTGGGTTTGTAAATCAGTTTCTTGCACCAAGATAGCGTTGGCATAGTTGGTGGAGAAATGATCTTCTATCGGGAGGCTGTGACGAGGCACAGCTTGAAAATGCATATGGTCGGGGGCACTGGCTCCACACATAGGACCGTTATAGAAAATGGTCATCTCGGGCAATTCCTTCGCCAAGTGCAACATCGATTCGAGGTGAGGCAATAGTTCTTGGCGTTCGTGCACGGATGACGAAACGGTGAAGTGCGGAGAGAAAATAGGGAAGGGATTCACACGAATATAATAGGTGTGCCCTGTAGGGGATTCCCAATTATGGGTGAGTTGGTTTTCCTCTACGCCATCGGGGCAGAGGAAACATGCTCGTTTGTGCAAAGCTTCGGGACTGACGTCCGCCATCACGCTACGGACACGAGCAGGGTTGAAAAACAATTTGGCGGGGAAGCCGTCGATAGTCATATCTTTGACTTCGA
>JAFNUD010000120.1 GCA_017384225.1 Paludibacteraceae bacterium
AGTGGCATTGCGCAGCGTAGGCAAAGAATTGTTGTGATGTGCGAAAACAAAACGTCTACGGGTTGCAAAAGTTTATAAATCGGTTGGCGGTGGTGCTAAATAACAGAAGAATTGAATCTGCCATTTGGGAACAATCATATTTAGCTAAAAGTTTTGTCGGACAGCTATGTTTTTTAAAAAAAACGCATAAATTGTTGCCTAATCGAAAGAAAGTGACTAACTTTGCACCCCGAAAATGGAGTGGACTGTGTCTGCTCGTGTGGAAAAGATAACTATATTAAACTATAAATAATTAAAAATTAACAAAATGCCAACAATTCAACAGTTAGTTAGAAAAGGCAGACAGGTGCTTGCAGACAAGAGCAAATCACCCGCTTTGGATAGCTGTCCTCAGCGTCGTGGTGTTTGCACTCGTGTGTATACAACCACACCTAAGAAGCCTAACTCAGCAATGAGAAAAGTAGCACGTGTGCGCTTGACAAACCAGAAGGAAGTAAACTCTTACATCCCCGGTGAGGGCCACAACTTGCAGGAGCACTCAATCGTATTGGTACGCGGTGGTCGTGTAAAAGACCTCCCTGGTGTACGTTATCACATCGTTCGTGGTACATTGGATACCGCAGGTGTAGCTAACCGTCTCCAGCGTCGTTCTAAGTACGGTGCTAAGCGCCCCAAAGCTAAGAAGTAAGCCATAACAGCTTATTGATCAACGCGGCTGCGTAGATACGCAGTCTGAGGTTAAAGCCCTCAAAACTTAAAAACACAGTAAATTAACTACGTTTTGGTTTGTTGGATAAGCTATAAAGGTTGAGTAAATGCCCAAGAGTGGGCGTTGAAGAAAACAAAAATGCAGCCCCAAACGAAAACAAAAACTTTTCAAGAAAGAAATGAGAAAAGCAAAACCAAAAAAACGTATGGTCCTTCCGGATCCCGTATTTAACGATGTAAAAGTATCTAAGTTCGTTAACCATCTCATGTACGATGGTAAGAAGAACATCTCTTACGAGATCTTTTACGCTTCACTCGACAAGGTGAAGGCAAAAATGTCTGATTCTGAGCTCTCTGCTCTCGAAATCTGGAAGAAAGCCCTTGACAACATTACTCCCCAAGTTGAAGTTAAGTCTCGTCGTATCGGCGGTGCTACCTATCAGGTGCCTACTGAAATCCGTCCCGATCGTAAGGAGTCTATCAGCATGAAGAATATGATCCTCTACGCTCGCAAGCGTGGTGGTAAGACCATGGCTGACAAGCTCTCTTCTGAGATCCTCGATGCATTCAACAACCAGGGTGGCGCATTCAAACGTAAGGAGGATATGCACCGCATGGCTGAGGCTAACCGTGCATTCGCTCACTTCAGATTCTAATTTAGGGTAAGGACTTAATAAATACGTTTTCACAATGGCAAAACAAGATCTTTCGCTGACCAGAAACATTGGTATTATGGCGCACATCGATGCTGGTAAGACTACCACATCAGAGCGTATCCTCTTCTACACCGGTCTGACACACAAGATTGGTGAGGTGCACGACGGTGCTGCTACCATGGACTGGATGGCTCAGGAGCAGGAGCGTGGTATCACTATCACATCTGCTGCTACTACCACTCGTTGGAAGTGGAACGGTACCCAGTACAAGATTAACCTCATTGACACCCCGGGACACGTTGACTTTACCGCTGAGGTAGAGCGTTGCTTGCGTATCCTTGATGGTGCCGTTGCTGCTTACTGTGCAGTAGGTGGTGTAGAGCCCCAGTCAGAGACTGTATGGCGTCAGGCTGATAAGTACAACGTACCCCGTATCGCTTATGTAAATAAGATGGACCGTCAGGGTGCAGACTTCTACAGCGTGGTAAACCAGATGAAGACCGTTCTCGGTGCTAATCCTTGCCCCGTTGTAATCCCCATCGGTGCTGAGTTTAACTTCAAGGGTGTAGTTGACCTTATCAAGATGAAGGCTATCCTTTGGCACGATGAGACCATGGGCGCTGACTACTCTGTAGAGGAGATCCCCGCTGACATGATGGACGAAGCTATCAAGTGGCGTGAGAACCTTCTCGACAAGGTAGCTGAGTTCGACGACGAGGTGATGATGAAGTACCTCGACGATCCCGATTCAGTGACTGAGGAGGAAATCATCAAGTGTGCTCGTATCGGTTGCTTGAAGATGGAACTCGTACCTATGCTTTGCGGTTCTTCATTCAAGAACAAGGGTGTACAGACTTTGCTTGACTATGTTTGCGCATTCTTGCCTTCACCCATCGACCAGCCCATTGTTGAGTGTACAGACTCTTCTACTGGCGACGTTAT
>JAFNUD010000015.1 GCA_017384225.1 Paludibacteraceae bacterium
GTTAATTCGTTGCGTTCTGCAACGATGAACATATCGGCGTGGGCATTCATTGTTTATTCTTGTGTGTAGGGTCTTGCAGGAACCTCAGAGTAGAGAATAAGCAAAAAGAGGTTCCACGCTTTTTCTATATTTATACCAACGGGGCGTTTGGAGCCAACTTCCCACAATAACTAAAAACAATGAAAAAACTCAGTTTGCTCCTGCTCACGCTGACTGTATGCTTCTTCACAGCGTGCCACAAAGACATTTGGGCAGAATTGGAAAACCTCGACCAACGAGTAACCAAACTTGAAGAACTCTGCAAAGAGATGAACACCAACATTACTTCTTTGCAAACTATCGTCTCTGTACTTCAATCCAACGACTTCATCACAGGTATCGTTGAAATCAAGAAGAATGGTGAAGTGATTGGCTATACCATTACTTTCGGCAAACACGATCCAATCACCATTTATCACGGACAAGACGGTAAAGACGGAGCAGATGGCAAAGATGGTCAAGACGGACAAAACGGCTCTGCTAATACCCCTGTAATTGGTGTTGCACAAGATACTGATGGCGTGTATTATTGGACATTGAATGGCGAGTGGCTATTGGATGACAACGGCAACAAACTCCCTGTTTCTGGCAAAGACGGTCAAAATGGCACCAATGGCTCTAATGGTCAAGATGGTGCTGATGGTAAAGACGGACAAGATGGCGAGAATGGAAAAGATGGAGCTGACGGTCAAGACGGTCAAGATGGTATTACTCCACAACTGAAGATTGAGGACGGCTATTGGTATATTTCATATGACAATGGTGCTACTTGGACACAACTCGGCAAAGCCACTGGCGAAGATGGCAAAGATGGAGTTGATGGCGAGGATGGTAAAGATGGACAAAACGGTACAGATGGAAAGGATGGTCAAGATGGCGATTCTATGTTCCAATCCGTAACCCAAGATGAGAACTATGTTTATTTCACGCTTGCTGATGGTACAGTAATTAAGATTGCAAAGGCCAATGGAGACAGTAATCAACCAAGTAATGAAGATATTATTGTTTTCCGAGATTTAGCAGTCAAATCTGCTTTGTTACAATTAGGTGTGGATACAACGGGTGATGGTGAGATTTCTTATGGTGAGGCTATTGCATACAAAGGTGAACTTACTATTACGAATAATCCCCAAGTGCTATCGTTCAAGGAATTTAGGTATTTCAAAAATATAGCATCGTTTAGTTTTTCTGCATGTAGTAATTTGTTTGAGTTTGAATTCCCTACGGAATTAACGGCAATAACTAATTACGCTTTTAGCGGATGTTCTTCTCTCACACATATCACATTACCTTCTGGCATAACAAGCATTGGTAACTCTTCTTTTGGAGATTGTGCTTCTCTTAAAACAATTACATTGCCCGATGGTTTAATCAGTATTGGGGAATATGCCTTTAAAAATTGCTCCACATTGGTTTCTGCTGAGATACCTAATAGTGTTACTAGTATTGGCATGGAAGCATTTTATAATTGTCCCCAATTAAAATCTTTTACTTTTCCCGAAAATCTACTGGACATCAAGCTGTTCTATAATGCTAATACTTCATATCTCAGTCTCAGTACAATTTATTGGAATGCTATAAATATTAACAACTTCTATTTTCAGCAATATTCCCATAGTAGTGCGTTCTATGGATTGATGTATAGTTATTATAGTGATAGTGGATCGAACAGCTCAATCAAACAAGTTATAATTGGAGATAAAGTAACAAGAGTACCGTCTTATCTATGCCTAGGCTTATTGGGTGTGACAGAAATGGATATACCAAATAGCGTAATAAGTATAGGAAATAATGCTTTTTACGGATGTGGTAATTTGACTTCGCTCACTATAGGCGATAATGTAAAAATCATTGATTCATATGCTTTTTCTAATTGTAACAAACTAACAACGATGACAATCCCTAAAAGCGTTACTGAAATAGGTGTTTGTGCATTTACTGATATAAAATATTATAATACAGGTCCTAATAAAATTTATTGCGAGGCCATTAATCCACCTGTGATAAACGGCCAACCATTTAACAAAGGTGCAGTTATTTATGTTCCTCGTGCTTCTGTAGATGAGTATCGTGTAATTTGGAGCAATTACGCTGATCGAATTGTAGGATATGATTTTGAATAAGAAATATTATGTTTAAGAGAGGTTATGTTTATGAAGTTTGCGAAAATGGTCAAAAGATGCACCCCATAGTTGTTATGGAAGATGCACCTTCAAATAGCCAACTGATTAAAGCGGTTGCATTTACGCACAATGAAAAAGGAACTTCTATCCATTCTAATCAACCATTTCCTAAGGAATATGTGATTAAGAAGCATGCTAAAGGTATGTACAAATTTCAATGGCAAAAAACGAAAAAAGGTAGTACGAGTATCATAACAGATGGCTTCTTAAAAACAGCTACTATAATTAACCCTAAACATATCGGTCGTATTAAAAAACGTGGGCTAAAATGGATAGAGCCATTCGTTGGCAACCACTATGTGGAAATTCAAGGACATATTTATAACGCAAGAATAAATTAGGAATACTTCTTCTACAATCAATTCTTTCACCCCACCACTCATTTATTGAACTGGTGGGGTGAGTTTTTTTAATCGCTTATCCTATACCAAAGGTATACTAAGGGTATACAAAAGGCAGGTAATTTCTTCGGCACAACTTTCGGCACGAAGAAAAAAATAACAAAAAAAACACTCAAGCGGGCGGCGTTGGTAATCAACACCTTCCGCTTGCTTTAAGCACCTTTTTATGGCAAAATTTACAAATCTTCGGCACAAAACCCCTTCCGTGCCGAAGATTTTTGCAGCATTATTATAGAGACACGTTTATAGAAAGCCACCGAAAGCCAGCGCGCTTAGGGTAAGTCTTTTTTTATTATTATGAAGAATGATACTGATAAACCTCTAGATTTCAACCAACAAGTACAATTATTGGAGGCAAACGAATTGACCTTTCAAAACAAGAAAAACACCATGCTGCTTTCGTGGGGACAAATTGTCCCTAGATACTAGTGAATAATCTTGTTGTTACTTATTAGCAAGTCAACCTTCACTACAAACCTTTCGCCACGATCTTCAGTATGAAAGGAAATAACCAAAATGCCAAAAATGTGTAACTCTACACGGAAATATGTGCCAAAAATGTGCAAAGTCACACTTTTTCTATATTTTTATTTGCATATTTCAACAAAATATACTACTTTTGCACCATCAATTTGGTTGAAAACGTGCAAAAGTGCATCGTGATATCAATTGAAAATGTGTAAACTAACACGCAAAAACCAATTGAAAACGTGCTAAATTTTATTTTATGAAACGCAAAATATACCAACAACTTGCTGATTGGAAATTAGTTAGCAATGGAAAAAGTGCACTTCTTATTGAAGGAGCAAGGCGTATAGGCAAAAGCTATATCGTAGAACAATTTGCAAAACAAGAATACAAGAGCTATATCTTGATTGATTTTAACAATGTAAAAACCGAAATAAAGAACCTATTTCTTAATTATCTTACAGATTTAGATACATTGTTTCAACTCTTGTCGTTGCACACTAATGTTCAATTGCACCCGCGCGAATCTGTTATCATCTTTGATGAGGTTCAGCAATTTCCGCCTGCCCGCGCGGCAATTAAGTATCTGGTTGCAGATGGAAGATACGATTATATTGAAACAGGCTCACTTATTAGCATAAAAAAAAATGTTCAGAATATAGTCATTCCTTCAGAAGAACAGCATCTAAATATGTACCCAATGGACTTCGAAGAGTTCTTATGGGCAATGGGCGAACATGCTTTGTGCAACTACATATGCGAGTGCTTCACTAAGCGACAGCCAATGGGAACACTTCACCGCAAAACGATGGAGTTGTTTCGATTATATTTGATTATAGGCGGCATGCCACAAGCCGTGAGTACATATATTAGCACGCGCGACTTCCGACAAGTAGAGAGTGTTAAGCAAGCCATCTTGCAACTCTATCGCGCTGATATTCATAAATATGCTACTGGAGCAGAAACGAAAGCAGCTGCCGTGTTTGAAGCTATACCTTCTCAACTTCAACTACACGAAAATCGTTTTGTATTATCCGATTTGGAGCCTACTGCACGTTATCGCAATTATGAAAGTGCATTCTTCTGGCTAAGCGATTCTCGTATCGTTAATATTGCCTACAACACTTTTGCTCCTACCATTGGTTTGAATATGAATACAGAACGCTGCACTCTTCGGTGCTATATGGCAGATACGGGACTACTTATTTCATTAGCATTCAGTGAGCGTGGACAAATGCCAGCTGAAGTTTACGAGCGACTATTACACGATAAATTAGAAGTAAATTTAGGTATGGTTATGGAGAATGTAGTTGCACAAATGTTGGCAGCAGCAGGTAATCGTTTGTTCTTCTACAATCATGTTGATCGAGATGATGCCTCAAATGATATGGAGATAGATTTTCTGATAACGAAATCCCATGTAACATCGAGAAAAAATATCTCTCCAATAGAGGTAAAATCCTCTACGCACTTTACGACAACTTCGCTGAATAAGTGTATGAGCAAATTCTCTCAAGCAATTGGAGAAGCTTTTGTACTGCATACCAATGATATTAGAATAGAGGAAAATATCTGCTATCTACCCCTCTATATGGCAGGCTTGTTGTAACGAAAATAATCATACTGACACTTTCCGACATCAAAGCACCAAAACGCTGAGTATTCAGCACCACTATAGTATATAGAGGCACAGGATATACAAATCCCAAATTAGCGGCATAAGTAGCGGCAAACTCAAAATATTTTTCAGGTAGTAACAATCGCATGTTAGAAACCCTAAAACACAAATCGGCGGCAACTTTGCCCAATATTGCCGCTACTTTTTGCAGCATTATTATAGAGACACGTTTATAGAAAGCCACCGAAAGCCCACAGAAGTCCTAGAGATGTCCTACAGTGGTCGCCTAATTTGCAGCACGCCTATTCTGTCAAAATACCAACAATCAAATGCCGGCTTGAAAATGCGACAAAAGTACGAGTTTATGCAAAAACATTTGCATATATCAAGGATTTTCACTACCTTTGCAGGCTAATTAACAGCAATAAGGAACTATGCGTATACACTTTATAGCAATCGGTGGTGCCGCCATGCACAACTTGGCGATGGCGGTGGCTACCAAAGCAGGATATGTGGTGACAGGGTCGGATGACGAGATCTTCGACCCTGCACGCACACATCTACAGGAGGCAGGTCTGCTGCCTGAGGAGATGGGCTGGCATCCAGAGAAAATAACCAGCGACATCGATGCTATTATTTTAGGTATGCACGCGCGCGAGGATAATCCAGAGCTGGTTCGTGCACGCGAGTTGGGAATAAAGATCTACTCTTTCCCTGAGTATCTCTATGAGCAAACCAAAGATAAGATTCGCATCGTTGTAGGTGGCAGCCATGGCAAGACAAGCACCACCTCCATGATTCTGTATGTCTTGCAACACTTGGGCATCGAAGCTGACTATATGGTAGGAGCACAAATTGAGGGCTTTGAGCGCATGGTACGCCTCTCCGACACAGCCAAATACGCAGTCTTTGAGGGTGATGAATACCTAACTTCTCCGCTTGATTTACGCTCTAAATTCCTATGGTATCACCCACATGTGGCGATACTCACGGGTATAGCTTGGGATCATATCAATGTATTCCCAACGTTTGATGGATATGTGGACACTTTCCGTAAGTTCGTCGATGGAATCGAGGAAAATGGCACATTCATATACTATAAACACGACTCTAACTTGTGCGAGATCGCATCTCAAGCACGACCAGATATTAAGCAACTTCCGTATGAGGCATACCAAGGAGATGTGGACATGAAAATCTTTGGTAAGCACAATATGGAAAACCTTCAAGCCGCAGCATTGGCATGCGAACAGATTGGCGTAAAGCCAGAGGATTTCTACCGCGAGATTGCCACCTTCACTGGTGCAAGTAATCGCCTCGAACTGATTGATGAAATCGGCACAAATGTAGCATATAAGGACTTTGCTCACTCTCCTAGTAAACTCCGCGCTACGGTGAACGCCGTACGCGAGCGCTACCCTGAGAAGCAATTGGTAGCAGCTATGGAGTTGCACACTTTCTCCAGTTTGATGGCAGACTTCTTGCCTCAATACGAGGGATGTATGGCACAAGCAGACAAAGCATTTGTGTATTTCAATCCGAAAGTATTGGAGCACAAGAAACTCCCTGCTATTTCCGCAGAGGAGGTGCGGAAGGCTTTTGGCACAGAAAATGTAGAGGTGTTTACTGATAGCCAACAACTGCAAGCGCGCCTACGCGAGATTGAATATAAGAATACGGCTCTATTGATGATGAGTTCGGGTAATTTTGATGGCGTGAACATCCCTGAATTTGCAAGAGAACTGATTAGTTGGTAGTTTGAAGGTAGAAACCAATCCTTCCTCACCGACTTCGCTACGCTCACCCACCTCGAAAGTGCAGTAAAAATGTAGCCTATGCTCCATTGTGCGAGCAATGTATGTGCAAATATCGGTTGCTCCTCTTTTATTTCCCTATCAACATCCATATGTAAGCAGAGCTTCCCATGGATGTTGATAGGTCTATGAGATAGATTACATCTATCATTTTATAAATAATTGTTCGCTTTTCTTGTGCATATACATTTTTTTTTGTACCTTTGCACGCAATTAGTAATTAAATGATGAGACGCAAACAAGATACATCTTTTCGAGTGGAGGCAGCAACGGAGTTGATGCCTTTTCTACTATCTAAATTGGGCGGAATGACCCGCACTAGCGTGAAACAGCTACTTAGTCAACGACGTGTGACGGTCAATGCAGGTATTCAAACCCGTCATGACACCCCACTCAAGGCTGGCGATATGATCAATATCCTACAAGGTCGCGGAAACGTAGAACTTCGTCACCCTAAACTGCGTATTATCTACGAAGATGATGCGCTTATCGTAGTGGAGAAGAAAAATGGATTACTTACTGTGCCATATAATCCTAAGAGCAGCGAGATGACTGTGCTCTCTATACTGAAAGACTATGTGAAGAAGCAATCTCGCAAGGCCAATGTGTACGTGGTACATCGTCTTGACCGCGAGACGAGTGGTGTATTGGTGTTTGCCAAATCGCCTGAACTACAGGAATATATGCGTACATATTGGCGACAATTGGTAAGCAAGCGTACTTATGTGGCATTGGTAGAGGGAATACTGGAGAAGAAAGAGGGAATCATCACCTCTTGGCTCACCGAAGATCAGCAAACTCTGATGGTCTATTCGTCGCAAACCGACAACGGCGGACAAAAAGCTATTACCCACTACAAGGTAGTGAAAGAGAGTGCGATGCCATCAGCGGAACAAGACTTGGCTACTGAATATTCATTGGTGGAACTCAACCTGGAAACAGGTCGCACTAATCAGATTCGTGTGCATATGCAGAGTATAGGTCATCCTGTTGTGGGTGACCGCAAATATGGCAATGGCAACGAGAGTTCGCCTGTGGACCGCTTGTGCTTGCACGCTAAGGTGCTGGAGTTTATTCACCCAATGACAGAGAAAAAAGTACGTTTTGAGGCTGCGGCGCCAAAAGAAATGCTGCGAATGTTTAATTCCAGCCTCTAAAAAGTAGATGTTTAACAAATCAAAAAGATATGAAATTATCCTTTAAAGGTGTTTTTCAACCCAAACTATTCCACACGCTGAAGAATTATAGCAAGCAAAAATTGCTGCAAGACTCTGTGGCGGGTTTCATTGTAGGTGTAGTGGCAATTCCGCTTGCCATTGCTTTTGGTATTGCCTCTGGTGTGGGGCCTGCAGAAGGTCTAGTAACAGCCATTATTGCAGGATTCATTATCTCTACCTTTGGTGGTAGCAAAGTGCAGATAGGTGGTCCTACAGGTGCGTTTATTGTGATTATCTATGGTGTGATTCAGCAGCATGGTTTGACAGGACTGCTCATTGCGACTATTATGGCAGGTATATTGCTGATCCTCATGGGATTATTCAAGTTGGGTAGTATTATTAAGTTTGTACCTTACCCTGTGGTAGTAGGTTTTACAGCGGGTATTGCACTCACAATATTCTCTACTCAGATGAACGATTTGTTTGGTATGAACATTGAGGGTGTACCAGCCGATTTTATCCACAAATGGGTATGCTATGCAGAGCATTGGAAAGATATCAACTGGTGGGCATTTGGCATTGGTGTTGTGTCTTTAGTTATCTTGATTTGTATGCCAAAAATCAGCAAGAAAGTGCCAGGTTCGCTTGTTGCTATCATCGTGATGACTCTTATCACATGGCTCTTGCGCCGATATGCGGGCGTGGATAGCATCAAGACTATTGGCGACCTCTATACTATTCCCAGCGGAATACCTGCTCCTCATTTGCCTTCTTTTGTGTTGGCAGAGGGACAGACTTTTTGGAGTCTGGTGCAGAGTCTCTTCCCCGCAGCATTCACTATTGCAATGCTTGGTGCTATCGAATCGCTCCTTTCAGCGATGGTGGCTGATGGTGTGATAGGCGATAGGCATAACTCTAATACCGAACTCATTGCACAGGGCATGGCCAATGTGGTGGTGCCATTTTTTGGTGGTATTCCAGCCACTGGTGCTATTGCGCGAACCATGACCAATATCAATAATGGCGGTAAAACTCCTATTGCTGGTATAGTACATGCGCTTGTGCTTTTAGCTGCGTTATTGTTTTTTGGTCCGCTTGTGGCACTGATTCCCATGGCATGTTTGGCAGGTATTCTCATCATAGTGAGCTACAACATGTCGGAGTGGCGCTCAATCGTTTGGCTTGCCAAGAACCCTAAGTCGGACTTTCTCGTGATGCTCGTGACCTTTATTCTCACTGTGCTTTTCGACCTTACGATAGCTATTGAGGTGGGATTGCTCTTGGCAGTAATACTCTTTATCAAACGTACAAATGAGTCCACTACGGTGCAATCATTTACCAACGAACTTGACCCTACGCATAACAATGATATTCGTCTGCATGGACAAGATCTAGAGACTCTCAAGATACCTCCTTTCACAGAGGTGTATGAGATAGATGGTCCGTACTTCTTTGGTATAGCCAATAAGTTTGACGATATATCTCGTCGCATGAATAGCGGCGAGCAGAAAGTACGTATCATCCGTATGCGCAAAGTGTCGTTTATCGACTCTACTGGTATTCATAACTTGGAGCAACTGCACAAACGCTTGCAGCGAGCAGGTATCCAACTCGTGCTTTCGGGAGTGAATGAGAAGGTATTTAACACACTGGATAAAGCTGGGTTTGTGAATAAAATAGGTCGCGAGAATGTGCGTAACCATATCAATGGTGCTCTTTCGCGTGCAGAAGAATTAGTAAATGCTACTGTTTAGTGTTTAGAGAATAATTTAAAACGAAGAATAATGAAAAAACTCCTTTTTTCCATTGCTTTCCTATGTATTGCCATCTTGTCGATGGCGGAGGCCAAGTATGTATTCTACTTTATTGGTGATGGTATGGGACCTAACCAAGTACTCAACGCTGAGATGTATCAAGCCGCTATTAAAGGTGAGAACGGTCGTGTGCCTCTGTTGATGAGTCAGTTTCCTTATTCAGGTCAAGCTGCTACTTTCTCTGCTTCTGACGGTATCACAGACTCTGCTGCGGCAGGTACGTGTCTGGCCTCTGGCAAGAAAACGAATAATGGTATGATTGGACAAACACCTGACGGCATATCCGTTGTCAGCGTGGCATCTATGCTCAAACAAGAGGGGTGGGGAATAGGAATTATGTCCACTGTTCCTGTGGATCATGCTACTCCAGCATCTCATTATGCGCATGCAGAGAAACGTAGTAACTACTATCTTATAGGTACTCACCTTGCTGAATCTAACTTTGATTTCTTTGGTGGTGGCGGTTTTCAACGCCCTATTAATAAAGACGATGCTTCTGCACCTAATCTCTACGAACTCTGTAAGAAGAAGGGTTATACGCTCGTAGGCAGTTACGTTGCAGCGCAAAAAAACATCAAAAAAGAGAAACTGATATTAGTTCCACAAATCAATATAGACAATCCCAACAAGGGTGCTGAGGCATTACCATATGCCATAGATCAACAGGAGGGTGATCTCAATTTGGCGCAGATAGTGGATATTGCTATCCAACACCTCGAAAAACACGACAGCTTTTTTATGATGGCAGAGGGAGGCAAAATTGACTATGCTGGTCATGGCAATGATGGGGCTACGAATATTCACGAAGTGATAGATTTTGATAAGGCAATTCAGGTGGCATATCGTTTCTATGAGAAACATCCTGATGAGACTCTCATTGTTGTTACTGCCGACCATGAGACTGGTGGTTTGGCATTGGGTAATAACCAACCTTTGCGTTTGGAGCGTTTGGCATACCAAAAGTGCTCTTCTGATACTTTGTCTGCTCGCCTTTCTGGATTGTGTCAGCAGTATGCTGAAGAGCTTACATGGGAGCAAGTCAAGGCGTTTTTGGCAGAAAATACGGGGTTGTTTGATGGATTGGCAGTTACCACCGAAGAAGAAACGGCTTTGCAATTGGCCTTCAGTAATATGATGCGTCAACAAGAGTCGTTAAAAACGCTCTATGCCGACATTAATGCATTGGCTGCTAAAGCTAAAGATTTGGTAAACCAAAAAGCAGGGTTAGGTTGGACAACTCATAGCCATACTGCTACAGCAGTGCCTATTTTTGCAATAGGCGTAGGTGCAGATCAATTTACAGGTTGGCATGACAATAGTGAGATTGCTCCGCTCATCTATCAAGCTACACGATGAAATATAGGAGTTTCTGCTGAAGGATCTACTTGAATCCGAATACGAAATATACAGCTGCAATGAGGCAGAGAGCGGCGGCGATGTGGTTCCACTTGACTTGCATGTTGAAGGCAATCACGGAAAAGACTACAAAGATGACCAATGTAATCACCTCTTGCAGTACCTTCAACTGCATAATAGAGAAAGGTCCGCCATTGCCCTCAAAGCCAATCCTGTTGGCTGGCACCTGCAAGCAGTACTCGAAAAAGGCAATGCCCCAAGAAAAGGCAATCACCGCAATCATAGGCAACGCCTTGAACCATGAAAACTCCGCCATCTTTAGATGACCATACCACGCCAAGGTCATAAATACGTTTGACGCTACTAAAAGCAATATTGTATAAAAACTGTTCATAATTCTTTTTTTAGTGTAAAGTTGAGGGTGTAAAGTATAATGTGTAAAGGAAGGGGATGTTATCTCGCATTCGCTCGAATAATCAATTATATGGTGAGCGGAATTGTTGTTGGGTTTAATTTATATTCTGTGTTTGTTATCACTTTTTACCTTTTGGGGTAGATAATCTGCCTTAATGTTTTCCATTGCTGCCCAGATGCTATCGCGCACGTTCGGGTTGAGTGCTTCGAGTTGCTTGATGAGTTGCTTCACCTCCGCACGACTGCTGACTTTCTCCAAAGGGCATAGTTTAACTTGTTTCTCGTAGTTACTCAAGAGAGCATAGTGCTCAATATCTTTTTCCTCTATTAAGCACAAGGGACGAATCATCTGAATAGGCATCTTCTCCATTTGTAAGAGTGGAGGAATCGTGCTAATGCTGCCTTGGAAAATTAAGTTCATCAGTAGTGTCTCCACCAAATCATCTTTATGATGCCCCAAGGCAATCTTATTGCATCCTAATTCTTGTGCTACATCAAACAATGCCTTTCGCCGATACCATGAACACAAAAAACAGGGGTGCTTTTCTTTTGCCTCTTGCTTTTCACTTTTTCGCCTTTCGCCTCTCGCTTCATTGACTATCTCCGTGTCACGCACGACGAAAGGTACGCGTACACGTGCGCAGAAGTTCTCCAGATAACTCAGGTCGGAGTGGTAGTCACGCTCTTTAATACGAATATGTACGGCAGTTACTTTGAAGCGAGGTACATATACCTGTGCGCGCTTACCCAAGAACTCTACTAACGCCAATGAGTCTTTGCCACCACTGAGTCCGATGAGAATATGATCGCCGTCGGCAATCAGTCCGTAGTCGGCACATGCTTTGTGGAACTGTTTAGTCAGTCGTGATTGTAGGCGGATGAGTTCTATTTCTTGTGGAGTGCGTTGCATGGGGGTATTTTTTTGGGCTATTGGTTATGAGCAATAGGCTATGGGCTATTTGTGAGTGGATTTTGTTAAAAACGGTGCAAAGTTAGTGAAAAAATGGCAAATATTGCACAATTTTATAGAAAAATGCACTTTTTTTGCATTTTTTTCTCAAAATATTTGGTCGGTTCAAAAAAAAGCAGTACCTTTGCACCCGCTTTCGAAATGATAGCGATGTTCTTTAACATTCTGCGGCAATAGCTCAGTTGGTAGAGCACAACCTTGCCAAGGTTGGGGTCGCGAGTTCGAGTCTCGTTTGCCGCTCTATAGAAATGAGCAGGACATAGTTCCTGCTTTTTTTCTAAAAATGCTCTTTGAATACACTTCTAATAACTAAATCAAAATAGACATGTCGGTTTTGATTTAAGAGGAGGAATCGCTGCGAGCTAAATGCGCAAAGCGCATTTCTTTCTCGCGAGCGAATTTCGACGAAGCCCAAATGGCGGAATTGGTAGACGCGCTCGTTTCAGGTGCGAGTGTTGAGAGACGTGCAGGTTCGAGTCCTGTTTTGGGCACAACCTGATTCCGTTGAGGAAAAAAGTGATCTTAGAATAAATGTCGGCTTAGTTGCTGATGCAAAGCGCAGGTGGTGAAATTGGTATACACGCTACTTTGAGGGGGTAGTGGTCGCAAGACCGTGTGAGTTCGAGTCTCATCCTGCGCACGAAGAAGAGGAGTTATGAAAATAATTGCCTCTTTTTTTTGTTTACAGATTATAAAAGTGCTAAATTCATGAAGAGAACAGTTGTTTTAATGGCAATGTTCCTCCTTTGTACTGTACTTTCTGCTGCGGAGAAAGTGCAGTTCCCGGAGTCGTTTGCCGATGGTTGGGATGCATATGTGGGTAAGATGGTGCAGATAACTACACCGCTTTATGTATGCGGAAATTATTACGACTCTTTAATATTGTCGCCAGAACGCTTATATGTGCCCGAAGAACGAGCATATGGATTAGCAGAGGGCGATAGTACTCAATATTGGGCAATCAAAGATGCTAATCGCGAGAATAGTGTGCGTTTGTCGTGTAAGATTACCAACTACAAAGTGCGTACAGGAGCAGTGCTGAAGAATCTGACTGCTCGCGTGGTAGCGCCTGGTAGGTTGGTGACAGGCAATGCACCTAAATTCCTCAATAACAAACCCGAGGCAATGCCCAAGATGCCTAAAAATGGTCTGTTGATTTGCGCAGCGAATATCCAGAACTATTTTTATGACTTAGGTGGTTATGCGCACCCCAAGACTACTAAAGCGCAACAACGCTTACAGACGGAGAAGATTTGCAAAGCGTTTAAGCAGATAGATGCCGATATATATGCGCTCTGCGAGATTCAGAAAGGCGATAGTGCAGCGCAAATGTTGGTAGATGCGATGAATGCGCAAGCCAAGAAGGAAGTGTATGCCTACGTGTCGCAGGGGTGGAGTAATGGCGATATGTTGTCTTGCGGGTATGTGTATCGCACGGATCGTGTGCGTCCGTATGGCGACTTGCAATACGCGTATCAAGACAAGAGTAATCACTACCACTATCGCTTGGTAGCCTGCGGTTTTGAGGAGGTTGCCAGTGGGGAGCGTTTTGTGCTGAATATCAACCATCTTCGCTCAAAGCGAGGTACAGGAGAAGAGTCCAATACAAAGCGTATGGCGAATGTGGATAGCTTGTTGGTGATGTTGGATAAGATAGACAAAGAGCAGGTGTTTGGCGATTCGGATGTGCTATTGGTAGGCGATTACAACTGCTATGCTCAAGAACAACCTGTTCAGAGGATTGTGCGTGCGGGCTATGAAGATCTAGTCGTGCGCGATGATTCGGATGGTTATTCGTATGTCTATCACAGCGAAGCGGGCTATTTAGACCGCGTGTTTGCTTCGCCAAGCATGGCAGAGCAAGTGAAGAAAGTAGCAGTGTATCACCTGAATACCGACTATTTCTATAGTCGTGGGTATAAGCGTGGACTGGATGATACGATGTTTCGCTATGCCGACCACGACCCGATATTGATTAGCGTGGACTTGTAGATTATTGGCTATTGGTAAAGGGGTATGGGGATTATAGCCATTTGGCGAGTTCGTCGTAGTAGCGTGGGGAGACAGGGATGGGTTTGAGATACGGATTGGTGAGCTCTGCGGTAATCATTCCCTCTTTATCGCGACGCAGGACTTTGATGTGCTGCGGATTGATGTAATAACTGCGTTGGCAACGGATGAGTCCATGCTTGTGCATCAGTTCTTCTAATGACTTCATAGACGCTCGTAAGGGGTATTCTTTGAGGCGTTCGCCTTCCAGATAACAAATATGTACATAGTTCTCTTCTGCTTTGATATACTGCACCGCAGAGGAAGCAATCATTAGTTTGACGCGTTGGGTGTTATCCACAAAGCGCATGAGTGAGTCATCGTAGGTGGCTTGCTCTTCTTTTTGTGCCATATAAGCCACTGAGAGATTGAAGATGACATAAGGATAGATACAGATGATGAGTAGCGCATATAGCGATTGTCCCACTACATGGAAGTAGGGGAATGCTCCTTTGTACATCAGTGTTAGATAGAGTGCCGTGAACATACTCATGGCAACGAGTTCTGCCACTTCCCAATACACATAGCGTGCCCAATTGAGTCGCAATTGATGGTGCGAGAGTACCATCATCAGTGCGCGGGAGATGAGCATCACACCAAGCAGAATGCACATGATAATGGTGGTGTTGAAGCTGAGCATTCCTTGCTCCATTTGGAGTAGGGTGGTGGCGTGCGATGGTTGGTAGATGAGCACGAAGCAGAGAAAGAATGTTGGAATGCCCAATATGTAGAGCAATTGGTTGCTCAGTTTGCGGAGAATAGCGGATAGATTGTTCATAATTTAGTCAATTTAGTTGGTGTGACGAAATAGCAGATAGGGTGATTTTGTCACAAATATTCGTATTTTGTCACTATATTTGTGTTTTTAGCAAAAACCATGCCATACTATCACAAAAGTTTGTGTAGGCGACAAAATGGCAGTACCTTTGCAGCGGATTTTGAGGCGATCCTACGCTGGGCGCGAGAAATCTAAATTATCTAAGCTAATAAAAAAGAAAGAATATGAAACTTGTGGCATTAGGTGATTCGGTTATAAAAGGTGTGCTTTTGCATAAAGAAGGTGAGAATAGTCGTTATTCTTTAGCAGATAAGAGTATCGTGGAGTGCTGTGCCGAGAAGTTGGGTGGCGAGTGCCTTAACTTGGGCAAGATGGGCTGCACTATTGAGGCGGGTGAGCGTATATTAAATAAGTATTTAGATAAGTGTTCTGGGGCGCAGTATGTGTTGCTGGAGTATGGTGGCAATGATAGTGATTACAATTGGCAGGAGATTGCCGAGTCGCCAGAGAAAGAGCACTTTCCACGCACACGTTTGGAGGTATTTGAAGAGGTGTATGAGCGTGTGATCAATAAGATAAAAGCGATGGGGGCGATACCGCTTGTGCTATCCTTGCCGCCCATGGATGCCGAGCGGTATTTTGCCTTCTTTTCCCAGAAGTGGGAAGAGGGGTTTCGTGCGAATGTGATGCGTTGGTTGGGAGGTTCGACCAATACGATTATGTCGGGTCATGAACTGTATAATCTGGCAACGATGCGTATCGCGCAACGAACTGGTGCACAGTGGATTGATGTGACGAGCGAACTGCTCAAGGAGCATAACTTTCGCGCTTATCTATGCGATGATGGTATTCACCCTAACGAACAGGGACAGCGCAAAATGGCAGAGGTGATACTCGCCGCGATGAAGTAGGTGTATATAGGATGTAAAAAATTATAGAATATTGTCCAATATTATTTTAGAGTAACCAGTCTAAATAATTTTCGGGGGTTATGATAGTGGTTTCTTTTATGGGATACGCTTTTAAAACATGCAAACTTTTTGGATTGTATTCCGAAAATTTATTCGATTTTTTGGATTATATTCCGAAAATTCGTTCAAAAATTTGGATTAGCACAATAAATAAGGACTCTTGTGGGCTTTCGGTGGCTTTCAAATCACTCTCAAGTTGACTGCGGGCTAGGTGACCATTTCGGGACCACTGTAGCATATCTATGGGCTAGTTGTGTCTTATCTGTGGCTGTTAGGTTTCTAGTTTTCAGTTTTCGTTTTTGCCGAAGGGATACCGAACCCTTGCCGAAGGAGCGCTTGAATACGAGCATTGATACGAGAAGAATAACAATATAAAAAACTCACCTCGCAAATCCAATGACTTGCAGGGTGAGAAATATTGATTACATATTATCCAATTTTGTTGTGGCTACGCCTGCGAACAAAAGCGAGATGCTTATTACAAATCCTTAACAAGACGGACGGAATAACCGAAGCAGCGATCGTAATTGGACCTGTTTGCCCCGTAAGAGCCGATGTCGAGGTAATGCGCGAAGTAGTCATAGCAATCACTAGCAGACCAATAGTAACCGAAGTCCTGCACTTTGTTCACAGTGGATCCGTAGCGGTTGCCAGAGGCAGGGAGGAAAACTGCACCTACGGCTTCTAATTTCGTCCACTGCTCTGCTGTAAAGGTTTGGTGGGCTGCATAATCAACATCAACCCTCCAGTCACCACCTGATTTGAATGTTACACCTGCTGGGCATGTCCAATTATCTGGCAACAAAATCAAACCATTGATTCCATTTACTTGTGCCACACCATTCAATTCATAGGCGTTAGTACGATTAGTTAGAAGATATTCCCACTCATCCTTTGACAAAGTACGCCATGTATTAGGAGCATCATTACCTATCTTATTCGTACCCCAATCTACAAATGAACCACTATAATCGCTATCGGAAGTAGAAGTACTCACACCAAAATTGGTAGTACTAGTACTCCAACCGAACAAATCAACCTTATCTGCCAAAACATCGGCATCTATTGCAATATTGGCTTCGCCGAGATAATCATACTGATTCTCAGCAAAAGACCATATATTGGTAGATTGCGTGTATTGCAAATTTCCCTTCGAGAAAGTCACTTGTTTGTCTGCGGACACAGAGAACACACCAATACCTGCAGAAGGGTTTGGTTGCTCTGGCTCCCCTGGCGCTACCATACTGATACTATCTACCTTGATGACATTGCCATCACTACAATAAATATAAAACTGTGCAGAAGCACTAATCGTCATCATTAAGGCGATGACTGCCATAAACATCTTTTTCATATTGTTGAATTTTAATTGTTTTTGATTAAGGAATAAGGAACAAGGAGCAAAGACTTTCTACAACCTAATACCCATTACATCATACCAAACCTGCTTGCCATCAGGCATGGTGGCACGGATAAATAATTTACCATTAAACAAAACTTTGTCCGTCGTGGCTTTGTCCAAAGAAGTAACATCTTCCAACGAATTGGTGATCTCATCCTGCTTTACCATGGCAAAAGTGATACTACGCACACCTGTCACATCCGCCTCAGGCACACTGACAGCAAGACTCCCCTTGCTGCATAACATACTAAAGTCTGTCACTGAGGTGTAGTCCAATTGCACCACCTGCTTGCTGCCATCTGCCAGTTGCACCACCATCGCGGGCACAAGTTCGGAATCTTGAGCAAGAATAGGTACACTCATACTACATAAGTACAGACTTAATAGAAATAAGGATAACTTTTTCATGTAGTTTTTCTTTTTGTGGGACATCGGCTCCAAACGCCCCGTTAGTATAAATATAGAAAAAGCGTGGAACCTCTTTTTGCTTATTCTCCAAACAGAGGTTCCTGCAAGACCCTACATACAAGAATAAACAATGAATGCCCACGCTGATATGCTAATCGTTGTGGACACAACGAATTAAACACACCATGGGGCATTTACCGCTCTCTTGTTTCGGGTATATGAAATTTTGCAGGATTTCTGTTTGCCAAAACAAGCGCCAATAAACGCCTTTTATATTATGTCTGCCAAACCGATTGCTCGGCTTTGCGACTGCAAAGGTACTATATTTTTTTCATTCTTGCAAGTACATACACAAAAAAATCGCCACTCATGTCCGAAAACATAAATGGCGGTAAAGGGATGAAAGTAGAGTAGGTTAGTATTCCTTCTCAGACAAGAGGTTGCGGAGTTGCTCTATATCAGGCAATGCATTGCGCAAGTTGTCAGGCATATCAGCTGCTGTAGTATAGGTAGCTACACCCATCGGTTTGCTATAATCCTTGATAACAAACTGGACATAATCCTTGTTGGCAGAACTCCAAAGTGTATGAATCTTTGAACATCATCACCGCCTTGCGTGCTAATGAGGAGTTGGATAAGGTTTGTACAAAGTTATTGGGAGCTTTATCTTGGTGCTCATATGCCTGCTGCTTAATAAGGTGTTCCAATTCTTCTACAGACAAATGTTCTTCTGCTGTACGGTGGATATAGTAGTAGCGTCCTTGCTGTTCCTTACATTGACTTATAATTTTAGAATGATGTGTGAACGGAACTGTAAAGAAATCTTCAACTGGAAAATCTGCAATATTCGGAATTTGTATGGTGTTAAATATATCTATTTGATTTTCTGATTGTTGTAATTTTACGGTTGTGACCGGAATTTTTTCGGAGCACTCCGTAGTATCCATAATATCAGATTCTACGGTCGTAACCGTAATATTCGAATCTAAAAATAACCAAGTACATAGACAAAAAAATCGCCATTCATGTCCGAAAACATAAATGGCAATCTTAATAAATAGCACTTTTGGTAGTTGAGGAGTTCTGTCGGAGTTCGCTCGATAGAATTAGGCAAGGTATAAAAGAGGTAAATAAGATAGGAATCTTAATAAAAAGCATTTTTTTTAATCTATCGCATATTCTTGGCATGATTTTTGTACGTGTATTGATGAAAGAATAAACTATTTTTTAACCATAAAAAACAAAAACGAATTATGACAAAGAAATTTATTTGCCCAATATGTGGTTATGTACACGAGGGCGCACCTGCACCAGAGCGTTGTCCACAATGTAAACAAGTTGTAACATGGAAAGAGGTAGATGAGTCTGCTGGTATCGCATTCGCTTGCGAGCACATCATTGGTGTAGCTAAAGATACTGACGAAGAAATGATTAAAGATCTCAATGCACACTTCATGGGTGAGGCTACTGAGGTGGGTATGTATTTGGCAATGTCGCGCCAAGCAGACCGCGAAGGATATCCAGAGATCGCAGAGGCATTCAAGCGCTATGCTTGGGAAGAGGCAGAGCACTGCTCTAAGTTTGCAGAGTTGCTTGGCGAGGTAGTTTGGAGCACCAAAGAGAACCTCGAAAAACGCATGATGGCTGAGGCAGGTGCTTGCGATGATAAATTGCGCATCGCTAAACGCGCAAAAGCTATGGACTGGGACGCTATCCATGATACCGTACACGAAATGGCGAAAGACGAAGCTCGTCACGGAAAAGGATTTGAGGGCTTGTACAACCGCTACTTCAAGAAATAAATCGCCACTTTGTGGCTCGAAGATCGGCGCAGGGCGCCTGTAGATGGTAGATCGCTGCGCTGAAGATAGCAGTAGATAGAAAGAAAGAGAGTGACAACAATCACTCTCTTTCTCTTTTATCCAATATCCGATACCCAATACCCAATACCCAATACCCAATATCCGATATCCGATACCCAATATCCGATACCCAATATCCGATACCCAATACCCGATACCCAATATCCAATACCCGAAATTACAGATACGGATTATACATCTTCTCATGGGCAATCGTAGTGGGGTAGCCATGTCCAGGATACACCTGCGTGTCTTCGGGCAAGAGGACTAACTTCTTCAACGAACGAATCAACGTTGCCATATCGCCGCCTGGTAGGTCGGTCCTGCCAATAGACTCTTGAAAAAGCGTATCGCCCGTGAAAAGCAGTTTTTCAGCAGGCAGGTAATAGCAAACGCAATCCTCCTTGTGTCCGGGGGTAGTGATGACCTCAATATGACAGTCAGTGGAGGGCAGAGGCAAGACGCCCTCTTGGGGTTGAATGATAGGAATGAGGTTGTAGGTCTGTTGCAAAAAGTCTATGCCGCACACATGGTCGGGGTGCGCATGCGTGATGAGCAAAGCAACGGGGCGTAGGTTTTGCTTTGTGAGATACTCGGCAAAACGCTGCTGCTCGCGCTCCTCATACATACCTGCATCAATGATGATGGCTTGCCCCGCTTCATTGGAGAGTACATAGGTGCACTCGCGATAGGGATTGAAATAAAATGTCTTTAATGTCATTTCCTCTAACTTTTTGCCTATAACCAATAGGTGCTAAGCACCGTCCAATAGCGTAGCGTCCTATAACCTACAAAGGCAGATACACTACGGATTTCTCTTTGTACCAATCGCCAGCAAAGATTTGGGATATATCGGTGATTTCCACATACTTGCGGTATGGTTGTGTCTCGCCGTCTAAGTTTCCCCCTTTGAGCACCATCAGTCCGTTAGGCATAGCGTTTTGGTGGTTATTGCTCACGTTCTTGCGGATGAGTTTGACCAGATCGCCCAATGGCATCACAGCACGGCTGATGATGAAGTCAAATTTGCCACGCTCCATCTCGGCACGCTCTTGGATACAGGTGACATTGCTTAGCTCAATGGCTTTGGCAATCTCGCTGGCGACTTTGATTTTCTTGCCGATGCTATCAATCAAAGTGAATTGGCATTGTGGAAACAATATTGCCAACGGAATACCTGGGAATCCACCGCCTGTACCCACGTCAAGTAGGGTGGTCCCTGGTTGGAAATTCAGCACTTTGGCAATAGCCAACGAGTGGAGAATATGATGGGGGTATAAATTGTCAATATCTTTGCGCGAAATGACATTGATTTTCGCATTCCATTCTCGGTATAAGGCACCCAATGCCGCGAATTGTTGCATTTGCAGAGGCGTCAGGGAGAAATGTTCCCTGATGCTCTCTACACCTGCCATATCTAATTGATTAATAGCTTCACTCATATATCCTTGCTTTAACCTATATCCAATACCCGATAACCGATAACCGACACCCCTCTAACCTATATTGGTAAATACGTTTTGCACGTCTTCGTCTTCCTCAATTCGGTCAATGAGTTTTTGTACACTCTCCATCTCCTCGTCGCTGAGGGTTTTAGTATCGTTAGGAATGCGTACAAACTCGCAAGACTGAATCTCAAAGCCGTTATCCTCCAAATATTTTTGCATTTGTGAGTATTGGTTGAAATCGCCATAGATGACAATTGTACCCTCTTCCTCGTCGTGAGCCAACTCTTCTACGCCGAAGTCGATGAGTTCGAGCTCAAGTTCGTCAAGGTCAATACCATCTTTTGCAGTTACAGTGAAGCAAGCTTTACGGTCAAAAAGGAATTGCAAACATCCTTGTGTGCCAAGACTACCACCATGTTTGGTGAAATAGCTACGAATATTGGCAACAGTACGCATGTTGTTGTCGGTAGCTGTTTCTACGAATATAGCTACACCGTGAGGACCGTATCCCTCGTAGCAAATCTCTTTGTAACCCTCAGAAGATTTGTCGGTTGCTTTTTTGATAGCACGTTCGATATTGTCCTTAGGCATATTCTCCTTCTTACATTGTTGCATCAATGTACGCAGGCGAGGATTGCTATCAGGATCTGGTCCACCGTCGCGTGCTGCCATTGTGATTTCCTTACCTAATTTTGTAAATACTCGAGCCATGTGGCCCCAACGTTTCATCTTGGTTGCTTTGCGATATTCAAACGCTCTTCCCATAATAAATTGATTTTAATAATGTTTATGTTATAGTAGTTTATTCTATTTCTGTTGCTTCCTCTAATGATTGGATATGCTCAGGAGCAAGGTCTATGGTAGTAATAGACAGCGTATCCACAATTGTATCTAAAGACAACGTGGTTGTATCTAAAGGTAGAGTAATTGTGTCTAAAGACAATGTGGTTGAATCTAAAGGTAAAGTAATTGTGTCTAAAGGCAACGTGGTTGTATCTAAAGGTAGAGTAATTGTGTCTAAAGACAACGTGGTTGAATCTAAAGGTAGAGTAATTGTTTCTAAAGACAACGCGGTTGTATCTAAAGGTAGAGTAATTGTGTCTAAAGACAATGTAGTTGAATCTATAGGTAGAGTAATTGTGTCTAAAGACAACGTGGTTGTATCTAAAGGTAGAGTAATTGTGTCTAAAGGCAACGTAGTTGAATCTATAGGCAATGTGATTGTGTCTGTAAGTGTATAAAGAGAGGTGTCAGAAGTGATTATAGGTTGTTCTAAAAGGTTTTGTTCGCGTACAATCTCTTGATCCATATCCTTAGTTGCTTTTTTTCTTTTTCCGTTGGTTCCCGTGACAATGGCTATACCAAAGGCTAGATTAAAACCACTGGTCTTGTATGGTAGAATATATTTATCAACAGAAGGAAGATATGCATACGATAATGGTACGTAATCAGCTGCTATAGTTAGCATAAAAATATCGTATGTTGCAATAGAAATGGCGGCACCAATGTTGCTCCACTTACCATTCATAAAAGAATAAGATGTAGCTAAATGAAACCAATTGAACGGACGGAAAGCTGCACCTAATGTCAATTCCTCGCTTACACTTTTGTTATGAAAACGAGTGTGTGAATAGATACCAACTCCAATACGATTTTTCCAAAAGTTAGCATCTATACCGACATTTAAATGAGCATTTAATACCTGATTAAAACTTTGAGCAGTAATATCTGTAATATGCAAGATATTGCGGTATTGTGATAAGTTGTCTTTGATATCATTTACGAAACTATTTGTTTGGAAAGAGCCGTTGTGTACATAATCTTCATACACAAAATCGCCAAATCCAGTAAATGTGGTGTCTATTCTTAAAGAAGCAGCACTACTATTATTCCAGTGGATTATTCCCAAATCTGATACAGCTGCTGTAATTTGCAAATTAGTAATAGGCTTGTAGGTTACACCCAAATCAACTGCGCCACCATAACCTGCAGGTTTAATGTAACTGAGTATGTTTTTTTTGCTATTGCTATCATTGATTCCCCCTATTACTATATCTTCTACAATGCCAGCCATTTGTAATCTGCCTTCACCTATCAAAGAGGCTATTTCAGGGGAAGATGTAAGTGATAATTGGTCAAAAATACCTCTCGCGTACGTTTGACCCAATAAGAGTTTGAGTTTTGCACCTACAGTCCATTGATCATTGATGTTATGGGAATATCCAAATGATATATCTGTGTACACAGAGGCAGAGGCATTTGATAAGGTTAGATTGATATTGGCTAAGTCTATTTTTTCAGTATTACCGAAAATAGTTTTAGGTATTCCTGCTCCGAAGGCGATACGTTCTGACATATTGAAATGTGCATAACCTTTATCGTGAACGCGCCAGCCAAAACTTAGTATGTTGGTATGTATGTCAGCATCTATAGTAAGCATTTTTGGCAATTTTTTCCACAAATCGCCTTTTACGCTTGGATGTAAAGCTGTAATTGTTTGTCCTGATTCGTTGGTGAATATGATATCGCTCATTGTTAGACTATTGCCTCCCAACCACACACTGGTGTATCCAATGACAGGCAGGGTGAAATAGAAATTGCTTACGGGTTGAAACGCAGGGTTAATGGTATGCCGCATGGGGGCATTTTCTAAGAAGTATAGTGTATTTACTTGCTGTGAAAATGTACCAATACTGACACCGATAAAAGCGATGAGAAGAACAAAACTTCGTACTCTATGTAGTTTCATATGTAAATGACGGAATAAGAATTAAATATTAGTTCAGTTGCTTCAAATCTACAATCGCATCAAAATCAGCAGTTAAACCTATTGCAATGCGCATCGTAGCATCTGGGGTGAGGCTTACTGAATGATAATTGTTGCCTAATGTGGCGTGGAAGAAGATATGCTTGACGGATGATAATTTTGAAAAATCTTCTTTCCTAATCTTGAGTACAGGCATGTGATTGATACTTGGGATTGATGCTACATTATTAGAAATCTCGTATGGGTAATCAATAGCAATCTTAAAAGATGGCTCTTCCATCGTGCTTAGTTGCACTACATTATTCATTGTATCAATTAGCGTGAATTCTCCTTCTATATCAAATGGAATACCATTCTCTATCGTAACGTATAATTGAAGTTCTGCTTCCTCTATATCGTTGATCAACTCTATTTCTTGCAGCATTGAATCCAATTGTATTTGTGTGAGATTGATGTTGCGAAGTGTGTCGCTATATGTAATGTGGACGCTATCGTGGAAAGCAAACGGAATATGCAAGATAGCATCAAGATTGATATTTGTGTTGTCTGTAATACGAAATTGCTTCACATTACTAGTGGAATCTGTAGATACGCTAAAAAGATACGACACGCTGTATGGATGGATTGTTAGTAAGGTGTCGATGTTTCCATTAGAAGGCGTATAATCCAAAAGAATGGTATCAAAAGCATGCTTGTCCAGTGGGTCCGTCACTGCAATTTGCATAGGCCAATGGATACTTTTGCTTCGTAAGTTCTTACTCTCGTCAAAAGTGGCGTAGCGTATTTCTCCTTTCTCGGATTGAGCTGATATACTCTGCAAATTCACAATCATAGGGACAGCCAGTGTATGATCTACAATAAACTTCACACTTGGCTCGCTCACGGGTAATATCCAACCTTGAAAAAGATTCCAACCACTCCACAACTCATGAATAGGCTGATTGATAAACTCATCCTGCATCAAATCAGAAGCAGCAAAGAAGCCAAACATGGCGCTATAATCTATGAAACTAAGCTCGAAATCGTAACGAATATAGGAGTCCTTATAAATAACTAAAGGACTAGTATTCTCAATCTTGAAACGAATTTTCAAATCAATGGTTTCTACAATATTATCGCCGCTAGACTCTCCATTAGGGTCGTCCATCAATATTAAATGAAATTTGCTAACTTCAATTGGCATCGCTTCACCAAAATTCTTACCAGGTTGTAGCAAATCCAACGTGTCGCCTTCTTCACGACGAAAATTTTCATTCAAAATCAGTTGAATATTCTTAATGCAACTCCAATCAAAATCGATGTTGTGAAACGTATATCGCGATGTGAATAGGGCAGAATCTACAATCAAACTATCAACTCGCTGGTAGGAGTAGTCGATGTTGAGTTTGCGCAAATCCAACGTGACAGGAAATTCAAGGTCAAATGTGGCTCCACCAGGAATCGTGATATGGTCGAATAACTCGAACCACAGATCTAAATCAATATCAATATCAACACCTAAATCATGGTCGTTTAAGATATCTTCTAATTTCTCACCCAACTGATATAATTCGTCTGAGATATTCCATGTTGCACTTGTTTTGGAGACATAATCCGCCAAATTGATAGGGTGATACGAACGAGAAACACTGATGGTATCCGAAAAGAGATACCTGCCTTGTTCGTCAATACTGATTTGCTTAAAACTATTCGTACCAAGAAAATCGCCAAATTTAGCAGATACAGAACCTAAAGGCAAGGATAAATGGGCACCTACTGCTGTAGTCATATCCACATCATTCAAATCCACATCTGCTCTTAAATTGCAACTTGTCAAACTACAAATCAGAATGGTCGAACAGATGAAGCAAATGTAAAATACATGTTTCATAATTTTAACAAAAAATTGGATTCGCCTGCAAAGATACGATTTTTTTTTGAAATAAACAAATGTTTATTTATTTTTTTGCAAGATTTGTTAATAAATATACTCGTTCAGTGGCACGTGTGACGGCTGTATATAGCCATCGGTAGTAGTTTTTACCATGCTCCTCCACTGGAATTTTGCCAGGGTCAATAAAGACGCGTTTCCATTGACCACCTTGTGCCTTATGGCATGTAACAGCATAAGCAAAACGCACCTGCAAGGCATTGTAATAGGGCGATTCATAGATGGTTTTTATCAGTTTTTTGCGATTGTGTTGCAATTCGGGATAGTCTTCGCTGATACGATCGAAGAGTTGTCGGTGTAATTGATTGTTGATTTCTGGCGAATCAGTAATAAGTGTGTCCAGCCACAATATCACATCTATCTCCCAATCGTAGTCTATGGCGCGTAGCGAAGCGTCGGCAAACTGAAAACCGTATATCTCTCTGCAATTACGTAGCCGAACAATCTCCATCATATCGCCATTAGCGAGAAAAGGGATGTCCTCGTAGTCTTGTGTCCAGAAATAATTGTTTTTACTAATCATCAATCTATCGCCAGTAGATATGGCATCTTCTTTCCACAAGATACGTGCTCGTACACCTTGGTTGTAAAGATTGGTACGTCGGTTGGTACGGGTCAATATGATGGTATCTTCTGTGCCCACCTCTCGGTAGGATTGCTCTAATAATTCTAAAAAATCGACACCACTAAACTCTTGAAAATCAGTAGTGAAATGATAAATGGTAGATGCGGAATCTGTGGATAGAGGCGATTGCTGCATGAGCAGATTGCGGATTGTAGTTGCATTGTGTAAAATACCGCTATCTAAGGCTTGGCGTGCCACTTGCGTGAGTGTGTATGAAGTGATGCTTAATCCGTATCCTGATAGGTAGTCTATGTCTAAAGCAGGTGAGAGTTCGCTACCTACAGGAGGTAACTGAGCGTCATCTCCTAATAGTAGTAAACTGCATCCTTCACCTGAATACACGTATTTAATCAAATCATTGAGCAAGATGCCTGTTCCAAATGTGCCATTATCACGTTCGCTGGAAATCATAGATGCTTCATCAACAACAAAAATGGCTTGGCGATGTGGATTATACGACAAAGAAAAGTCCTCTGCTCCTAATTTATCTTGGCGGTAGATATACTTATGGATAGTATAGGCGGGTGTGTGTGCGTATCGACTCAATACCTTGGCAGCCCGTCCTGTTGGAGCTAACAACACAATAGACTGCTTTAATTCTTGCATAGCTCGTACGAGTGCTGCTATGATACTGGTTTTACCTGTACCCGCATAACCGCGCAATACAAAGGCTTTGAAATCTGTTTTTGAGACAACAAATTGGCTTAAAAGATCTAATAATTCCCCTTGTCCTTCGTTTGGAGCGAAGGGCAAAGCATTCAATATTCTATTTTTTATGAATTTTTCGAGCAAAATGCACTAAAAATTTGGTCAGTTCAAAAAAAAGCAGTACCTTTGCAGCGTCTTAGGGTAAGTCCTACACGACCAGCTCCCTCTGAACTCCCCCAGGTCTTGACCGAAGCAAGGGTAAGAGGTTGTAGCGGTGCGATGTAGTCAGCTTACCCTTTTTTTTGTCCCATTAGATTGTATAAATTGCCTTGATAGTCTATCCAAAGTTCTCCATTGATAAGCAATTTTGTGGCGGATTGTTGAGGATGACTGATTTGGGGTAGGTGAGTAGCATGTTGGTATGCTTCCCATGCATCTGGAATACCATATCCGTATTGCTCATGTGGGGAGTGGTATCTATTAGCAGAACGGATAATCATTTCTCGGATTTCCATATTATTGGCATTAGGTATAGCTGACCATAGGCAGGCAGCCATACCTGCTATCAATGGACATGCAAAACTGGTTCCATTGCCTTTTACTACGCTGTTGTTTACTGGGTTAATAAGAGTTGTTTGATAGCCTACAGCACACACTTCGGGTTTTACTCTTCCGTCAGCAGTAGGTCCCCATGACGAGAAGGGAGCAATGCTATCATAGATATCTACTGCACCTACGGTGAGTATGCTATCTGCATCGGCAGGTGATGCTATATAGTGCCATGGCTTGTTGCCGTCGTTGCCAGCTGCTACAACCATCAACATACCTTTTCTGCTGGCAATAGTAGCTGCGCGACTACTGCGCGTGCTTTGCCCATCCATATCAGCATACGAGAGCGTAAATTGGTTGTCATCAAATATGGAATATCCTAATGATGTAGATACTATGTCCACACCCAATGAGTCGGCTAACTCAATGGCTGCTACCCAGTTGTCCATTTCTTTTGGACTTTCAGTCAAATTTTCTTCACTACGAATAAGGTAGTATTGTGCTTCGATGGCGGTACCATGGTAGTCATCTGTGATGGCCGCTATGGTGCTGAAACATTTGCTACCATGATTGCCTGTTTCGCCCGTAATGCTATCTATGTCATCGGTCATATCATAGATGCCCAAAATTCGTTTTTCTTCGTGTGCTGCTGAAAATGCACCGAGGGTATCTACATGTTGAAATCCGCCATCAATGATGCACATGGTGATACCTTCTCCTCTAAATCCAGCTTCGTGTAGCAGGTGTAGGTTGAGCAACTCTGTTTGTACGTCAGATGCTTTTTGTCCATTGTCTATAGCCCATTGTCCATTACTCATAGCCAATAGGTCATTCTTCATGGTCCATTGCTCTTTTTTTCTTGTCATTTCCACTTTCTCCACAAAACTCCATTGTGCAATAGTTTGTATGGTAATGGTATCTGCTTCGATGGTGGCACCGTTCATCCATCTTGAGGTGTGGTAGATATGGCAACCTATCTTGCGCAGACTATCTATGTAGATAGGTGATACTGCATAGTCCATAGAGTCAAGGGCTATGTTGCGTTCGGCTCTTTTGTCGAGAGCTTGCTGACTGAGGGCTATATGCTCGCTACCTGCTTTGTCCGTAAACTGAACGAAGAACGCGAATAATATGATAAGTAGTGGTGTTGCCATTTACCTACAAAGGTTACAAAAATGCCTGTTACTTTTTCTCTAATAGCACCACGTTCTCTACGTGGTGAGTGTGTGGGAACATGTCCACAGGTTGCACCTTCACAACACGGTACTTGCTATCAAGCATGTTCAAGTCGCGTGCCTGCGTAGCAGGGTTGCAACTGACATACACGATGCGCTGAGGCTCGGCAAAAAGAATAGTATTGATCACGTCCTCATGCATACCTGCGCGTGGCGGGTCAGTGATAATCACATCGGGACGACCATGTTGCGCAATGAAGTCTTCGTTCAAAATGTCTTTCATGTCGCCAGCGAAGAATAAAGTATTATCCAAGTTGTTAATCTTCGCATTTACTTTAGCGTCCTCAATCGCCTCTGGCACATACTCTATACCAATCACTTGACGCGCTTGGCGCGCTACGAAATTGGCAATCGTACCTGTGCCAGTATAAAGGTCAAACACCAGCTCATTTCCTGTCAAACCTGCGAACTCGCGCGCTACTTTGTAGAGCTCGTATGCCTGCAAGGTGTTGGTTTGGTAGAAAGATTTAGGTCCTACCTTAAACTGCAAGTTCTCCATCTGCTCCATGATATGGTCCTGTCCGTAGAAGACATGTACGTCTTGGTCGCCAATGGTGTCGTTGAACTTGCGGTTGACGACATACAGCAAGCTGATAATCTCAGGGAACGAGTCGCGGATATACTCCATCACACGCATGTCGGGTTCGTCTGCCCACACTACGATGAGCATGATCTCGCCCTTGTGGTTGGAGCGCAGGATAAGTGTGCGTAATTGTCCCTCGTGCGCGTGCTCGTTATAAAAGGTGATGCCCAACGAGCGTGCGTACTCGCGAACGCCGTTACGTATGCGGTTGTTGATCTCGGGCATGAGGTGGCACTCGGTGATATCGAGCACCTTGTCAAAGCAGTTAGGGATATGAAAACCAAGACCGTGGGTATTGTCCAAGTTCTCCAATCCACCTGCTGCGCGGATGGTTTCCCAACTGAGCCATTTGCGGTCGGAAAAAGTGAACTCTAATTTGTTGCGGTATTCGTAAATCTCTTTGCTACCTAAAATAGGAGAAATCTCTGGCAACTCCACTTTACCAATACGGGTGAGGTTGTCAATAATCTGCTGTTGTTTGTGGCGTAGTTGCTCCTCATAGGGGAGTATCTGCCACTTGCAGCCGCCACATTCGCCATAGTGCTTGCAACGAGGTTCGCAACGAATGGGCGATGGTTTCACAATACGCTCCACGCGACCTTCCATAAAGGAGTGTTTCTTTCGCGTCACTTGTATGTCCACAATATCCCCAGGCACGCAGTATGGCACAAATAGCACCATATCATCCACGCGCGTGAGGGCTTTCCCCTCGGCCGCAATGCCTGTAATCTCAATGTTCTCTAATAAAGGTAAGTTCTTTTTTTTCTTCATAAATTTTCTTTTGAGTCAGACACGTCTGACATGTCCGACGTGTCTGACATTATTTCATTAACCAGTTTATACTTGTTTTGTACAGTGTACTGAATTCATGCGCGCTCTCGAGCATGATACTCCAGCATAGTGTCTTGCTGCCGCCTTCGGCAGTTGCATCGTGCGCAATGGCTGCTGCCACGTTAGCCTCTGGGAAACGAGCCACTACTATACCACCTTCTGTTGGATAGATACCGTCAGGATTCTCGGTGTGAATCATCTCTTCGTTAGGCTCCATACGGAAAGTATAGACACCATTAGGCAGTTGACGCTCGATACGAATTTTGCCTGTGCGCGAAGTGTGGGTGCTACGGAATTCGTAGTGCAATTGATTTTTCGTGAAGGCTGCATCCTCTTTGCTTTGCATGTCGCTGGCGATATGTGCACCCGAGAGCAGGAGGCGACCACCGTGTTGTAGATAGTGGGTTAGTGCTTGTTGCAAGTTCGTTGGCATGCAGTGGAAGGATGTGTCGTTGCCCATGATATAGGTCTTTTGCTTGCCAAGGATAAGATCCACTGCATCGTATCCGGCAATAGTATCCAAAGCTGCTACGCTGGTGCTGACGTAGGAGTATCCCATCTCTGCAAGGATTTTACCGTGCATGGCAGGATAATCGAAGGTGTTGCCTACTGTAGGGTGGTTCATGTGGTCGCTGTAGCACATTCCCCAACCGCAGTTGTCGTCAGTCTTCCATTCGTTGCGGCTGTCGAAGTCATATACTTCACCGATATAGTTCACGCCCTTGCCATATGGCACAGCATGGCTGGCAGGACGGATACCGCCGTAGATACTATCGCTCCACCATTCTGGACCGCTCACGCGATTAAAACCGTTCACAATAAGCACATTGCCTTTCTCTTCAGGAGCAATATATGCAGAGAGTACTTCGCTTCGGAAACTCAAACCACCTGCGTTACCTGCTGCTACACAGATGTCGTAGCGTGTGCCAGGAGTTGCAGTAAGGGTGTATGTCGGATTCGTAACGCGTACACCATTATCCCAATCACCATCGTTGATGCGTGTATATACCACGTAATAGGATGGAGTGGCAGTTGGTTCGAGAGCGTCCTCAGTTGGATTCCAAGAAACTTTGATCTTCTCGCCTATCGCCTCATCGCCTAATCGCCTCATCGCCATCTCTTTCACTGGCAGTGGTTGTACTGCGTACTCTGTACCATATTGCTCATGGATGAACTTCAAGAAGGATTTGTAAATCGCTCGTGAGATGGTGAAGCGCACGCGGGGGTCAAGACCATAGCGCATGTCGGTCATGTTTTGGTGAGAGAGCAACTCAAGCAGTACTGCTGGCACTTTAGGGTGGCGTGCTTCAGCATAGGAAGAGTTGTTCAGTTGGCGGCGTGTCCACTCTGGTGCATATAGGGCACGCATGTCCTCTACGATTTGCGTTTGCATATAGTCCGCGAGGTCGCGTGCTATGATACGACTCTTGCCTGTCGGGAATTTTTTATTTTTCTCATCGTCGTGATCCTTGTATATGATAAGCGTACCCACCACTTCATCTTTCACACCAGCATCGGTGTGGAATGCGAGACTGGCGTGGAGTGGGATACCCAATCCGGGCTCGTTCGGGTTAGCCGCACTACCACCTGCGAGGTAGTTCACCCAGATACCGCGAGCGGCGTAATCATCCACGTAGTCGTTCTTGCTGTCGGTGTAGTTGTAGATACTGTCTGGAATACCCGAATATTGCATCCAATAGCGTGCTGCTTCTATGTAGCGTGGCAAACCGCTAGTGACTGCATTTGCTTGATTGGCAAGCAATTGCGTGCTGTCAATGATAGCTGTGTCGCTCTTAGGTAGTTCTTTGGATGAAGGTACATTCTCAAAACTGTCGGGCTGTTTGTAGCGAGCTACACTACCCATACCGCCTCCAAATTTTACCGCGTCGGTAGTGACGATCTCTTTGCCGTTGGTAGTAGCGGTCACGCTGACGTAGTTATTCGCTTTGTCGCTATCGAAACTGAAAGTGCCGATATATACCCATGTACCACCACCCATCTTTTGATTGACTGCAAAAGTGGTCTTTTGCCCTTTGTGCACAACAGTGTATTGCGCTTTGCTGGTGCTATTAGGCAGGGTCTTGTAGCTCACATATACTGCGTAATCGCCCGCTGGGAGTGATGGGGTGTAGATAATCTCACCTTTGTTCTTCTCCTCGCATTTCACTTCGGCGGTGTAGCGACCTTGCTCAAATGGGTTCTCCCCTTCGAGTAGATGTGTGGTAGGGGTGGCCCAACCTGTGCCTTCACCGATAGCCCATAGACCTTTGATAGTAGCTTCGGAGTCATCTACTACTTGCTCGTAGGTCTGTGTGTCGCGTTCGCGTGGCTGCACCACTACGGCACCTGCGTTCTCAAGCATAGGCACCAGAAATGGCATGGTGTAACTGCTTGTGTATAAATCTTCTACGGTGCTCCATACTTTGGCTCTTTGCCACCGCCAAGACTCTGTAGGTTGATGGAAATACTGTCCGTGACTACCCCAAAGGGCAATATGTTTGCCGTCCAAACCTTGTTTGGCGGTGTATGGGCGTGAGGTGTTGGTCACCCATTGGGTAGTAGCGGGTAGGGTATAGCGCGCATTCTTAGCACGATGGCGATAGAGACTGGTGACCAATTCACCTATCTCATAACCATCGGTGTAGATGGTCACTTTGCCATTTTGGTGACCAAAGACCATTTGGCTTACGAGTTTGCGAAGTTCCTGTATATCTTTGTCTGAAAGCGATATTACGCTCAACGCTTTGTTGGTATATATGGTCACATAACTATTTTTCACGCGAACATTGCTGATTTTCACGTTCTCTACGTATGCACGCTGGTGGACAAAGTGTGAAAGGGTATCTGACAGCGCTTGTTTGTCTAATGCCATAACGGGCAGGCAAATGATTGCTGCCAAAAGGATGACAATAAGTGTTCGTTTCATTACGATGTGTATTTTATTTCAGTTTTGTGGAGTTTTGAAAATTGCTGCAAAGGTACAACAAATATTTTATATTTGCAATAGAGAGAATGAGTTTATCCCTGCGAAAAAATGCTCTCTTGAGCCAAAATGCAAAAATATGAGTTCTTAATGATAAAAAGTTTGCGTATCTCATTTTTTTTTTGTACCTTTGCGCACCAAATAGATAGTAACATTATTTTTTTGAGTATGAAGCAAATAATTATAAAAACGCCAGTATCCGTTTGCTCGTTTGATGAGTTGGATAATGATTTGCGTATTTTGGTAGAAAAAGCCAAAGCGATGACGCAGAATGCCTATTGCCCTTATTCGCATTTCCACGTAGGAGCTGCTGCTTTGCTGGAGAATGGTCAAATAGTGGCAGGTAGCAATCAGGAGAATGCTGCCTATCCCAGTGGCTTATGCGCAGAGCGAACTGCACTTTTTGCTGCGAATGCAAACTATCCGCATACGCCTGTCGTAGCGTTGGCTATAGCTTGTTATGCTAATGGACATTTTTCGAAAAATATTATCAGTCCATGCGGTGCTTGCCGACAAGTGATGTTGGAGACAGAGCATAGATTTGCGAAGCCGATGAAAATAGTGCTTTATGGAGAAGATATGTGCTATATCTTTGATAGTGCAGCAGATTTGCTTCCCCTGAACTTTGTGGCAGAAAATTTACAGGCTTGAATTGGATAAAGAAAATAGATACCTACTTGCTCAGACACTTTTTGGGTTTGCTGAGTGTAACGTTTATGATTTGCATCTTCATTCTGCTGATGCAGTTTGTGTGGATGCACATTAAGGATCTTGTGGGTAAAGGCGTAGAAATCGGCGTTCTGGCTGAGTTTTTTGTCTATGCCGTGGCTTCTGTGGTGCCTTTGGCTTTGCCTTTGGCTATTCTATTGGCTTCGCTGATGACCTTTGGTAATCTTGGCGAGAAAACCGAGTTGACAGCCATGAAAGCGGCGGGTGTTAGTCTTTTTCGCATTATGCGTCCGCTGACTATTTCTATTATGCTGATATGCGGAGGGGCATTTCTGTTTTCTAATTATGTACTGCCAGTATCGCAGGTTAAGTTATGGGCGTTGATATTCTCACTGCGTCAAAAATCACCTGAATTGGATATCCCGCAAGGTGAGTTTTATGACGGTATTGATGGGTATAATATCTATGTGCGCCACAAGAATCCTAAGATAGGTATGCTCTACGATATGATGATTTATGACTATTCCGAGGGTTTTCAGAACGCTACGGTCATGGTTGCAGATTCGGGACAGATATTTTTTACTGCTGATAACAAGTATTTGCTCTTGCGCCTTTATAGTGGAGAGTCGTTTGAAAATCTTGATCGTCAGCAAAAACGTGCTACACAATCAGAGAAAAATATACCCTATCGTCGTGAGAGCTTTATGCAAAAGCAATTGCTTATTGATTTTGATACAGAGCTTAACCGATTTGATGAGAAAGCACTCAACGACCAGCATGTCTCTAAGAATGTAGTTGAGCTATTACAGTCTATTGATTCTGTACAAACATTGGCACATGACCGTAGTGCGGAGCAGAGTGCGGTAATTGTCGAAAATCGCTATTTTGGTCGTGAGCGTCAATCAGGACGCAATGTAGAGGAGGGGGCAATGGGCGTAAGTGATAAGGTGTATGATATAGATACACTCCTATCCATGCTAACAGATGAAGAACGTTATCGTGCTGCTTCTACAGCCTTGGAGAAGGCTCAAGCGCAGCGCGATCAGATAGACTACAATGCACTGATGCTCAATGATTACCAGCGTTATATACGCCGTCATGAGATTGAGCTGCACCGCAAGTTTACATTAGCATTCGCATGCCTCGTCTTTTTCTTTATCGGAGCTCCGTTGGGGGCTATCACGCGCAAAGGAGGATTAGGTATGCCTGTGGTCATTTCGGTAGTCATGTTTATTGTGTATTATATTATTGATAATACGGGATACAAAATGGCGCGTGAGGCTTTGTGGCCATGTTGGGCAGGTATGTGGCTCAGTTCGATGGTACTGCTGCCCATTGGTGTGTTTCTCACCTACAAGGCTGCTACAGACTCTGCATTATTTAATCCTGATGCATGGCTGAAAATGTTACTAAATTTGAAACGATTTATTTATAAAATATGGATACAATTGAGAAAGCACTTGAGGACATTCGCGAGGGTAAATTCGTGATTGTCGTAGATGATGAAGATCGTGAGAACGAAGGCGATTTTATTATTGCAGCTGAAAAAATAACGCCTGAGAAAGTCAACTTCATGCTGCAGCATGGACGTGGTGTGCTTTGTGTGCCACTGCTGGAAACACGTTGTGCAGAGTTGGGATTGATACATCAGGTGGCTAACAACACATCTATGTTGGGCACACCTTTCACGGTGACGGTGGATAAGTTGGAGGGTTGTACTACAGGTGTTAGTGTAGAGGACCGTGCGGCTACCATTCGTGCGTTGGCTAATCCTGCATCTAAACCAGAGACGTTTGGTCGTCCTGGTCATATCAATCCGCTGTATGCGCAAGAGCGTGGTGTGTTGAAACGTGCAGGTCATACCGAGGCGGCAGTGGACTTGGCACGTTTAGCAGGATTGCAACCAGTGGCGGCGCTTATTGAGATTATGAACGAGGATGGCACAATGGCGCGTATGCCTGATTTGGAGAAAGTGGCTGATAAATACGGACTTAGTTTGGTGTCTATCAAAGATTTGATTGCTTATCGTTTGAAGCATGATTCTCCTATATCCAATAGCCAATCACCCATTGCCAATAGTTTGGTAGAGCGTGGTGAGACGGTTAGTTTGCCTACGGCGTATGGTGAGTTTATGCTAACGCCTTTCCGCCAATTGAGCAATGGATTGGAGCATATCGTGTTGCAAAAGGGCGAATGGGCTGATGATGAGGCTATCTTGTGTCGTGTACACTCTTCCTGTATGACGGGCGATATATTTGGTTCTAAACGCTGCGAATGTGGTGAGCAATTGCACAAGGCCATGCAGATGGTGGAGAAAGAGGGGAAAGGCATTATTGTTTATCTCAACCAAGAAGGTCGCGGTATAGGACTGATGAATAAGATCAGAGCTTATAAGTTGCAAGAACAAGGTGAGGATACCGTGGAGGCAAACGTACATTTGGGCTTCCAACCCGATGAGCGCGACTATGGAATAGGTGCACAAATACTGCAACTGATGGGTGCAAAAAAGCTTCGACTCATGACCAACAACCCAGTCAAAAGAGTAGGATTGGAAGCATTTGGCATAGAAATTGTAGAAAATATACCAATAGAGATAGCTCCTAATCCATATAATCTGCGATATATGCAGACGAAGAAGGAGAAAATGTATCACAATTTAAATTTGGTATGATTATGAAACGAATTCTTTTTTATGCCTTTATTGTAGGCGCTTTGCTTATGGTTCATACCACAGCCTATGCCGATGAAACCGTTACAGTTACGGCTACCAACTCCGATATCTCTCAAGATCTCGATCTCAAGATGGTGGCTACACTTTTTGCTCAAGCCAAAGACCTTGAGGAGTTTGAGAAAGTACTGAATAATCCCGATTCCGCTTATTCTAACCTTGATCTCAATGGCGATGGTGATGTGGACTACTTGCGTGTAATAGAAACGGCTGATCAAAATCGCCATTTAGTGGTTATACAAGCTGTTTTAGCTAAGGATATTTATCAAGATGTAGCTTCTATTTTTGTGGATAAAGATCCTGAGACAGAGTCTATCACGGTACAAATCATAGGTGATGAGTATATCTATGGTGCCAATTATATCATTGAGCCAGTCTATATTTATCGTCCTTATATCTATGATTGGTTTTGGGGTCCATCATGGGTAGCATGGCATTCGCCATACTATTGGGATTATTGGCCAGGTTGGTGGCATCCTTACCATTGCATAGCACATCATATGTATTGGGAGCATATGTATTGGCATCACCATCATCATCCATATTGCTCGTATCGTACAGCTTATCACCACCACCCACATTATGCTAACATGCATCGTCCTGTGAGTCGTGTGGATTACGCTACTCGCCATCCAGAGCGTTCGTTTGCTGCGCGCAATGCTTCTACACGGATGACCAATGCGCGTGAATTGGATCGTACACGTCAAACTGCAATGCGAGCTGCTGCTGGTGCTACGCGTGCTGAAGCGTCAAGAACTGCTAATACACGTATCTCTGCTGCCAGCACACGCAACGCTACTTTTGGCAGCAGCAATGTTCGTACTGCTACTACCACCAACCGCGCTACTGCTACGACTTCACGCGCTTCTGCTACGACTTCTCGTACAGCTACCGCTACACGAGGCAGTGCTACAGCTGCGTCTTCGCGTATTGCTACTACCGCTACACGAGGCAGTGCTACAGCTACACCTTCGCGTTCTGCTACTACTGTTACACGAGGCAGTGCTACAGCTACGCCTTCGCGTTCTGCTACTATGAATACTAGTCGGACAACGTCCAACTCCTCTGTTATGCGTTCGTCTAATAGTTCCGCTGTTCGTTCGTCAGGTAGTTCTGCAGTTCGTTCTTCAGGTACTACTGCTCCACGTACGTCCAGCAGTTCTGCAGTACGTTCATCCAGTAGTTATTCGCCTTCACGTTCTTCTGCTGGATATTCTTCAGGAGGCTCAATGCGTTCTTCCTCCTCGTCGTCTTCGTCTCGTGGAGCAAGTTCAGGTGCACGCAGATAATTTCGCTTTTAACCTGCACACGTCGCAACTTCCGCAGGCATCAGCATCATGTTCGCCAAAATAGGATAGCAGTATTTGTGAGCGGCAATAGTGCTGATTATCTGCGTATTCAATCATTGCTTTGAGTTTATCAACATATTGTTGTTGATGCTTTTCGTATATATCTGTAGATAGGAAAATATCTGTTTGTCGTTCTTGCGTAAAGGTAAACGTGTTTTCTACGCTGCGTGGGATATAGGTCAGTATATTGCGTTGTGCGAGAGATACGAATAGTTCGTGCAATTGGTGTGATGACCATTCGGTGCATAGATTGTCGAAGTGGATATATTGCAGTTCGGTAAAGATACCCGTGTACTTGCGCATGAGTGTTTCCAATAGTTGCAATTGTGACTGACTGAGTCCGTAGTCGCTAATCTCGCGACGTGGCACACGGATCATAGCCCGTGGGTGTATTTCTTGTTCCTCTTGAAAATGGATATATCCTGCTTGTGTAAGGAGGTGTAGGGCAGCGTATGTCTGAAGCAAAGGTAGATGCATGATTCGGCATAAGTCGTTGATATGCAGTATGTAGGTGTTTCCTAATCCACTACCTGCACCAATGCCCAAAAAGTCGCAAGTCTTATGATAGACATTCTCTATAAACGCTTTGGGTGGATAGTTGTCTGCTACGCGTTTGCGTGCTTTCGCTTTATCGGTAGTTGGATCGTAGAGCAATACAGCAAAGGCTTGGCGTTCGTCTCGTCCTGCGCGTCCCGCTTCCTGAAAATAGGCTTCTATGGTATCGGGCAAGTCGTGGTGAATCACAATCCGTACATCGGACTTGTCAATACCCATGCCAAAGGCGTTAGTGGCTACGATGACACGTGTGGAGGGCAATTGACGATTGGCGGTTGGTGATGGAGTATGCTCCCACCTTTTCCATGCTTCCTGCTTTTCGGTGCGCTCTTTGGATGGGAGGCCTGCATGGTAGAAGTCAGCAGATATGCCTTGCTCGTTGAGGTAGGCGGCTATCTCTTGTGAGCGTTGACGGTTGCGTACATATACAATAGCACTACCTGGCACTCGATTGAGAATATGCACAATCTCGTCTGCTTTTTTATTGGTTTGACGCACCACATAACTGATGTTTGGTCGGGCGAAACTCTTGCGCAGCACATTCTTCTCGCGAAATGCCAATCGTTCTTGTATATCATCCACCACATCGGGCGTGGCTGTGGCTGTAAGTGCCAAGATAGGCACTTCTGGTCTTTCGCCTTTCGCCTCTCGCCTGATAACCTCTCGTATCTCCGCTATCTTTAGATAACTAGGACGGAAATCATATCCCCATTGTGAGATGCAGTGTGCTTCATCTACGGCGATGAGGCAGATAGGCAGACGGCTTAGTCGCTCGCGAAATTCTTCTGACTCTAATCGTTCGGGAGATACATAGAGGAAGCGATAAGGTCCCCACATACAATTGTCCAGTGCCACTTTTTGTTGGTCGTAGCTCATGCCACTATAGATAGCAGCAGCACGTATATCGCGCTTTTTGAGGTTTTCCACTTGGTCTTTCATCAAGGCAATCAGTGGCGTGATTACCAGACACAAACCGCCCATGACCAGCGTAGGTATCTGAAAACACAGGCTCTTGCCTCCTCCTGTAGGCATCAATGCCAGCGTGTCGTGACCTGCAAGTACAGATTGAATAATTTCCGCCTGTAAGGGACGGAAATTATCGTATCCATAATATGTTTTTAGTATTTCCTGTGCGGTCATACAAGATATAGAATCACATGATTGCTTAGGTGCTACTTTTTCCACAATGCTCTTGTAAAGAGTAGCAATACGGTGAATATTTCCAGACGTCCGATGAGCATTACGATACTCATCACCCATTTTGCTACGATGGGGAAATCAGCGTATGTGCCTGATGGACCAAACTGACCGATACTAATGCCCACATTGCCCATAGCTGATACAGCGCTACCAATAGCTTCATCAAAATTCACACCGCAAGCGCAGAAGATCACTACTGTAATGGCAATGATAAACACGTAGAAAATCAAAAATGCCATGATATTGTTGATTGTCTGCTGTGGAACAGCTTTGTCGTTGAGTTTGACTGGGATAATCGCATTGGGGTGAATACGGCGTTTAAACTCTGCCACGCCATTCTTCAAGATGATAGATAGGCGTACCCACTTGATTCCACCTGCGGTACTACCAGCGCATGCCCCCGTAAGCATCAGGAAGAAGATGACTACCCATGCTACTACAGGCCAATACATATAGTCAGAAATGGTGTATCCAGTAGAGGTCATAGCACTAATCACTGTGAAGATACTATCGCGGAAAGCCCGCTCCATATGTAAGGCAGACCATCCTGGACGAGCTATATATAGTCCCAAGGTAACAAGCATCGCAAATAGTACTACAGCTACGCTATACCAACGCAATTCTTCATCGTGGAAGAAATTGCGCGCTTTACCACGAACCAAATAGATGAGTATCACGAAGTTGATACCAGAGATGAACATAAAGAATGTCACCATATAGTGGATGGCTGCAGAGTCGTAGAATGCTAAACTATTATTTTTTGTTGAGAAACCTCCCGTGGCAATTGTGGAGAAGGAGTGGCAGACCGCATCAAAAATAGGCATGCCGCAGAGCCAAAGTCCGATTACTTCTGTTGCTGTCAGTATGAGATAGGTGCTCCACATCATTTTAGCTGTGTCGGCAATACGTGGCGATAGTTTTTCATAGGTGAGTCCTGACACTTCAGCAGCGTAAAGCTGCATGCCATTTAAGCCGAAGATAGGTAGGATAGCGATTGAGAGAACGATGATTCCCATACCTCCGATCCACTGTGTGAGCGAACGCCAAAAGAGTAGTCCATGTGTTATGCCGTTGAGGTCGGGGATGATAGTAGCTCCCGTGGTGGTAAATCCTGACATACTCTCAAACCAAGCGTCCGTAAATGTAGATACTTGTCCGCTGAGATAATAGGGTAGGAGTCCAAATGCAGAGAATACTACCCACACCATTGCCACGATCACATAGCCTTCTCGTTCACCCATGCGTGATTCTGCACGACGACCGACTAGCAAACCGATGATACCTGCCAGCAGTGTGATGATGGTGGAGATGAGGAATACGCCATTATCGGCTTCGCCGTACCACAGACTCACACCCATGGCCACTGCCATAAACAATGCCTCCATGAGCAGCAGTGCGCCCATGGTGCGGAATACCATCCGTGTGTTGAACGTACGCGTCATTTGAAGAATTTCTCTAATTGTCTAATTACTTGGTTCTTACAGAAAACCACCACTTGGTCGCCTTGCAGTATTTGTGTGTCGCCATTGACGAGGATACCTTCTCCTGCACGGACTATGGCACCGATATTAGCATCAGCAGGTAGGCGCATGTCGCGTATTTTACCTTTGGTGATGCGGCTACCTTCTTCTGCCATAAATTCCACTATCTCGGCATCAGCGGTCGTGAGGTTGCGCACATTCAATACACTGGCATCCAGTAGCATCTGATAGATGTAGGATGCTGCGATTGTCTTTTTGTTGAGTACGGTACCTATATCCAGACCTTCTGCCATGGTGATATAGTCGATATTCTCCACCTCGGCAATAGTTTTTTTCACGCCAAAGCGTTGTGCTGCCAGACAGGCGAATATATTGGCTTCGCTACTGTCGGTGACTGCTACAAACGCATCTACATCCTCTATGCCCTCATCTTTCAGTACGGCCATATCGCTTCCGTCAGCATTGATAATCAGAGCGTTGTTGATTTTTTCGCTGAGGAGATAGCAGTGCTCGCGGTCAGATTCTAATATCTTGATATTGAGATCGTCTGGCAAATTTTGTACAGTCTTTTGTGCTATCTTGGATCCGCCAAAAAACATGATATTTTTGATATCTCGTTTTTGCTTGCCCATTTGTTCGCGCAGCACTTTTTTGTTTTCGCTTGTACATACGGCATAAACCATATCATTTGCCATAATCTCATCTTGTCCTCCTGGAATAATGGTTTCTTGTCCGCGTTTAATGGCTACTACGCGATAGAGTCCATGGCTGAAGTAGCCAGAAATGAATTTTTGTCCGATGACCTCAGCGCCTTCCCGTACTTTCACTACACACAACTCCAATGCTCCATTGCATAGGGTGAGGTGATAGCGCATCCAATTGGTCTTGAGCGAAGCAGTAATCTCTTGTGCTGCTAATAGTTCGGGGTAGATGAGGTGGTTGAGTCCCATCTGCTCAAAAAGACGTTTATTTTCGGGTAAGAGGTACTCGTAGTTATCGATTCGTGCCAATGTCCTTTTGGCTCCTAATTGGTTGGCAAGCAGACAGGCGGTGATATTTTCGTGTTCGGATGGTGTGACTGCTATAAAGAGATCCACATCCTTCACGCCTATGCTTGTCAGGTCGTGTATCGAACTGGGACTTCCCACTTTGGTTAGCAGGTCGTAGTTGGCATCTAGATCGCCGAGTCGATCTTGACGCTCATCAATGAGACTAATGTCCATATCCTCGCGCGAGAGGAGTTTCGCCAAATGGCGTCCTACTGCTCCAGCGCCTGCAATAATGATTCGCATATACCTTCTTTATCTAATTTTAGTAGGTGATACAATTCTTTCGTACTTCCGTGCTCCACGAACTGGTCGTTCACGCCCAAACGAATAACCCTCGGCTGTCTTCCAACTACAGGCGTAGCCAATCTTCCATCTTCAAGGCTGCAAGCCGATCTATTAACTACATACTCCGCCACAGCGCTACCCAGCCCGCCATTGATGACGCCATCTTCCACGGTCACGATAGTGTCAAAGTTTTCAATTACTTCTCGGAGTATATCTTCGTCGATTGGCTTCAGCCATCGCATATCGTAATGCGCTATTCCCTCTACAGGCGAAGCCGATCTTCCATCTTCAAGGCTGCAAGCCGATCTTCCATCTTCAAGGCTGCAAGCCGATCTTCCACCTAAACTATCTATCGCCTCAGCCACGGTATTTCCAATCGCACCTATACTCAGCACAGCCATTCTCTTGCCTCTCGCCTCATCGCCTGAGCGGGGTCCCCGACAAACTTCGTGAGTTTGTGGGGTGCTCTCTCGCCTCATCGCCTCTCTTAGGCACACTCCCTTTCCAATAGCCCATTGCCCATCGCCCATCGCCAATTGCCCATCGCCCATATCCGCTTTTCCTCTCGGATAGCGTATTGCTATTGGTCCGTTGTGGTCTTGTGCCAGGCGCATCATCTCTCTCAGGTCGTCGGCTGTCATTGGTGCGCCAATGACCATGTTGGGTATAGGACGCAGGTATGCCAAGTCGAGCAATCCGTGGTGCGTAGCACCATCGTTGCCTACTATACCTGCTCGGTCGATGCAGAACACTACGGGTAGTTTGGGCAGTGCCACATCGTGTATGATATTGTCGTATGCACGCTGTAAGAAACTGGAGTAGATATTGCAGTAAGGTCTCATGCCTGCTTTGGCGAGTCCTGCGGAGAAGGTTACGGCGTGTCCTTCGGCGATGCCGACATCAAATACGCGTTCGGGCAATTCTTTCTGCATGATGTTCATGCTGCATCCGCTGGGCATAGCGGGTGTGATACCTACCACGCGCTTGTCTTCTTTCGCCAGTTCGAGTAGTTGCTCGCCAAACACCTCTTGCCATAATTGTTCCTGCCTTTCACCTTTCACCTTTAACCTTTCACCTGTTTCTATGAGGAACTCTCCAGGGGCGTGCCAAGTTGTTTGGTCGTTTTCGGCAGGTTCGTATCCTTTGCCTTTTTTGGTGATTATATGTAGTACTTTCGGACCTTGGTAGTCTTTTATTTCGTTGAATATGCGTACTAATTCCAGTACGTCGTGTCCATCGGCGGGACCGAAGTATCGGATATTGAGTCCTTGGAAAATGTTGTTTCCTTGTTTGGTGAGCAGTGCTTTGATGTTATTGGTAATGCGTAGTACGCGTCCTTTGTTGTCGTCGTTGAGAATATGCAATTTGCGTGCCACTCTGTATCCCCACCAGCGCCAGCGGTTGTATCGTTCGCTGGTTGTTATGTCCACGAGGTATTGTGTGAATCCGCCTTTGATGGGGTCGATGGCCATATTGTTGTCATTCAGTACGATGAGTAGGTTGTTTTTGAGCATAGAGGTGTTGTTGAGTCCTTCAAATGCTAATCCGCCTGTCATTGCTCCATCGCCGATGATTGCCACTACTCTTCGCTTCTCACCGCTGCTGACTACAGGCGTAGCCGAACTACAGGGCTCTGCCCGATCTACAGCCGCTTCAGCGGCGATCTCTTCCCTAATGGCAATTCCCAACGCAGCGGATATGCTATTGCTGGCATGTCCTGCGATGAAGGCATCGTATTCGCTTTCGGCGGGGGTAGGGAAGGGGGCTATTCCTTTGAATTGTCGGTTGGTATGGAATCGTTCTCGTCTGCCTGTTAGTATTTTGTGTGCGTATGCTTGGTGTCCCACATCCCATACGAGTTGGTCGTTGGGTGTGTCAAATACATAGTGTAGTGCCACGGTGAGTTCTACGGTTCCAAGCGATGAACCCAAGTGACCAGGATTTTTACTCAGTTGTTGAATAATGAAATCTCTCACTTCGTCGCACACTTGTGGTAATGCTTCCTCAGGCAGCTTTTTCAAGTCGCTGGGGTAGTTGATGGTATGTAAATATTTGTAGTCCATAAATGTGGATTATTTTCCCTGTTATATGTGCTTCTAGCTTGATTACAAGCGTTCTTTCTTTGTATTCTTTGATTTTGTTATGCTCTCCAAATGCGACACCGTTGCATTTCATTTTGAGCAGAACAAAAGCGAACAATCTTTATTTTTAACTATTTTTGTAGCGCAGCGTATTTTTGTTTTTTATAAAATTCGTGCTATCATTGACAAAAATTGACATTCAAATTGACGCTAATTGTCTTCAAAATATTATTCCGTGTCAACATAGTTTTCTTTTTTGTATTCTTTGATTTTGTTGTGCTTTCCAAATGCGACGGCGTTGCATTTCATTTTGAGCAGAACAAAAGCGAACAATCTATATTTTTAATTATTTTTGTAGCGTAGCGTATTTTTGTTTTTTATAAAATTCGTGCTATCATTGACAAAAATTGACAT
>JAFNUD010000048.1 GCA_017384225.1 Paludibacteraceae bacterium
CTTCTCTGTGAATTATCTCGGTGCCGACATTACGCAAGTAGGATTGAACTTCTCCCGTCCAGGAGCACAAGTATTGGGTCAGTACTACCAGTTCATCCGCCTCGGATTCGAAGGCTACAAGGAAGTTCAGGCAAACTCCATGGCCATCGCCAAGTATTTGCACGATGAAATCGGCAAGATGAAACCATTCGTCAATTATGGCAAGGAAGTGGTGAACCCGCTCTTCATCTGGATGATGTGCAAGGATTATGCCAAGACAGCCAAGTGGACGCTCTTCGACTTGCAAGACAAGTTGAAGCAAAACGGTTGGATGGTTCCAGCCTACACCATGCCGAAGAATATCGAGGATTGGGTGGTGATGCGTATCGTCGTCCGCCAAGGCTTCAGTCGTGATATGGCAGATATGCTGTTAGGTGATATCCGAAATGCTATCAGTGAATTGGAAAAGTTGGAATATCCTACTCCTTCGCATATCGCTCTCGAACGCAAGGAAAAGGTAAAGGGCAGCATCTTTACCCATACGGGCGGTAAGAGAAAATAATTTCCGACAGCATCCATAAGTTAATCACAAGTTCTGACTACATAATCAAAACCTTTGATTACAGAATCAGAACTTATAATCATACAATCACAACTTATGATTAACCAATAGATGCAGAAGATAAATAAAAAACCTCCCTTGAAGAACAGTAATCTTCAAGGGAGGTTTTACTTATTTTATAATGGGGAATTCAGATTATCCGAAGAAACCGATAGAACCCAACATTACCAACATACCATAACCCAATACCAAGCCGATGATACCCATAATCAAACCAGACTTAGCCATGTACTTCTGTTCGATCATACCTGTACCGTGAGCCAATGCATTAGGAGGAGTAGAAATCGGGAGAATCATAGCTACAGAAGCAGCCACTGCGATACCGATCAACAAACAAGCTACACCACCGATTGGAGCCAATTCTGCAGTCATACTCTTACCTACTACAGCCAAGATTGGAACGAGCAATGCAGCTGTTGCAGTATTAGAGATGAAGTTAGACAATGTATAACAGATCAAACCAGAACCAATCAACACTGCCATTACTGGCCATGAATTAAATGGAATAGAGTTAATCAAGTTAGCAGCCAAACCTGTTTCGTTCAAAGCCACACCAAGTGCGAAACCACCGGCAACCATCCAAAGTACAGCCCAGTTGATTTCTTCCAAGTCACGACGAGTAATCACACCGATACCAGCAAATACAGCTACAGGAAGCAATGCTACTACGTTAGAGTTTACACCTGTTACCTTGTCAGTTACCCACAACAATACAGTTACAGCAAATGTGATATAAACGATGATAGAACGCCAGTCCTTCTTAGCTTCACCTTCGATTACCAAGTTAATAGTCTTCTGCTTGAATGGGAACAACTTGAGCAACAACAACCAACCGATGATCAAAATCAAGATAGTAAACGGCAACATGAACATCATCCATTCACCGAAACCGAGGTTCAAGTTCAAACCTTCTGGATCGTTCAAGTACTTCAATGCAATCGCATTCGGAGGAGTACCGATAGGAGTACCCAAACCACCGATGTTTGCACCGATAGGAATAGCCATAGCCAATGCAATCTTACCCTTACCGTCAGCAGGGAGAGCCTTCAAGACCGGAGTCAAGAAAGTAAGCATCATCGCAGC
>JAFNUD010000121.1 GCA_017384225.1 Paludibacteraceae bacterium
AAGCATTGCGAACGGTATCATTGTAAACACCTGCTACGTTGTATGGCAAGCCTGTTACTGCCCATGTGTAAGAGTCACCAGCGCAGATGGTTTCATTATCAGCTGGAGCAGTTACAGCTGCTGGGAGAACGGTCAAGTTGAGGGTGTAGATGATACTATCGCAGCCTAAAGCATTGCGAACGGTATCATTGTAAACACCTGCTACGTTGTATGGCAAGCCTGTTACTGCCCATGTGTAAGAGTCACCAGCGCAGATGGTTTCATTATCAGCTGGAGCAGTTACAGCTGCTGGGAGAACGGTCAAGTTCAAGGTTCCTACTACACTATCGCATGTATAACCTACGAATGGAATAGAGTATGATACATTGACTTGACTTGTGCTGTATTCTTCACCTGCCAACTTGAGGGTATCACCATAGCAAATAGTCGTATCTACATTTACGATGATTGGCTTAGGAAGAACTGTCAACTTCAAGGTATCTTGTGCCTCACCACATGAAACGGTCTCAGGCCACAAAATCTCGTTGTAACCAACTTTTACATTGCCTCCGTCAATTGAGTAAACTTCGTTATTTACAGACCATGTGTATGGAGTTTCGTAGCAAATCGTAGCAACAGTAGGAGTAGTTGGTTTAGGAGTTGCTGGATTTACTGGGAAGTTTACAATGATTGGCTCAGAGAAATTACATCCTGCGGTGATGGTCAATGTCATTGGCAAGTTGGTATCCTCGCAATCCAATGTAGCCTTATAACCAGAGGTCCAGACTACTGACTCGATTGGAGCGTATTGAGCACCTGCAGTTGCATAGTGTTTCTTTACTGCTGCTGCAGTACCTGTAGTGTCAACCATTGCTTGACCTGCTACCAAGTTCCAATTGAGAAGTGCTTTCACTTCAGCTTCGGTCAACCAAACTGGTTCTTGGAAATACTTAACTACGATTGTATCGGTAGTTATTGCACAACCAGAGCCCGTTGTTTTCACATAGGTATCTTTTGTTTCTGCAACAAGGATATAACCATTAGGGATGTCAGATTCAGAGCAGTAGTACTTAACACCACTATGGGTTCCTTTTGGTTCTCCTGATCCATTTACTGGGAAGTTTACAATGATTGGCTCAGAGAAATTACATCCTGCGGTGATGGTCAATGTCATTTGCAAGTTGGTATCCTCGCAATCCAATGTAGCCTTATAACCAGAAGTCCAATCTACAGACTCAATCGCAGCGTATTGAGCACCTGCGTTTTTATCTGCATGTCCCTTAATTACTGCTTCTGCAGTACCTGTAGTGTCAACCATTGCTTGACCTGCTACCAAGTTCCAATTGAGAAGTGCTTTCACTTCAGCTTCGGTCAACCAAACTGGTTCTACAGTCTGAATGAAGATTTGCTTCTCTACTTGGGTTACACAACCAGTCTCAGGATCAGTACTTAGTACTTTCACGTACAAGTCGCCTTCAACGTGTGTGTACTCCTCAGGAATCTCTTTAACAGAGCAGATGTATTTAGGAGTATCGTCACCGATAGTATCTACCTTTACTGGAATAACGTCGAATACCAAATCGTTAGCAGGAATCTCAAAGTTACAACCAGCTTTTACCATCAAGCCCATAGTGTGTGAGGTAGCATCACAAGCAAGAGATTCATCTACTCCTGCTGTCCAATAAACATCTGTTACACGAGCTACGGTTTCAGATGTATTATCTTCGTAATGTTTGAGGATAGTTTCAATTGTACCTGTTACATCTACCATCTTACCTGCCACCAATGTAGGCATAGCACCAATTGACTCCAAGAACGCTACTGTGATTGTATCAGGAGCCACTACAGGAGTAATCTCGAAGGTATAAACAGAATCAATGCATGGGCTAACAGACTTAGTAGAAGTCCATGTCAAAGTAAATGGTTCGTATGATGCAATCACACGTTCTTCATTTGTGATAGGATCTACATAGGTAGCACCATCGCAAATAGTATCTTTGATTACAGCATAACGAGATGTTAAAGTTGTTTGCACTTCCTTCACATAGATATAAGCATAACCATCTACATCATATACTGAGGTTTGATCCAAGAAACGATCATAGCTGCAAGTTGCTAAAGTATCAAAACCTAAAGCGATTTCGCGATTCTCTACTTCGTGGAGAGGTATCTCGTTCTCAATATTTGCAGTATCACAAGTTGCATAAGTGTAAGCAGTAACGCGTGCTGCACAGGTCAAATCGTTTTCAAAGTGTACAGAAAGGTCACCTGTTACTTTTGCAAGATCTACCTTATACCATGTATTTGATTGGAATTGTGACAAGAGTAAGTCCTTAGTCAAATCAATCTCTTCGATGTTTTCACATGGATTGCACTTGCTATCATCATAAGTCAAGTGCAACTCATAAGTTACTATACCGCACTCCAATGTGTCGTATGCATAGTGGTAACCCTCTGTGGTGATTTCTTGACCACGCCATGGGAACTTATCACCAACGCAAATGGACTCATATTGAGTTGGAGCTACTTCACTGTCATCTTCC
>JAFNUD010000122.1 GCA_017384225.1 Paludibacteraceae bacterium
GTGGGCGAAGACCGCCAACGAGCCATGATTTGCATTGACCATAGACATTAGGACGCCACTCTTTGTGCTCTTGGAGGATCCACTCCTCAAGCCATTGTTGGTATTGGTCAAGCGGGAGATACCAGTGTTTGGTCTCCTTCTTGGTAAGTGGGTTGCCATTGATAGCGTTGTATGGGTTGATGAGTTCGTCTGGCGAAAGGGTGGCACCACACTTCTCGCATTGGTCGCCATAGGCACCCGCAGCGTGGCAGCGTGGACATTCACCGCGGATATTGCGGTCGGTGAGAAACTCCTGCGTCTCAGGGTCATAGAACTGCTCGGAGGTCTGCTCTACGAACTTACCTTCTTCATAGAGCTTGCGGAAGAAGTCCGATGCCAGTTGGTGGTGGATCTTGCTGGTGGTACGTGAGTACACATCGAATGAGATGCCGAAGCCCTCGAAAGAGTCTTTGATGATGTTGTGGTAGCGATCTACAACCTCTTGGGTTGTGATGCCCTCTTTGCGTGCGCGAATAGTAACAGGTACACCATGCTCGTCGCTACCGCCTACGAAAAGGACATTCTCGCCCTTGAGGCGAAGGTAGCGGACATAGATGTCGGCTGGTACATACACACCTGCCAAGTGTCCGATGTGTACAGGACCATTGGCATAAGGGAGAGCTGTGGTTACAAGTGTTCGTTGAAAAGAATTCATATGATTTACTATTTGACTATTTACAATTTACTATTTCGGTTATTTATTGGGACAAGTAATACCAAAGGCAGGAGCCAGATAGTCGTGCTCGAGTTCGTTGATTGTAACGGCCTTGATTGTATCCCCTTTCGCTACAGATATTCTGCCCGTTTCCTCGGATACAATAATAGCGATAGCATCTGTTTTCTCTGTCAGTCCTAAGGCAGCACGATGGCGCAGGCCATAGGATTTGGGAAGGTCTTGTCGCTTAGAGATGGGCAAGATACATGCTGCGGTTTGGATGCGACCAGCAGAAATAATCATTGCACCATCATGCAAAGGCGTATTCTTGAAGAAAATATTTTCGATGATTTGCATAGAAATCATAGCATCAATGGTTTCTCCTGTATCCGCATATTCTCGTAAGCCTTGCTGATTGGCTATTACAATTAGAGCTCCCGTCTTGGAGGCAGACATATGCGAACAAGCTAATACGATGCTATCTATCTGTCGTTGAAGTACTTGAGTATCTTTTTGATGCGTCAATCGGGTACGTATACGTTCCATATTGAATCGAGCACCTACTCCATAGAAGAAAGAGCGAATTTCTGTTTGAAAAATGATTACCAGCGCAATTGCTCCGACACTTACAAAACGGTCAAATAATGCACCTGTCAACTCCAAATCAAATACAAAATTGACCATCATCCAAGCCAATACAAATATCAAAATACCCCAAAAGAGATTACTCGCACCCGAGCGACGCAATATTTGGTATGCTCCAAACAAAATGGAGGCTACCAAAATAATGTCAACGATATCTTTTATTCCGATGTACATTTTAGCTTATAGTTTATAGTTGATAGTTGATAGTTTAAAGGCAAGGGTTATGAGCAGGATTTGTCAATTGATATATCTGTATGGCTTGGCGAGCAGCTTCGACATCGTGGACACGAAGGATATTAGCCCCGCGCTGCAACGCCAATGTGTTTGCCGCTACGGTCGCAGCCAACACATTATCTGGAATGGTGTTTAATGGTTTGTAAAGCATAGATTTACGTGATATTCCAACCAGCACAGGAGCGTTTAACGTCTGTAGCACGTCCAAATGATTCAGCAAGGTATAGTTCTGCTCAATTGTCTTGCCAAAACCAAATCCAGGGTCAATAATCACATCTGCAACCTCACGTTGATGAAGCATATCCAATTGCTGCTGCAGGAAATGTAAGACCTCCGCCATAGCATGCAAAGTGATGGGTTGTGCATGCGTAAGGATGTAGGGTAAATGATGTTTAGCAACTACATCGAATATCATAGGATTCGCCTTGGCTCCTGAGACATCATTGATTATATCCGCTCCATATGCAACTGCCCGTTCAGCAATCTCTGCCCGAAAAGTATCTACCGAAATAGGAATCTCTGTCCAATAATGACGAACTATACTCAATCCTCGCTGCAACAGAGACCATTCCTTTGCTGCAGAAACAGGCGATGAGTTGGGGCGCGTGGAGCAAGCACCTATATCCAATATATCAGCCCCTTGGCGTATAAGCTGCTCTATGGATTGTAAGAACACAGCCTCGTTCGTCATATCGAATGAAGTAAAGAAACTATCGTCTGACAGATTGACAATAGCCATCACGCGAGGACGCGAGAAATCCATTAGTTTATTATGTAATAAAATGCTCTTTACCATTCGACCTGCAAAGTTACAAAAAATCTTGTGATTATCCCAATTTTCCACAAAAAGAGTACAAAAAAAATGTTTTTTTTCAAAAAAAAGGCACTTTCTGCACTTTTTCTTACTTTTTTTTAGGTTAATCAAGTTTTTTTTTGTACCTTTGCAGGCTGAAATTGAAATTAAAAACATTTATATATTATGAACGCTAAAGTAAACTTAGTATTTTTCGGATTAGTTATGGTATTATTCGCTGCTTGTAAGCCAGAGCGCGAACTTACCACCCAAAAGTCCAACTTGACAGGTTGGAAGAGTTTTGACAAAAAAAACACTAATTTTCAAGCTTTTGAGGGGCATACAAATGCAATCCCTGTAGGTATGATTCCCATTCCAGGAGGTTCATTTACCATTGGTCAGATGGACGAGTACATCACAGCTCCTCGCAACAATGATCGCAGAACATTGACCGTAAGTCCATTCTTTATGGACAAATACGAGGTAACCAATATTGGTTGGAGAGAGTATGTAGATTGGGTGGCATATGTCTTTGGAAGATACAATCCAGAAATGGTGGTTGCAGTTACTCCAGATAGTACTGTATGGCGCGATGAAATGGCATATAATGAGCCATATGTGGACAATTATTTCCGTCATCCTGCTTATAGTTTCTATCCAGTAGTAGGTATTTCATGGGATCAAGCTATGGCATTCTGTCAATGGCGCACTGATCGTGTGAACGAAGCAATATTAATCAAGGGTAAATATTTGGAGCCATTGCCATATGACAAAGTAGGGCCATTTTCGTATATGACAGAAGAGGATGCTACTCAATTCTTGAAACACAATGCTGATCATCCAGAATATGCTAATTACTCTGTAGAGAAGGTCGATTTGCCTTTGTCAGAAGCAAAGAAATGTGGCTATGAAGGTACAGAAACACTTTCAGAAGACGGCAAAGAGCCCACTGTAGCCATGTATCGCGTACCTTACGAGTGGGTAAGAGATCAGTTTGCATTCAATACCGAAAAATACTACAACTCAAACAAATATAATCCTACGGAGGGTAAAGGTGCACGCACCAACTCATTCGGAAACAAACGCAAACTGACACGTGCAGACGGCGTACTATTCTCTGGTTATCGCCTTCCTACTGAAGCAGAATGGGAGTATGCAGCGTTCGCTCCGAAATCAGAGGAAGATACCTATGGCAACCCTGCAGAAGGTAAAATTTACCCTTGGGCAGGTTATCACCCACGTGACCTTGGCAAAACTGCTAAGGGTCAAATGATGGCCAACTTTGTACGTAACAGAGGAGACTTGATGGGTATCGCAGGCGCTCCAAACGACGGCTACGTAATAACCGCCCCTGTAGATGCGTTTGCAGCTAATGATTTTGGTCTATACAACATGGCAGGAAATGTAAATGAGTGGGTACTTGACGTATATCGTGAAACATCTTTTGAAGTAATGACAGAGTACAACCCATTCCGTGGTAATATCTACTCTACACTCAAGCGTGATGACGACGGCAGTTTGATTATGACCGAGACAGGATGTCTGGAAATAGAGTTTACAGCGAAAGACGATAAGCGTAATTATAAGGATGGTGACGTCACTTCACGTCTTGATACCGATTATCCACTGGATACAATAGGTCTGACTGAAGAGCAAATGGCAGAAGTGAAGTTCGACCCAACCGACGTGTTGGCTCCTCATATTACTGATCGCACGCGCGTGTATAAGGGCGGTTCTTGGAACGACCGTATCTATTGGCTAAATCCAGCTACTCGTAGATACTTAGACCAAAGCAAGTCCACAAGTACTATCGGCTTCCGTTGCGCAATGAGCATTGTAGGCGACGCTAATCATCAAAAATAACCATTCAAATTAAATAACTTTGTATGAATACACCATCTAACCTACTCTACACCAAAGAACACGAATGGATTCGCGTGGAGGGTGAAGAGGCATACGTGGGCATTACCGACTATGCACAATCAGAATTAGGAGAAATCGTCTTTGTGGATATCAACACAGAAGGTGAGACACTTGGGCAAAATGAAGTGTTTGGCTCTGTAGAAGCAGTGAAAACCGTTAGCGACCTTAATATGCCTGTGGAAGGCGAAGTGCTGGCTGTAAACGAAGGTATTAATGACCAACCAGAACTCGTAAATACAGATCCGTATGGAGAAGGCTGGATGATTAAAATCCGCGTAGCACATCCAGAGCAATTGGACACCTTGTTAGATGCTGAAGGATATCAAGCTATGATTGGTTAGAGTACTATATTTCTCAACCGTTTTTCAAAAGTAAAAGAGCGCTTAAACAAGCACTCTTTTATTTTTTATACTTCATATATAAGATACTTAATATCAATAAGCTTCGTTAAAACCAGAGTATAACAACTCCACATTCATTGGACAGTCACTATGATGTGAGGAACGAATACGTGTTGCAGAGATAGTTTGCAACTGCTTGACTGAAGTAACAGAAGAATTGGAGGAGGTAACTGCTACTGGCACTAATAAGAAATGCAACTGAGATTGCAAAGTAGCTAAACGCAACTGTTGCGTCAGAAGTCCTGCAAGTGAGTATTGATATGAATATGATACATTACCCAGCGAATCCACCGCTGTTATCAGCGAACTGAGAATAGCAGTTGTATCAACAGGCAACTCATTTTTTGCAAAAAAAGACTCCATCTTGTCCTCACGAATAAGCAACATATGTTCGGCAGGTAAATCCCATTGGTCACGCGGACGCGTACTATTCTGTTCGGCATCATACAACACATCGACGGTCAAATTAGCACGATTCACATACACACGATAGTCATCTTCTTCACCCAACTGATTTTGAATACGATTAAAGACAGAATCCATAGACAACGATAGACGCGTGTATATGTTGGCGGGTGAAACTATATAATTGGTGTCTATTCGCAACGATAAATCCTCGAGCACTTGTTCGCGATCTGGATAGAGATAGCGATTTATCTGACGGACCTCAGAATTGGCATAAAATGCTTTTACATCGTTAATAGTAGTATCACGCGATTCACTCACCAAAGAAGATGGGAAATGATAAAACACAGCCATACTAATATTCGTCACATATAACATGGTACTACCACCAAAGTCTGTAGTGATATACAATCCTTTGAACAACTCATTGAATCTCTCCTGTGATGAAAAATCTCGCACGGAAAAGAATCGCTGCGCAAAATCATCAGATAATTTAATACGAATACTTGGCATATAGGATTGCGAATTAGACAAATACACAGAATCCTTATACTCTTGAGCAAATACCACACGAGATGGATGAACCAAGCAAGTAGAGTCTTCTAAACTACAGAAAGTATGCAAGGTTGTATCACTGGGATAACGTTCGTTGTAATTCAATGTTGCCTTATCCATTTCATATACACGGATACCCAACGGCGCCAAACCATCGCCATACCAATCACGATAATACAAATACAAGCAGACCGAATCCACCACTAAATCTGCAGGATTAGACGATATCGGATATTGAAATCCTACAGGACATGCTAATTGAGTTAATATATCCGCTTTTATCGTACCAAAATGCGTATCACACTCTCCTAACAAAAAGGAATCTGGAGTCAAACTGATAGCAGCGCATTTTGCCAAATGAGAAGACAAAGGGAATGTATCTGCTTTTACACGAATGTCATCTGCTTCTTGCAACGCTGATGCACCTGCATCCAGCGATTCTGGCTGGCAACTTGATACAAGAGTCACCAATAAAGCAATTGAATAAATAATTATTTTTTGATTCATTCTTCCAGTAATAAACTATTACAAAAGGCCATAAATTCTGCTTTATCTTCTTCTACAGAATACGGCATTACATTCTTACCTCGATTTTGGGCATAATTTAGTAATCGGGAATTTATCGTAGGAGACACTTGTACTAAAGCATCAGAATAGTCTATTGCTAAGTGCATCAAATCTTCGTATGCAACAGGCAAACCAGCTACGCTACGAACATCCGTCTGCATCATATCTCCCACCAATAACTTTTCTGAGAACTTCGAGCTAAAAGGCACTTGATACTCATCATCATCCAAAAGTGTCACCAATTTGGAATTTTCAAAAAATGGAGTATCTGCATACGCCCTTCTCACATACAAAGGAACCAACGCAGACATCCATCCCGAACAACAAATGATATCAGGAGTCCAGCGTAATTTCTTCACAGTCTCTAACACACCACGCGCGAAGAAAATACAGCGTTCGTCATTATCTTTGTACTCATTCCCATCTGCATCTAAAACCCCCTTACGACGATGGAAATAATCATCATTATCAATGAAATAAATCTGAATGCGAGCAGACTGAATACTTGCCACTTTGATTAACAAAGGGTGATCCGAATCAGAGACTATCAAATTTATACCCGATAAACGAATAACCTCGTGCAACTGATTACGCCTTTCGTTAATCTCGCCAAATTTCGGCATAAAGGTACGCGTTTCAAAACCATGCGACTGAAAATACTCAGGCATTTGACGATTTCGCATGCGTATTGGGGTCTCCGTATCCAAGAAAGGATATATTTGCTGCGAAATAAATAGGATGCGTTTAGACTCTTTCATAATAGGTGTATTTTGACGATATTTTTTCCCGCTACAAAGGTACAAAAAATATTTGAAATACGCAAATTTTCGCGACAAAAAATAAATTTTGCTTGCATATTTACTAAAAAAGCCGTACCTTTGCAAACTTTTTTGAACAAAAAAATTATGCAAATAATTACAACTAAATCAGAACTTATTCGGCAGACAGAAGCATGTCACAGACAGAAAAAGACCATCGGTTTTGTTCCTACAATGGGTGCTTTACATCAAGGTCATGCAGCATTGATTAAACAAGCTATTGCTGAAAATAGCGTATGTATTGTTAGTATTTTTGTAAACCCCACTCAATTTAATAATCCAGAGGACCTACAAAAATACCCTCGCAACTTAAAGAAAGATGCTGAACTACTTGCACAAATAGGCGTACATTTTGTATTTGCACCCACCGTAGATGAGATGTACTCTGAAACCGATATGCAATCTGTTTTTTCATTTGATTTCAACGGTTTGGATAAGGTCATGGAAGGAAAGATGCGACCAGGACACTTTAATGGTGTTGTACAAGTAGTGAGCCGTTTATTTGAGTTGATACACCCCACACGTGCATATTTTGGTGAAAAGGACTTTCAGCAGTTGGCCATTATTCACCATATGGTAGAGCGGTCATCTATGAAGGAGCGTTTTGAAAATATCCATATCATCGATTGCCCTATCGTTCGCGAAGCAAGCGGATTAGCAATGAGCAGTAGAAACGAACGACTTTCTGAGCAAGAAAAGGAAACTGCTATCAATATTTCTAAAATACTGTTTGCCTCACGGGAATGGGCGAAAGATATGCCAGTTGAACAAGTACAACAACGCGTAATAGATACCATTAATGCTGTTGAGAGCTTAGAGGTAGAATATTATGAAATTGTGGACAAAACGACACTTCATACTACCACCACATTTGACAATGCGATCGGTTGTGTGACGGTTTATTGCGGTAATGTCCGACTAATAGATAATATTCAGTATTAATACGATTAGGCTCTACGAAGCAAGGACATATGAAAATCATCATAGACAGAGACATACCTTTTTTGGAAGACATCTTTCCCAAAAATATGCAAGTATTGCACCTTGCTTCCGAAAGCATTACCCCTGAAATAGTACGCGATGCAGACGCCCTTTTCGTTCGTACACGTACACCAATAAACGCGAATCTGTTACAGGGCAGCAGTGTGCGTTATGTAGCTACCGCAACAATCGGGTTTGACCATATAGACCAAGATTATTGTCGTCAAGCAGGAATACATTGGGTATCATGTCCTGGTTGCAATGCACAAGCCGTTTGCGACTATGTAGAAGAAGCAATTTCATCGATAAAATTGGGCAAATCGGACATAACAATAGGCATTATTGGCTATGGTCATGTCGGTAAACTTGTCGCACAAATGGCAGAGAAAAAAGGCTATCGAGTACTTCTCTCTGACCCCCCATTAGGCATTGGTTCATCTCTACAAGAAATTGCTCCACTGTGTGATATACTCACTTTTCATACCCCACTCACTCACAAAGGCGAGCACCCCACCCATCATCTATGCAATGCGACCATCTTACGCCTCTGTAAGCCTGATGTACTGATTATCAATGCTTCCCGAGGAGGCGTGGTGGACGAAAAAGCAATTATTGAGCATCTAACACACACACCTACTACTCAAATAGTCATTGATTGTTGGGAAAATGAACCACTAGTGAATAGTACACTATTACAAAGGGCTGATTTAGCCTCTTTTCACATCGCTGGTTACTCTATCCAAGGCAAAATGAACGCTAGTGAGATGTGTTTGCGTGCTTTTTGCGAATTTTTCTCGCTCCCAATTTTGTCAATCAACAAAAAAGTAGTACCTTTGCAGGGTGATTCGGAACCAGGCTGGCTGAAACGCATTTCTGCCCAACTCAAAGCCGCCCCCGAACACTTTGAACAATTACGTAAACAATATAAATTAAGATAATGGCAAGTTTTCAAAAACTAACCCCTCGAGCTACAGACTACTCGAAGTGGTACAACGAACTAGTAGTAAAAGCAGACCTCGCTGAGCAATCAGCAGTCCGTGGATGTATGGTCATCAAACCTTATGGCTATGCCATTTGGGA
>JAFNUD010000123.1 GCA_017384225.1 Paludibacteraceae bacterium
AAATGACTTTGTATATCTTAATGATGGAGAGATAGCGGTCATACCTCGCAGAGGACATATGAAGCTTACGACTGCAGAAAACGAATCATGCAAAATCGATATAAGCAAACTGCAACTTTCAATCTCACAATTGGAAAAGGGAGGCTATGACCATTTTATGCTGAAAGAGATTTTCGAGCAGCCTCAGACTTTGCAGGACTGTATCAGAGGGCGTATAGACAAGGATAGCTTTGCTCCTGTCCTGTCAGGTATCAGTGACAACAGGGACACATTTCTTAAGACACATCGCATAATCATCGTCGCATGCGGCACATCTTGGCACGCATCCCTGATAGGCAAACACTTTATCGAATCATTCTGCCGTATTCCTGTTGAAGTGGACTATGCTTCCGAATTCAGATATAGAAATCCGATCATCAATCCAGATGATATCGTGATAGCCGTGTCTCAATCTGGAGAAACCGCTGACACCTTAGCTGCCGTCGAACTGGCACGCAGGAATGGTGCATTCGTATATGGCATATGCAATGCCGTAGGCTCCTCTATAGCAAGAGCCACAAACTCCGGAACCTATATTCATGTCGGGCCAGAGATAGGTGTCGCATCTACTAAAGCATTTACAGGACAGGTAACTGTTTTACTTTTGTTGGCTTTGACAATAGGTCTTGAAAAAGGAACAGTGTCTGAGGAGAAATGCAGGTTAATTACAGAAGAACTGCTGATGCTTCCTCAGACATTAGAATCGACTCTGGAACTCGTAACCTCAGATGTACAGTCTCTGTCAAAGATTTTCACTTATGCACACAATTTCATTTATATGGGACGTGGAGTGAATTATCCTACTGCATTAGAAGGCGCCTTAAAGTTAAAGGAAATTTCATACATCCACGCAGAAGGATATCCTGCTGCAGAAATGAAACACGGTCCGATTGCGTTGATTGATGCTGAGATGCCTTGTGTGGTTATTGCAACACCTGACTCCACTTATGACAAGACGATCAGCAATATGGAGGAAATTAAAGCAAGAGGTGGCAGAATTGTGGCGATAGTGGCTGAAGAAGACATTACCGTATCACAGATCGCAGATTATGTCATAAAGGTTCCTTCTGTTACTGAATTCTTGATGCCTATCATTGTTTCTATACCACTGCAATTGTTAGCATATCATATAGCCGTCAATAAAGGCAGAGATGTCGACAAACCTCGTAATCTGGCAAAATCAGTAACAGTTGAATAATCTTGGATAAAAGACAGAATTAAGGCAAGTTAATATTAGTTAGGTAAGATTGATTATGGATACAAGAGGTTCTTTATACGACCCCTCGCACGAACACGATTCTTGTGGCGTGGGGCTGATTGTAAATATTAAAGGTGCGAAATATCACGATGTAGTATAAAACGCCTTACAGGTTCTTGAACATATGGCTCATCGAGGAGCTGAAGGTGCTGATAACAAAACCGGTGATGGAGCTGGAATTATGATACAGATTCCACATGAGTTTATATTACTTAATGGAATACCCGTTCCAGAACGAG
>JAFNUD010000016.1 GCA_017384225.1 Paludibacteraceae bacterium
AGCTCAAGCAATTCTTGACAATGCAAAATGGGATTGGCTTGAGGCTTACATCATGGAGGTACAAAATGCAGATTTGACTACTCCTGCAACTCAATTAACAGCAGGTGTAACTTCTGCAGGTTGGCGTTATGCAATAGCAGCATTCTTCTTGGAAAGTCAACGTACAGGTTGGCCTAAATCAGCTGACTTCTCACAAGCAGGTAAAGATGAGGCTTATGTTCCTGCAATGAATGCAGCAGGTGTATTCTATGAATTGCCTGCACAATACACCATTGATATGGTATTGCCTACTCCAGTGAAGGCTGAGTATAACTTCTTGGGCTGGTACAAAGGTACAGAGAAAGTAGAAGCTGTAAATGCCGATATGGCTTTGACCGCAAAATGGGAGCGTGCCGTATATAATGTGGAATTCGTGGCTCCATTTGCATATCCAAACCCAATGTACGCTGCTAATAAGTCAGATTTGTTTGCTGCATGTATGGCAGTATGCGGAGCGAATGGTCTAGCAACTCTTGACGAGTTGAAAGCTTCTGCAGATCCTTATACTACCATATGTACTAAATTGACAGATGTTTCTGGTATGTTGAATGCGGCAGAGTGGGAATGGCTTGAGCAATATATTATGACAGTTCAAAATGCAGATTCGATTACTCCAGCAACTCAATTAACAGCAGGTGTAACTTCTGCAGGTTGGCGTTATGCGGTAGCAGCATTCTTCTTGGAAAGTCAACGTACTGGTTGGCCTAAATCTGCTGATTTCTCACAAGCAGGTAAAGATGAGGCTTATGTTCCTGTAATGAATGCAGCGGGATATTTCTATACATTGCCTGATACTATTGCAGAGGACTATACATTGCCTGCAATGTACCGAAAGAACTACGAGTTCAAAGGCTGGTATTGGAATGCTGACTTCTCTGGCGATGCTGTGACTGTGGTTCCTGTGAAGTCTAATGGTACTTTGTATGCTAAGTTCGAGGCTACTGAGTTTGCATTGCTCGGTATTGAACTCAGCAAGAAGGATACTGTAGAATTGCAAATGCCTGCAACTGATACGTTGACCGTTATCTTTACTCCTGAGACTGCTGTTAACAAGAACGTAACTTGGAGCTCAAGCAATGAGGAAGTTCTCGTAGTAGAGAATGGTGTGGTTACTCCTAAGGGTCCTGGTGTAGCAAGTGTCATCGTTGTATCTGAGGAGAGCGAGTTGAAAGCTTCTGTAGTTTACAACGTATCAGCTGCTGTAGGTGCTGTTACTGGCGTAACATTGGATAAAACTACTTTGACATTGCCTCTCGGTGAAACCGCTACTTTGGTGGCTACCGTAGCTCCAGAGGACGCTGTTGACAAATCTTTGACATGGGCTTCTGATGGCAAGGCGGTTTCTGTAGATTCATTGGGTGTAATCAAGGCGGATACTGTAGGTACTGCTACTATCACCGTAACAACTGTAGATGGAGGTTATACTGCAACATGTAAGGTAACCGTTCCAGAGCCAATCAATGCCGATGTTAAGGTGGAGAAATTGTGGGAAATCGCAATTGACAATAAAACTGCAAACGCGAATGGTGATAGCCGTGTAGGTATGGGTTATGATGGTATATTCTATATTACCGATAAGGGTGAGGCACAAAAGATTCGCGTATTCACCAAGGATGGTGAGGACGTAGAGGCTGCTATCGTTTTGAATGCTGCTGACATGGTTGGCACACACAACGAGTGGACATATACCTATGATACAGTAGTGGTTGACACGGATACTACAATCAACAAAATAGACTCTGTTGCAACTCCTGTTTCTACAGCTTATACTTTGGGTACAGCTATCGCTATTGATGATGCAGGTAACATCGTATTCGGTACAGGCTTCCCTAACCCAGTGAAAGCTATTGGTATCATCAAGAAGGGTGAGAAAAAACCTACTATCATTGAGGTTGCTCTTCCTACTACAGGTCGTACCGACCAAATCACTGCCTTTGGTGATATCTTCTCTGAGGAGGGTGGTTTAGTGGCTCTTTATCCACAAGGAGCAACTCAAGTTCAATTGGTGAAGATTGCTAATGGTCAGTTGGTAGAAGTTAAGGCATTGGCAGGTACTATTACTGCTGGTAACGGACAATCACAAGTTCTCTATGCTACCGATTCAGAAGCTATTACTGCAGCTCGTAGTGCAGACATGCAATATGTGAAAGATGGTGAGGTAACTACATTGGCTTTGAAGAACTACAATAAGGCTGATATCGGTGGTGCACGTATGATGATTGGTGAAAATGAAGTGATTGCATATCCTGCACTTGTGACAACAAATATGCACTCTGCAACATTCCATGTTCGTAATATGACAGCTGGACAATTCGCTGCAGATAAGGATGGTAATACTCTTCATTACATCATTGATAAGGCAAAAGCAGATAACAGTTCATATGCAAACATGACCAAGGCACAAAAGATCAATGATTATGCATACTATCTGAATGTGTTTACTCCTGGTAAGGGTGCTGCTCTCTTCAAAGTATATCAAGAAGTAGCTGTAGAGAGCATTGCTCTTGATCAAACTACTGCTACTGTTAAGGCTGGCGAGAAACTCCAATTGACAGCTACTGTTACTCCTGACTATGCTACTGTGAAGGATGTAGTATGGAGCACATCTGACTCTACTATCGCTATCGTTGACCAAAACGGTTTGGTACAAGCTATTTCAGCTGGTGATGCTACTATTGCGGCTACTACCGTGGACGGAGGCTTAGTAGCAGAGTGCGTTCTGACTGTTAAGGCTGTTTACTATCACCGCGCAATGAGCGTAGCTGAACTTACCGCAGGTAAGAAGATGTTGATCGTTAATGCAGGCGATACATTGGCTATGGCTGGAGCTAATAAGAATAACTTCGGTCAAGTGGCTATCGCTCCTGTGGATGGTCTGTTGAGCGATGTTCCTGCTGAGGCTACTATCATCACTATTGAGAAAGACTCTGTATTTGCATTTGCAGTAGAAGGTGGATATATCTACGCAGGTACTTCTTCTTCTAACTATTTGCGTGTACAAGAAGAGCGTGATGAACTTGCTGAGTGGGATATTACAATTGATGAGAACGGCTTGGCTAACATCGTTTGCCATAGCAGCAGATCAAAACGTAATACAATCCGCTATAACAAGCAAAGTGAGATCTTCTCTGCTTACGCACCAGAGAATACGCAAGAGGATGTTGTAATCTTCGTAGAGTATGAGAAGCCTGACTATATGCCAGTTGAGGATGAGATTACCAACTTGTCAATCGACACGGATAACTTGATTCTCTATGGTGGTCCAAGTACAAACTTCCAAGTTGAGGTTGTTCTTGGTCTTGCAGAAGACAATTTGGATGGAACATGGAACTTGTCTCCAGAAAGTTATGTAACCGTTATGGGTCAAGAGGCTACTTTCGTTCGTGGCTATGCTTACGATATAGACGTTTATGCTCCAGCAGCGAAAGCTCTTGTTGTAGTAGATTTCGGTGGTCAACGCTATGGCTTCAATCTCACAATGTCTGCAGCTAAGGCAGAGGCTATTGATATCGTAATCGAGGACGCTGATGTAGAGGTTGGTAAAGTAGAACTCTTCGATGGTGTTTATGACTACACACTCACAATGACTGCTAACTGGACCGATGCAGAAGGTGTAACCTATCCAGTATTGGTTGAGGTGCCTGTATATTATCCAGAGGCAATTGATCCATACGAGATGCTTTCAACTGTTACCGTAGGTGGTTGGGGTGATGAAGATCCATGGTTAGGCTTCGGCGAGGGTTACCTCACTATCTCTACCGTTAATAATGTAGTTACAGCTAAAGGTTTGATTGAGAATCCTGGTACAGGCTTCGCTGCTAATATTACCATCTCAGGTAATTTGATTCCATCTTCAGTTGATAATGTAGAGGCTTCTGTTGCTCCTACAAAAGTAATTGAGAAGGGCAATCTGTTTATTATCAAGAATGGTGTTCGTTACAATGCACAAGGTGCTGTAGTAAAGTAATAAGCTATTCGTACCAATACAATGGGGGCGTGTCGTTACGGCACGCCCTTTTTGTATTCTTTCTGGATAAAAGAAAATAACTACTTTTCAAACAAATGAAACAAGAATTTGCATAATCCAGTTTTTTTTTGTACCTTTGCGCGCTAATTTGTATAAGTGTACACAATTGTTAACTATTAATTGTAAATTGTAAACTGAAATAAAAATGGGATTAGTAGAATTTATTACTAAGTTATTTGGCAATAAGTCGCAAAAGGATATGCGCGAGATTATGCCATATGTAGAGAAAATCAAAGTGGTATTTGAGGAGATTGATGCACTCAGCAACGACGAGTTGCGTGCGCGTAGCGCTGCCCTTATGGCTCGTATCCAAGAGCGTGTAGCTGATAAGAAAGCGCGTATTGCAGAGTTGAAAACCAATATTGAGGCCCTCGCTATCGATAAGCGTGAGAAGGTATATAACGAGATAGATCATATAGAGACGGATGTCAAAGCTGCATACGAAGAAGTACTTCGCGAGATTCTTCCAGAGGCTTTTGCAATTGTTAAGAGTACCGCGCGCCGATTCTCTCAAAACGAGGAAATTGAGGTTACAGCCACCCAAATGGATCGCGACTTGGCAGCCGATAGTCGCTTTGACTTTGTAGAGATAGATGGCGACAAAGCTATCTACTTTAACCGATGGACTGCAGGCGGCAATGAGCATGTATGGGATATGGTGCACTATGATGTACAGCTTATCGGTGGTGTTGTACTGCACGAAGGCAAGATTGCTGAGATGGCTACAGGTGAGGGTAAAACCCTTGTGGCTACCTTGCCAGTCTTCCTCAATGCCCTCACTCATGAGGGTGTGCACGTGGTGACAGTGAATGACTATTTGGCGAAACGTGACTCCGAATGGATGGGACCACTCTATATGTTCCATGGTTTGACCGTAGATTGTATTGATAAGCATAAACCTAACTCCGACGAACGTCGTCGTGCATATGCGTGTGATATTACTTTTGGTACGAACAATGAGTTCGGTTTCGATTACCTCCGCGATAATATGGCGACTAGCCCAATGGATCTTGTACAACGTGGTCACAACTATGCGATTGTGGATGAGGTGGACTCTGTGCTCATTGATGACGCGCGTACTCCATTGATCATCTCTGGTCCAGTGCCAAAGGGTGAAGACCAGATGTATGATGAGTATAAGCATCGAGTGGAACTGCTCGTGCGTACACAGAATACTTTGACTACCAAGCTGTTGACAGAAGCCAAAGCCAAAATGGGTAGTGCGGATGAAAAAGAGAAAGAGGCTGGCGAGTTGGCACTCTTCCGTGCATTCAAGGGTATGCCAAAGAGCAAAGCACTCATCAAATACCTCAGCGAACCTGGTGTGAAAGTACGCTTGCAGAAGACAGAAGAGTATTACATGCAAGAAAACGAGAAGCACATGCATATCGCTACCGACGAACTTTATTTTGTGATTGATGAAAAACATAAAACTATTGAATTGACCGACAAAGGTATTGATACCTTGACAGGTAATATGGAAGACTCTCAGTTCTTTGTTCTTCCTGATGTGGGTAGCGAAGTGGCTGAAATTGAAAAAGCAGGATTGAGCGATGAGGAGAAACGCCAAAAGAAAGATGAGATTTTGGCTAACTATAGCATCAAGTCAGAGCGCGTACACACGGTACACCAGTTGCTGAAGGCATATACCTTGTTTGAAAAAGATGTGGATTATATCATCGATGACAACCAAGTGAAGATTGTGGATGAGCAGACGGGTCGTGTGATGGAAGGTCGTCGTTGGTCTGATGGTTTGCACCAAGCAGTGGAGGCAAAAGAGAATGTGAAAGTGGAAGCTGCTACACAGACCTTTGCTACCATCACCCTGCAAAACTACTTCCGTATGTACAACAAGTTGTCAGGTATGACGGGTACTGCAGAAACAGAGGCAGGTGAGTTCTGGAATATCTATAAGCTGGATGTGGTGGTAATTCCTACCAACCGCCCTATCGCTCGTCAAGATATGAACGATCGTATTTATCGTACTAAGCGCGAGAAATATAATGCGGTTATTGATGAAATCGTAGAAATTGTAGCAGCAGGTCGCCCCGTGCTGGTAGGTACTACTTCGGTGGAAATCAGTGAGCTGCTGAGCCGTATGCTCAATCTGCGCAAAATTTCGCACAATGTATTGAACGCTAAGTTGCACCAACGCGAGGCAGACATCGTGGCAGAGGCAGGACGCAAGGGTATGGTAACAATCGCTACGAACATGGCAGGTCGTGGTACGGATATCAAGTTGACGCCAGAAGTAAAAGAGGCGGGTGGTTTGGCTATTCTGGGTACAGAGCGCCATGAGAGCCGTCGTGTGGACCGTCAGTTGCGTGGTCGTGCTGGTCGTCAGGGTGATCCAGGTAGCAGTGTGTTCTTTGTGAGTATGGAGGACGATTTGATGCGTATGTTCGGCTCCGACCGTCTGGCTGGACTCATGGACCGTATGGGCTTCCAAGATGGTGAGATGATAGAGCATAAGATGATCTCTGACTCTATTGAGCGCGCACAAAAGAAAGTGGAGGAGAATAACTTTGGCATTCGTAAGCGACTCATCGAGTACGATGACGTGATGAACCAACAACGTAATGTCATCTACGCAAAACGCCACCACGCGTTGATGGGTGAGCGTATCGGCGTGGATATCACCAATATGATTTATGACACAACGGCTTCGATAATAGCCGATGCGCGTGATATGATGGATTACGAGGGCTTGCAGATGGATGTGATGCAAGTATTTGCGATGGAAGTTCCATTCACAGAAGACGAATTCCGATCTGCGCGTGAGAATGTGCTTGCTGATAAGCTGGCAGAAGAGGTGCTTGAGACTTTCAAGCGTCGTATGGATACTTTGCAGAAGGTGGCATACCCTGTTATAAAGAATGTTTATGAGGAACGTGGTGCTATGTACGAGAATATCCTCATTCCTATTACTGACGGCAAGCGCGTGTATAACGTGGCAGTCAACTTGAAAGCTGCATACGAGAGTGAGTGTCGAGAAGTAGTACGCGAGTTCGAAAAGCGAATGCTCCTCTTTGTGATTGACGATGAATGGAAAGAGCATTTGCGCCAATTGGACGAACTCAAGCAATCCGTACAGAATGCAAGCTATGAGCAAAAAGATCCATTGCTCATTTATAAACTGGAGTCATTCAATATCTTCAAGCAGATGCTTGATCGCTTTAATCGTCGTGCTATTGCTATTTTGTTGCGTGGTCAGATTCCAACCCGTGACCCACAAGAGGTTCGTCAAGCTCATGCACAGCAACGCCATGACTATTCTCGTTATCGCACGCAGAAGGATGTGGTTAGCCGTGCAGCGGCAGCCAGCGGACAAGCAGCAGCTGCTGCGCACGACACACGTGCACAACAGCGACCAGAGCCATTGCGCGTCGAGAAGAAACCGCGTCCAAACGACCCATGTCCTTGTGGATCAGGTAAGAAATACAAACAATGTCACGGTAAGGCAGAAGCATGATTCTGGATTTTATAACATGGAATGTAGATCCAATCCTTATTCATTTTGGAGAGGGTGGAATTAGATGGTATGGTCTGCTTTGGGCTATAGGTATTTATCTTGCCTATTTGATTGAGGTCAAACTCTATAAGAATGAAGGTTGTCCTGTAGATTGGACTGATAAACTGTTTATGTGGATGGTTATTGGTCTCATTATTGGTGCGCGTGTGGGACATTGTTGGTTCTACGAGTGGCACGATGTTACCTTGCCTGGCATGAAAGCCTATTGTCAATACATGGGCATTTCTACTGATCCTGTGCAGATTTTTGGTTGGACCATCAACTACCGCAACCCCTACATAGAACACCCGCTCCGACTTCTCAAGATTTGGGAAGGCGGATTATCCAGTCATGGTGGTGCCTTTGGCTTGCTCACAGCGGCATGGTTGCTGAATAAGAAGGTGTTCTCTAAAGAACCTAAATTCCATACTTCGCTCTTGTGGATTATGGACCGTCTTGTCGTAGGCGTGTGTGTAACCGCTACTTTGATTCGTTTGGGTAACTTGATGAACTCTGAAATTTATGGTACGCCTACCGATTTGCCTTGGGGATTTATCTTCGTTCGCGACGGACAGACAGAGCCTTGTCATCCTACGCAAATCTACGAAATGCTCTATTGTATTGTAGGCTTTGTGGTGACATGGTTGATGTATTGGAAAGGCAAAGCATACAAGCGTGAGGGACTACTTCTTGGCGTGTTTTTGGAGATAATCTTCTTTACACGTTTTATGCTAGAGTTTATCAAAAAAGACCAAGAACTATTTGAGGCAGATAAATTGCTCAATATGGGACAGATGCTTTCTCTTCCATTTATCATTTGGGGAATCTACCTCATTGTACGCGCGTATAGGCGTCCTGCATTGTCTTGAAACGATATATAGCCATATTATTCGTTCTGTTGCCATGTCTTCTTATTGCGCAGACTATCGGTTTTGTCGCATTAGATAGTTTGGCTTCAGGAGATACGCTCCGTGTAGAACAATTTGGCGATACAACAATCAACTACTTGTTTCTGCGTGAGAATCTAAGCGATCAACTATCTTCGCATTTGTCTGAAGATGAAGTATTACTCGAATTGGTGGCTCAGCAGGGACGGTCTTTGTGTGCCAAAGATACAGCTTGGAAAGAGTATCCACACCCATTGTGTATTCCGTTGATGTACGTTCCGACTCCTTTTCCTCGATTATTAGATACAACTAATGTTGACCCATATTCTATCGTCGCCATACGAAGGAATGCGCGACGATATATCACCACTCAACATGCTGATTTATATGTTGCATGCAGCGATATGGCACGACTTAAAGATGTAGAATTGGGGCATGTTAAGGTGCGAAAAGCTATTGTAAAGGATGCGATGGAAGACATGCTTGAGAGAGAGCGAGCTGTGCGCTATAAGGATTCGCATTGGCGACGCGAACTGAATCTCGCATTGCAAATTACGCAAAATTATGCTACAAATAACTGGTATCAAGGTCAGTCAAATGCTTTTGCCATGTTAGCCAGTGCAAAAGGTTATATCAATTATAATCATAATAATTTATCATGGGAGAATAATGCTGAATGGCGTATGGGTATCAGTACTGTGAGTGGTGACTCTCTACGAATGATCAATACCACTGATGATATATTCCGTATCAATTCTAAATTTGGGTATCAGGTACACAAGAGTTGGTATGTATCAGCTTCTACAGAATTGAGAACCAATCTTTTAAATAATTGGCAAAAGAATAAAGATCAATTATCGGCTACTTTCCTTACACCAATACGATTTACTGTGGGTGTCGGTGTGGATTATAAACCTATAGAAGGTCTTTCTATCAACTTTGCGCCAGCAACCTATAAAATTGTATATGCATTCAAATCAGACTCGGAGCAATTAGATGTGACTGATTTTGGTATAGAGGCAGGTGAATCCATGCTTACTGAATTAGGTAGTTTGCTACGAGTAGATTGGAAATGGCAGCCTGTAAGAGAAATCATAGTGGATACCAAATTTTATTTCTTTACGAATTACCAACGTATTGAGACGGAATTAGAGATAAATATGGATTTTATTATCAATCGTTATTTTTCAGCCAAATTATTGCTTTATCCTCGATACGATGGTCTGATCAAGTCTGATGATGGTCTGCGCCCGTATTTGCAGTTCAAGGAATTGGTGAGCGTAGGCTTCTCTCATACTTTCCGTTAAAAACCATACACTTACACTATACACCAAAATGGATAAACAATCTATAAGAATCATCTACATGGGTACGCCCGATTTTGCTGTTGAGAGTCTGCGTGCTTTAGTTGAAGGAGGGTACAATGTGGTGGCAGTAGTCACCATGCCTGATAAACCTGCTGGTCGAGGACATCAGTTGCAGTATTCTGCGGTGAAACAATATGCTCTGTCTATGGGATTGCCTATTTTGCAACCCGAACGCCTAAAAGATAAGACCTTTGTGCAAGAACTGCGTTCTTATAGTGCTGATCTACAGATTGTTGTGGCATTTCGCATGTTGCCAGAGGTGGTGTGGAGTATGCCTCGCTTGGGAACATTCAACCTTCATGCATCTCTCTTACCTCAATATCGTGGTGCCGCACCTATCAACTGGGCGGTGATGAATGGCGATACGGAAACTGGTGCTACTACTTTCATGCTCCAACATGAGATAGACACGGGTAATATTATTTTGCAAGAACGCATATCCATTGCTGATGACGAGAATGTGGGTTCTGTTCACGATCGTTTAATGAACATGGGTGCAACTTTGGTGACACGCACAGTGGATGCCATTATCGAGGCTGAGAAGCAAGGAGTGTCTGTAGCAACAATTCCACAAGATGATACGATAGAGCTGCGTCCTGCTCCTAAAATTTTTAAGGATACTTGCGCTATTGACTTCTCGCGCACGGCAGAGCAAATTTGCAACCATGTTCGTGGACTTAGTCCTTATCCCGCTGCATGGATTAACAGTATGCCTGCTCAACACCCTTTGACGGAACTCTTGATAGGCGCTAAGGTCTATAAGGCTGCTGTGACACTGCTTGCAGAACAGAAGGGACATATCATTGTTCCTTGTGCAGATGGATATGTTGATCTGCTTGAACTCCAATTGCCTGGCAAAAAGCGCATGGATGCTGCGGCACTGCTCAATGGCTTAAAAAATTCACTAAACACTAAATAGTAGGACATGTCGTCCACTAAACATTAAGTAGATATGACAATCGCTATTTTTGGAAATACACTTCGTTCTGAAACAATCCGCGAGGTAAAGCACATTATTGAGTTTTTCCAACTGCGTGGCGTAGATATTGTTCTTTCGCAAGAACTTCGTCATGAGGCTTTTAATCGTGAGTTCCTCTCAGTGGAAGATTATATGGTCCAGACAGGGGAAACTATTGATTTTGCTCTGTCGGTCGGTGGAGATGGCACTTTTTTAACGACAGCATCTTTGGTCGGTCATTTGGATATCCCTATCCTTGGTATCAACTGTGGACATCTGGGTTATCTGGCGGAAGTGCAGACAGATAATATAGATGCTGTGCTTGATCAATTGCTTACGAATAATTACACCATAGAGCAACGCCGTATGTTAGAGGTTACCTGTCAGCAAGCTGGCAAGATAGCTTCTCCCTATGCGCTAAATGAGGTGGCGGTCTTGAAATCGGGCTTGAGCAGTATGATTACAGTGGATGTATCGCTCAATGGTGAGTTTTTACATAATTACAAAGCAGATGGTTTGCTTATAGCTACTCCTACTGGATCTACGGCTTACAACCTCAGTGTAGGTGGTCCGTTGCTCGAACCACATGTCAGTGCCATTATCTTGACACCAGTGGCGACGCATAGTTTGAATATTCGTCCTTTAGTGATTTCAGACGATAGTAAGATTGATATAAAAATATCTAGCCGTAATGGCAACTACTTGCTTAGCGTGGATGGTAGGAGTCAGGTTTTAAACCAAGAGATACTGTTGCATATTGAGCGTTCTCAACGAACAACTAAATTAGTACGTATTGATGGACAAACCTTTATGCATTCTATCAAGGAAAAACTGCACTGGGGTAAATAATATGTTCTAGTAGATAGCTTGTACGTGAGAATGGTAGATTATAAAGCCTTAATAGAAAAATACTGCAATGGCAATGTAGAATTACAGCATATTCTCTTGACTCATTCTCGTCAGGTGGCAGATCGTGCGTTGTCTATCTTGCACTTGCACCCAGAATGGGTAGATCGAGGTGAGGTGGATCCTGTTTTTGTAGAGGAAGCAGCCATGTTGCACGATATTGGTGTAGTGCTCTGCGATGCTCCGAAGATTCATTGTTTGGGAATGCATACGTATATCGAACATGGCTATTTGGGAGCAGAAATTCTTCGCCAAGAAGGATTGTTTAAGCATGCTTTGGTAGCAGAACGACATACTGGTACAGGACTTTCTTATGAGCAAATAATTCGCGAAAAACTGCCTATCCCGCTTGAGGATTATACTCCTAAAACCCTCGAGGAAAAACTCATTTGCTATGCGGATAAGTTTTATTCTAAAACGCATCTTGGTGAAGACAAGCCGATGGCTAAAATACGTTTGCATCTGTGGAAATATGGTTCGGATACTGTATCCCGTTTTGATGAGATGCAGCAACTCTTTGAGCCATATAACTCAAACCGACCATTAGACCGTCTAAAAACCGATTTAGGTTAAATACATCGCTCATCACTTATTACTTATTTTTTTATATTTTTTCGACTACGTCTTGCATATGTGCATTTTTTTTTGTACCTTTGCGGCGATTATGACTCGATTAAGTGTAAATATAAATAAAGTGGCCACTTTGCGCAACGCACGCGGTGGCAATCTGCCTAATGTGGAGCAGTTTGCTGTGGATTGCGAGGTCTTTGGCGCAGAGGGCATTACGGTGCATCCTCGTCCTGATGAACGTCATATTACGCGTGCGGATGTTTATGCGATTAAGGATTTGATTAACACGGAGTTTAATATTGAGGGCAATCCAGAGCCTCCGTTTATTGATCTTGTGCTTAATGTGAAGCCAACTCAGGTAACACTGGTTCCAGACGCACATGACCAACTGACTAGTAATCATGGTTGGGATACACAGACACATCTTGCTAAACTGACTACGATTATTAAGCGTTTCAAAAATGCGGGTATTCGTGTTTCTGTTTTTGTGGATGCGAATCCTATTATGGTAGAGTGTGCAGCCAAGGCAGGAGCGGATAGAGTGGAGCTCTATACAGGTCCATATGCAGAAGTTTATTCGGAGAATCCCGAAAAAGCTATAGAGATGTATCGTCCAGCTGCGATGAAAGCTAAGGAGTTAGGATTAGGGCTCAATGCAGGACACGACCTCAATTTGCACAATCTGCGCGCTTTTGCACAGGCATTCCCATGGCTCGATGAGGTGAGTATTGGTCAGGCCTTAATAGCAGACGCACTATATTTGGGTATCAAAGAAACTATAAAACAATACAAATATGCTCTTTCAAATTCAAACTGACATTGACACTATGTTGACCACAGTACAAGACTCTGTGGTTGCGGTGGAAGAAACTGTAACAGACAGTTCTATCAATTTGCTTACAATGGCGCAATATGGTGGATGGATTATGATTGTACTCGCTCTAATGTTGGCGTTCGCTCTCTATCTGTTCATAGAGCGATTGGTGGTTCTTACTAAAGCTACAAAAGAAGATAAGACCTTCATGAACCGTATTCGTGATTATATCAAAGATGGCAATATTGATTCGGCTACTAAACTGTGTAAGCGTACCAATACACCATCTGCACGTATGGTAGAGAAGGGTATTACGCGTATCGGTCGTCCTATGCAGGATGTGCAAGTGGCTATTGAGAATGTGGGTAATCTGGAAGTTAGTCAACTGGAGAAGGGACTCGTGTTGATTGCTACTATCGCGGCGGGTGCTCCTATGCTTGGCTTCTTAGGTACGGTACTTGGTATGGTACAAACCTTCTTCAATATGGCGCAGAATGCCAGTGGTGTGATTGAAATATCTGCCTTGTCAGAGGGTATGTATCAGGCTATGGTGACTACGGTAGGTGGTCTTATTGTGGGTATCTTGGCTATGTTTGCGTACAACTTTCTTGTTTCTCGCATTGATCGTGTGGTTCGCCAACTCGAATCTCGCACCATGGAGTTTATGGATTTGCTCAATGAACCTGTATAACAATACTGAACTATGCTGAACAGCGGCAAAGCCGCGCTGAACAATTCTAAACAACTCAATCATGGCTATAAAAAGACGAAATAAGGTAGAGGCAATGTTCTCCATGTCGTCCATGACCGATCTCATATTCTTGCTGTTGTTGTTTTTCGTGATGGCAAGTACGATGTCATCGCCCAACGATATTAAAATCAATTTGCCACAAGCTCGTGCCAAATCTACTACAAAGCAAGTGGTTGCAAAGGTTAGTATTGATAATTTGGGCAACTATTATGTGGCTATCGGACGACAACAACCAATGGCTATTTTGCCAGAGGATTTAGAGGCTTATCTCTGTACTATACAACAGCAAGATAGTGCTATGTATGTAGCTTTGCATGCCGACCAAGATATTCCGTATCGTGACATCGTGCATGTGTTGGATATTGCCAACGAACATAAGATGAAAATAGTTTTGGCTACAAAGAAGTGAAAAATTTTCAGTCACATACGATAGCTGGAATCGGTACGTTGGTGCTGATGCTACTTTTGTTGCTACTTCTCTTTAAGTTATCTATGCATGCTCCTCTTCAGATGGAGGATGAGGGAATCGTAATTACCTTTGGCGAAACTGAAGAAGGTGGAGGTATGCCCGATGCGTTGCCTCTGCTAGATCCAATGACTCAGATTGAGCAGCAAGCTACTGCGCCAGCACCACAGCCCGAACAACCGTCTAATAATGATTTGATTGTGCAAGAAGATGAAGAGTCGCTTGCTTTAGCGCAACAAACAGAGGAGGAAAAAAAGCGTCAAGCGCAAGAGGAAGATTTGATTCGTAAACAAAAGGAAGAAGAGGCCCGTCAAGAGGCAGAACGTATTGCTCAAGAAAAAGCATTAGCAGAGCAGAAAGCGCGTGAGCAGGAGGCTATTGACAAGGCTCAACAATTGGCCTCTTTATTCGGACAAGCAGCATCCATTACAGGTGCTAATGCTGACAATGCAAATAATACTCCAACGGCGTCCAGCAAAGGCAACCCTGTTGGAAAAAATTTCGGACAAGTGGATGGTAATATGTGGACACTACAGGGACGTAGCGTGAAAACAATTCCAAAACCTTCTACCGACTTTAATGAGCAAGGCAAGGTGGTAGTTAGCATCCGCGTGGATAAAGCGGGAAACGTAGTGATTGCCTCTATAGGCGATGGCACTACTATCTCAGATCGTCATACGCAGCAGTTGGCACTCGATGCTGCGCGAAAAGCAAAATTCTCGGAAGGAGAACACGAACAAATAGGTTCGATAACGTATAATTTCAAACTTAATTAAATGTTGCTACTATGAACTACATTTTTTTAGACAATGGTTTTGAAGAGATTGAGGCTATTACAACGATTGACCTCTTACGTCGTGCAAATATCGCACTGACTACCGTTTCTGTAACAGGGCAGGAATGGGTTATTGGTGCACACAATATTCCTGTGAAAGCCGATGCACTAATTGCTAATGTAGATTTTTCAGATGCGGAAATGTTGATTCTGCCAGGTGGTGCAACCAACTTGCATGAATGTGAACCCCTGTGTCAACTCTTGGTGAAGCATAACGAGGCAGAGAAACTGATTGCCGCTATTTGTGCTGCACCATCTGTATTGGGACGATTGGGTATCCTCGTTGGAAAACAAGCTACATGCTATCCTGGCTTTGAAACATATTTGGGTGAGAGCTATATTGACGGACTGGTAGTTGAGTCTAAAAACATCATTACAGCTAAAGGTCCTGGTTTGAGTGCTGACTTTGCCTTTTGTATCATTGAGAAACTGGTAGATAGCGAAATCGCAGACCAAGTCTATGACGCTGCTCAATATTAAATAATTTAAAATTTACATTAAATGAAGAAATATTTACTTTCTATATTCTCTTTGCTGTTATCAATGAGCATGTCTGCTCAAGAAGTAGAAAAAGAACCCTCACCATGGAAATGCTCGGGTGTGTTAGGTTTGAATGCTAGTGCTACTGGACTCGTAAACTGGGTGGCTGGTGGCAATAATAATGTGACGGGCGTAGCTTTTGGTAAGATACGTTTGTTGTATGCTGAGAATAGCATGTCATGGGAAACAAATCTTGATTTAGAATATGGACTCTCGTGGATAAATCAAGAGTTTGATCCTTTCCAGAAGTCAAGTGATAAAATCAATTTTACTACCAAGTTTGGTTGGGAGATGGCTAAAACTTGGTATTTGACTGCTTCTGCAGGATTTCAAAGTCAATTTGCACCTGGACGTAGCTATGGTATATCTGAGGCATACGACCCTATTATTTCTAAGTTTCTTGCTCCTTCCTATACCGATATTTCTGTCGGTATTGATTGGAAACCCAATACTATTTTCTCTGTGTACATCTCTCCTGTAGCTGGTCGTTTAAGAACGGTATATGTCAGTGATGCTTTGGCTAAAAAGTATGCTACCAATCAAGTAAATCTCGAACAAGAGTTGAAAGAAAAATATGCTGTGTGGAAATACGAGGTTGATGAGCAAACAGAATTGGTGGAGAAGAGTTACGACTGCAATATGCGTGCAGAATTAGGTCTTTCTATCAAGGGTGCTATCAACTATACTTACAAGGATTTGAAAATCATCACATCTATTGGACTTTATACGCCATACGCATGGAACAAAACGAAGATTTACCAAGCTGCAGACGGACAACTATATGCTGATTTAGGTAAGGGTAATCAGTCTTATGATGGTCTGGACTATGTGGGTTATCAAGATAATAATCAACGCTTTGGTAATTTCGATGTGGATTGGGATGCTGCTATCTCATATCAATTCCTCAAGTGTCTCAATGTTACCCTCTCTACCTCTCTTAAGTACTACAATGGCGTTAAGATAGCCAATGCTGAAGGCGTTTTGGCAGAGCGCGTACAATTCAAAGGAACCTTGGGCTTGGGCGTAGGATATAGTTTTTAATGCTTTAGTAATGCAGAGTTTGGCTATATTGGAAAGCAATCTAGAGGTGTTGTTGACGCAGTACCATGATTTGCAACAGCAAGTGCTTAATCTCCAGCAAGAGAATGATAATCAGCGTGAGGAGATGATGCGCACGCATGCTGAATTGGTGCAACTAAAAGAAGATTACAAACACTTGGAAACAGCGCACGCGTTATTGGTGGAGAATATCGATGACGAACATCGTGATAGAGCAAAACAACGTTTGTCCAATATCATAGCACAAGTAGAACGTGCAATAGAAGTTCTGACAAAATGAGCGAAACGCGTAAACAACATATCACCCTGCAACTCGATGCACATCATATTTCTTTGAATGTGGTGGCAGATAAAGAGGCTTTGTATCGTAATGCTGCTGAACAAATCAACGAACGCTATCGCCATTATCGCCGCGTTTTGCCTAATCAGTCGGCTGAACAAATTTGGGTATATGTTGCACTAGAAATGGCTGTCAATTTGCAAGCAGATGCCCATGCGCATCGACTGCAACCTATTGAGGAGAAAATCAATGAATTAACCCAACTGATAATAAATACACTTAATAATAACAACAAATAAAAGATAAAAATTATGAATATCATTACTGTGATAGTCGCAATAGTAGCATTATTATTAGGAGCAGGCATCTGCTTTTTAATATTCCGCTATTCTGCGGCTGGCATCCTGCGCAAGGCGGAGGAAGAGGCTGAAATCATCAAGAAAAACAAAATTGTTGAGGCAAAAGAAAAATTTATTGCGCTCAAACTTGAGCATGAGAACCATGTACGTCAAGCCGAGCAAAAACTCCATCAACAAGAGCAACGTGTACAGCAACGTGACCAACAGCTCAACCAAAAGCAAAGCGAGGTACAACGTGCACAAAATGAACTAAATACACAACGCCAAAATGTGGAGAACCAGCAAAAGGCGCTCGAACGTAAGACGCAAGAGATAGATCGCTTGCACAAGGCAGCGGAGCAACAACTGGAGCAAATATCTGGACTTTCTGCCGAAGAGGCTAAGAAGCAATTGGTAGATGCCCTTAAGGATGAAGCTAAAACGGCTGCAATGGCATTTATTAATGACACTATGGACGAGGCACGTCTAACAGCTAACAAAGAGGCTAAAAAAATTATCATTCAATCTATTCAACGTATCGCTTCTGAAGCTACTGTAGAGAATGCAGTGACTGTTTTCCATATTGATAATGACGAGGTTAAAGGTCGTATCATTGGTCGCGAGGGCCGTAATATCCGCGCATTGGAAGCTGCTACTGGCGTAGAGATTGTGGTGGATGATACACCAGAGGCAATCACCCTTTCTGCTTTTGATCCTGTTCGTCGTGAGATTGCCCGCCTTGCACTTCACCAACTCGTACAAGATGGTCGTATCCACCCTGCACGTATTGAGGAGGTGGTGGCTAAAGTCACTAAGCAAGTGGAAGAGGAGATCTTAGAAACGGGTAAGCGTACCACCATTGACCTGGGTATCCATGGTATGCACCCTGAATTGGTTCGCCTCATTGGTAAGATGAAATATCGCTCTAGTTATGGTCAGAACCTTTTGATGCACGCTCGCGAGACTGCTAATCTTTGTGCGGCTATGGCAGCCGAACTGGGCTTGAATGTGAAGAAAGCGCGCCGTGCTGGTCTGCTTCATGATATTGGTAAAGTTAGTGACGAGGATATGGAGATGCCACACGCACAATTGGGTATGCGCCTTTGTGAGAAGTATGGCGAGAAACCCGATATTTGCAATGCTGTCGGTGCTCACCATGAGGAGTGTGAGATGGAGTCTATCATTGCTCCTATTGTCCTTGCTTGTGATGCTATTTCAGGTGCACGTCCAGGTGCTCGACGCGAGATTGTAGAGGCATATGTGAAACGTTTGAATGACCTTGAGAATATCGCTATGTCCTATCCTGGTGTAACTAAAACCTATGCTCTACAAGCAGGTCGTGAACTCCGTGTGATTGTGGGCGCTGACAAACTCAGCGACAAAGATACTGAGCTACTCTCTTTTGATATTGCTAAGCGTATCCAAGACGAGATGACTTACCCTGGTCAAATCCGTATCACTGTTATCCGTGAGACCCGCGCCGTAAGTTACGCGAAGTAATTTAGGTAAAGATATATCAAAAGAGATAGGCTGCCCATTTGGACTGTCTATCTCTTTTTTGATACATACATGTTTTATTTACCACCCACCAGAGTCTTACTCGCACCATACAATAACCACACAATAACCATACAATAACCACACAATTCGGGGCGGTCATAGATGCCCCATTTTTCAAAAAAAACAGCCAACTCTTGTACAGCTTAAAAAAATATCGTACCTTTGCAGAGAATCTTGCAAATTTTTAAAATCAAGCAATATGAAAACCTTTAATCTTCGCCAAAAGTACAACAATCTTTGAAACTTCATCGACGAATCATATTTGAGCTTGAGCGGCTGCGCCGCAAGAACCTCCAGCAGTTGCACCCGCTGCAACAACTCTTTTGGGAGTCCACGCTCCGCTGCAATGTGCATTGCCTCCATTGTGGTAGTGATTGCAGCAGTTCAGAGGTAACTCCCGACATGCCAGCAGAGGATTTCTTGAATGTGTTGGACAAGTCTGTAACCCCTCATGTTGATCCCCACAAGGTGCTGATTATCATATCGGGTGGCGAACCGCTGATGCGCAAGGATCTCGCCGAGGTGGGCGCAGCGCTCAAGCAGCGCGGCTATCCGTGGGGCATGGTCACTAACGGATTGGCATTGACCGAAAAACGCTTTAAGGAACTGATGGCGGCGGGCTTGCGCTCAATGGCTATCAGCTTTGACGGCATGAAGGACAACCACAACTGGCTTCGCCAACACCCCCTAGCTTTTGAAGGTGCTACCCGCGCTATTAAACTTGTTGCGCAGTTTGGACTTCAGAAGTTTAGAAGTTCAGAAGTTAAGGAGAATATCTCTGAACCCCTGAACAGAGGCGATGCCTCTCTTGAACAGCCTAAAAGGCTCGTCTGGGATGTGGTGACATGCGTCAACCAACGCACAATCAATCAATTAGATGAGATGCGCGAGTATTTGTGGTCTATTGGTGTACGCAACTGGCGACTAATCACGATTGATCCTATGGGACGTGCAGCAGAGAATCCCGAACTATTATTGACTCCCGAGCAGCATCGCCAGTTGCTAGACTATATCCGAGAGAAACGCAAACAAGGTTTGCATATCTCCTACTCCTGTGAGGGCTTTATGCCTGATTATGAGATGGAAGTGCGCGACCATTTGTTCCATTGTGCGGCGGGAATAAGTATCGCATCTATCTTGATTGACGGCAGTATATCCGCCTGCACTAGTGTACGTGGCAAGTATTACCAAGGCAATATTTATAAGGATGATTTTTGGGATGTGTGGGAGAATGGTTTTAGGGACTACCGCGACCGCAGGTGGATGCGAGAGTTAGAGCCTTGCAAAGACTGCAAACTTTTCCGCTACTGCGAGGGTGGAGGAATGCACCTGCGTCGCGAAGACGGCGAATTGATGCTCTGCCATCACAATAAACTGATAACTGCAAATTCGTAACTCCAAACTCATAACAGCCATGTACGGATTATAATCATCTTGTTTCTGCAGTGGAAATAAAAAAGAGCCGAAGAAGTACATCTTCGGCTCTCTTTTATCGGATAGGTCAGAATAGTCAGATCTGTCGGACAACTCAGACTACTCAGAATAGTCAGACAAGTCTAACTACATTCTATTAGGCACCTCTATACCGAGCAATGCCATAGCGCTCTTGATCACCTTCGCCACGGTTTGTGCTAATACAAGGCGTAGCGCGCGTTTCTGCTCGTCTGCTTCGTTCAGGATGCTATGGTCGTGGTAGAAGCTATTGAAGTCGCATGCCAAGGCGTATGCATAGTTTGCAATCACCGCTGGTGAGAACTCGTCGCCTGCTTGACGTACTGCAGCAGGGTAATCCACAAGGCGTTGGATGAGTGTGAGCTCTTTTTCGGATAGGTCGGACATGTCAGATAAGTCGGACGCATCAGACATATTTCCCGCCTTGCGCAGTACGCTCTGGATACGAGCGTAAGTGTATTGGATGAATGGACCAGTGTTGCCATTAAAGTCGATACTCTCCTCTGGATTGAAGAGCATATTCTTGCGTGGGTCAACTTTCAAGATGAAGTATTTCAACGCACCTAAACCTACTACGCGAGCAATCTCGTTGGCTTCTTCCTCGGTGATGTCGGGTAGGGTATTGACCTTGTCTTTGGAAATCTCTTTAGCATCCGCAATCATTTGTGCCATCAGGTCGTCTGCATCTACTACTGTTCCCTCACGGCTCTTCATCTTGCCGTTAGGTAATTCCACCATACCGTAAGAGAAGTGTACCAACTCTTTGCCGAATGGGAAACCGAGACGGTCTAGCAGGATACTAAGTACCTTGAAGTGGTATTCTTGCTCATTACCCACCACATATACCATCTTATCAATAGGGTAGTCCTCGAAGCGGAGTTTAGCTGTACCAATATCTTGGGTCATATATACGGATGTGCCGTCAGCGCGCAAGAGCAACTTTTCATCAAGTCCGTTTTGCGCAAGGTCAGCCCATACAGAGCCATCTTCGCGGCGATAGAAATCGCCTTTGGCGAGTCCACGCTCCACTTCGCCCTTACCTACGAGGTAGGTGTCAGACTCGTAGTAGATCTTATCGAAGCCTACGCCCATTTGCTTGTAGGTTTCGTCGAATCCAGCATATACCCATTCATTCATCTTTTGCCAAAGGGCACGCACTTCGGCATCGCCTTGCTCCCATTTTACGAGCATGGCTTGAGCTTCTTTCATAAGCGGAGCCTCTTTCTTGGCAGTCTCCTCATCCATGCCGCCCGCTACGAGCTCTTTGATTTGTGCTTTGTACTCTTTGTCGAAGCGCACGTAGTAATCACCAATCAGGTGGTCGCCTTTCTTGCCGCTAGTCTCTGGTGTCTCGCCATTGCCGAAGAGTTGCCATGCGAGCATCGACTTGCAGATATGAATACCGCGATCGTTCACGATATTGGTCTTTACAACGTTCCAACCGTTCGCTTCTTGAATCTTGGCGATAGAGTAACCCAATAGGTTGTTGCGCACGTGACCGAGGTGCAATGGTTTGTTAGTGTTAGGAGAAGAGTACTCCACCATCATCAATGGCTTTTCACCTTTCGCATCTTCGCCTTTCGCCTCTCGCCTCAACTGTCCGTAGTTCTCTGCGCTAGCGATGGCTTTTAGTTGCTCGAGCCAGTAGGCTTGTGAGATGCTCAGGTTGAGGAATCCTTGTACGGCGTTGTACTTCTCAATGAGTCCGCCCACGAGTTTCTCTCCTACTTCTTGTGCCACCATGGCTGGTGCTTTGCGTGCTGCTTTCACGAATGGGAACACCACGAGTGTGATATCGCCTTCAAACTCTGTGCGTGTCTTTTGCAGTTGCACTTGTTCTGCAGTTATCTCAATACCATAGAGGCTTTTTACAGTCTCTTGTATCTGTGGAATAAGTATTTCCTCTAATTTCATATTTAATAGAATTGAATGTTCAGTTTATTGGCCTGCAAAGGTAATAAAAATCTTGCACATATGCAAGTTTAGTAGTATAAACTTCGTTTTTTGTCATAAAAAACTCCCTTGACATGGAAATCAAGGGAGCCTGTCTTTGTCTCGTTGCTTTATCCTGCACCTGCGTTATATATCTACAAATCTTGATACACGTATTTGATGAATGGTATGCTTGCTTCTACATGTGATCCGTAGTAATCAAAATCAAACGTTTTTCCCTCTTTATGGGGCATTTGTTCTTGTAGGTTGATACTGTTCAGTAGGGGGACGACTTCATCTTCCACACTATGGAGGAAGTATGCAGGTGTTTGCAAATCATATCCCACATTACTATTCCAGAGGAGCACCTCATAAAGCATGTCTGCTTGCGGACTATCTATATTAAGTGCCTCTGTGGTCATCAGTTCGCTCATAATAGTGGATCCCATTAGCTGATTGATCTGCCCGACTGTATATTTTTTCGACACTATCCAATCCTCATAGTTTGATAATAGGGGGTCCAAGAAAAACTCCTCCAACGTAAACCCCAAATCGTATGCATCGCTTAATCCCATTACAATCAGAGGTATAGCCGCAGGAATCCCCATCTCGTTACGTTCTAAACTATATAGGTATGTACCTGCAGGATCATATGGCCCTGCTCCAGCATACAGCTTGCGTACGCTCCAATCATTTATTCCTTGAGTATTATTTTCTTCGATCATTCTCGCTACACCAAGTGCGACGGCACCGCCTTGCGAATAGCCCGTCACTACTACATCTTGTGTGTAGGAGTAACCATAATATGCTAACAATTCGGGCATACAGTTCAACAAATCTACAGCAGTTTGTGCAGCGCTACGCCAATGCAAATAGGGGTGTAACTTATCGCGTGATGCACCATAGCCTACGTAATCGGGCATAACTACCGCATAGCCCTTCATCGCATAAATACTCTCTATAGATACCATGTTGCTAGGAACTTCTATGTCTGAAGTCATTGTGTAGTGATTGGCAATGACAATTCCCTTCAGCATACGATTCTTGGGCAGATACACTCGCCCTGATACTAATAAAGAGTCGCCTTGAGGACTCTGACTCCAATAAACGACTGGCAAACTGATGTAATGTTGATGAGTGTTGCGGTAGAGCTGTACCATCATTTTGTAGATACTTTGGTCTGAGAAATGATGGCGTCTTAATTTTTTTTGTGTATTATGCCAAATCGCATCACGGCTTAATACCTTACGAACGATTTCTCCTCCGCAATCTTTGCTGGGTATCGTAGGGAGGAGAGTTGTATCTAATGGACTAAGCATAACATAATCTATGGCTTGCAATGCCATAGTACCGCAAAGGAAGAGGATGAGGAGAATAGATTTTGGTCTCATAGTTTTGTTTGTTTTATTTAATGGTTAGGATTATATTATTGTTTTCAGGGTTACAATACCCAATCCTACAAAAACCATGCAAATTCGTTTTTATATACATAAGTGGCGGAATTTTTCCGCCACTTATGTCATTTACTCGAAGTGATAGGAACAAATTGTTCCTCCATATTGTTTTTACAAAGCTCGGCACTTTTCTTTCAAAAATTGTGCTTCTTTATCAGATAAGAGTGGTGAAATTTCGGCATATACCCACTCATGATAAGCGTTGATCCAAACTATCTCCTGTGCGGTCATACGGCTCATGTCAATCATATTGGTATCGTAGTAGCAGAGGGTGAGTGTCTCAAATTCGAGGAAGGTCTCACCTGTAGCGTGTGCGCCCAAGTTGGTACATTCACGCACGGCGATAAGGTTCTCAATACGGATACCATACTCATTAGCGCGATAGAGACCCGGCTCGTCAGAACAGATATTGCCCACTTGCAATGGATTAGGGTTGTTGTCCGTGCGGATGTTCTGTGGACCCTCATGGCAACCCATAAAGTGACCTACACCATGACCTGTACCATGACCATAGGTCATACCCTCTTGCCATAGGAACTGGCGTGCTAACACGTCAAGCTGGTTGCCACGTGTACCTTTGGGGAAACGTGCACGAGCAAGAGCTATATGTCCCTTGAGTACCGCTGTATAATCGCGTTTAACTTCGGCAGGGATATTTGCTGGATTACCTACCCATATAGTACGGGTAATGTCGGTAGTACCGTCAAGGTACTGTCCGCCCGAGTCAAGTAGCAATACACCTTCGCCTTCAATGGTGGCACACTCTTCAGGCATAGCGTGGTAGTGCACGATAGCGCCATTGCCTTTCCAACCAGCGATGGTGCAGAAGCTATCATCGGTGTAATTCTCTCCCATAGCGCGGAAAGAACCGAGTTTTTCGGCTATACTGATTTCATTGAGTCCAGAATCGGTAGCTGCGAGTTGGGAGTCGTTCTCAAGCCAATAGAAGAAGCGGGTGAGGGCTACAGCATCTTTGCGCATAGCGATGCGCTCGCCTTGGAGCTCCACTTCGTTCTTTACGCTCTGCATCTTCAGTACAGGACTTGGACTAACATTAACGGTCTTTACCGAAGGGTTGATCGCCTCGAAGAGTGCCTCATTAACTTTACCGCCATCATACATTACAGCTGTAGCCGATAGTTGTTGCAGGTATAGGAAAACTTGTTCATAATCGCATACGCTGACGTTGATGCGTCGGAGATATGCGCGAGCTGCATCATCAAGTTTGCTTGGTGCTACGAAGATCGTGCAGCGCTCCATCTCTACGACTACGTAGCTGATAAGGCATGGAGTGTAGTCCACATCTTTGCCTCGGATATTGAGCAACCAACCAATCTCGTCAAGTGCTGATATTACGAGTGCATCACAACGGCGGTCTTGGAGTGCTTGGCGCACGCGTGTGAGTTTGCTGCTGACACTCTCGCCAGTATATTTTTCCTCATACTCGTAAAGCAAAGAGGTTGGGATAGCAGGGCGACCTTCGGTCCATAGTGGAGAGATAAGGTCAATGCTTACGAGCTCGATGTTACCTTCTGCTAATTCTGCTTTTAGTGCGCGATAACCATTGACGCTGTACATCTCGGGGTTGACGGCTACTTTAGGCGATTGGCTATTGGCGATAGGTGATAGACTGGATAGAAGCCATTCTGGAATAGTAGGGCAGTCAATATCGCTCTCGCGCATGAGGGTGACAGTAGTGCCTTGGAGTTCAGCCTCGGCTTGTAGGTAGTAGCGTGAGTCGGTCCAGAGAAGGGCTTCGTCAAGGGTGATGACTGCGGTGCCTGTCTCGCCGAGAAATCCTGTAATCCAAGACATCTCGGTCCAGTGAGCGGCCATATATTCGCTAGCATGAGGGTCGGTGCCTGGTACGATGCAGGCAGTAACGCCATGCTGTTGCATGAGCGCGCGAAGCGCAGATAGGCGAGCTGGAATCATGATAGTTCGGTGTGTTTGTTATTTCCCACTGATTTCACTGATTTTCACAAATAAAACAAAGACTTAGTGTCTATCTGTGTTATCTGTGGGAGTGATATTGTATTATTTTACTGCCTTGAAGGACATGTCGAGACTCTTGATAGAGTGGGTGAGGGCACCAACGCTGATGAAGTCCACACCTGTCACGGCATAGTCGTGGAGGGTGTCAATAGTGATACCACCACTAGACTCAATCTCAATATGCCTGCCATTCTCTTTCTCCCATGCACGAATAATATCTACAGCGCCTTTGGTGCGCTCTGGAGAGAAATTGTCGAGCATGATACGGTCAGGGATATTGGTAGCAAGTGCCTCACGAATCTCGTCCTCATTGCGGGTCTCAATCTCAATGCGGAGATCTTTGCCCTTCTCTTCGCAATAGGTTTTTGCACGAGTAAGTGCTGCGGTGATACCACCAGAAAAGTCCACATGGTTATCTTTGAGCAGAATCATATCGAATAGACCGATACGGTGATTCATACCGCCTCCGATGAGTACTGCCTCTTTTTCTATATAGCGCAGACCTGGGGTAGTCTTGCGGGTATCAAGTACGTGGCATTGGGTGTCAGCAATGAGCGATTGGTAGCGATTGGCTGTAGTGGCTACACCCGACATACGTTGCATGATATTGAGCATGGTGCGCTCGATTTGCAACAGACTGAGTTCTTTGCCATAAACGCGGAAGGCAATATCGCCAGGATGCACATGTGCGCCATCCTCAAGCAACTGCTCGAAACGGCACTCTGGGTCGAAGTAGTTGATGATTTGTTTAGCCACTTCGATACCTGCAATGATACCCTCTTCTTTTACAATGAGCTGTTGGCAACCCATTTCGGTAGCAGGGATACAACTGAGTGATGTATGATCACCATCGCGGATATCTTCTTCAAACCAGATGGCAATGAGCTTTTGTAATTCTTTTGTGTCCATATTGTTTAGCGGTTAATATCAGTTTGATATTTACAAAATTTGTTCGGCATGATTTTTTGTATCTACTTTATCAATAAGTTGCACCAATGTACCTTGTTCATCAAAAACGAACGTTTTGCGCAATGTACCCACGCATGTCTTACCACACATTTTTTTCTCTCCCCATGCGCCAAATGCCTGCAACATTTCAGTCGTAGGGTCGGATAGAAGAGGGAAAGGAAGGTTGTTTTTCGCAATAAAATTCAAATGTGATTTTTGACTATCTTTACTTACACCATAGACTTGGTAGCCTTCTGCGAGAAAACGCTCGTAGTTATCGCGTAGGTTGCATGCTTCTGCTGTACAACCAGGGGTGCTGTCTTTAGGGTAGAAATAGAGAACGACCTTTTTGCCTAATAGTTGTTCGTTGGTAACGATGTTACCATTTTGGTCTGCCACACTAAATGTTGGCATCTTGTTTCCAATACTTAACATAATTGTACAATTTCACAGTTTTGGCTGCAAAGGTACGTAAAAAAAAGCAAATTAGCAAATTTTACCGAAAAAAAGCAAGGTTGTACGAGCATTTAAGCAAGCGGATTAAAAATGTCCATACCAAATGCTTGATAGAAAGCATTGGCTTGACGCAAGTTGTCAGCCGTATCAAGTAAAATGCCTTGCTGTGGTATCATTAACAGTATGCGGTCGGATAATTGTAGTGCTAAATCTAATTCGTGGGTAGATATAAGGATGGTTTTTCCTTGTTCGTGTGCTAATCTGCGGAGCAGTTGTAATGTGCGAATGCGATTAGGCAAGTCAAGATGAGCCGTAGGTTCGTCCAGCAAGATGATTGGCGTCTGTTGTGCAATGGCTTTGGCTATTAGTATGCGTTGTTTTTCACCATCGGAATGCGAAGTGAATTTTGAATTTTGGATTTTGAATTTTGAATTAGGAAAACCTACGGCTTCTAAGGCTTCGGTGATAATCGTCTCATCTTTAGCAGATAAACCGCCGAGAAAGGAGGTGTATGGATAGCGTCCCATAGCCACCACATCGTGGACTGTGGTGTTGTCCAAGCTGAGGCGTTCGGTGAGAACGAGGGCGATATGAGCACTATTCTTGCTTATAGATCGCCCTTCGGGCTGTAGATTGCCCTTTGGACCATAATTCGACTTCGCCTGCAGTTCAGCTTTAGCTATTGGTAATAGGTGGATGCTGAATGTACCGCTAAGGGTAGGTTGCAGTCCAGCAAGAGTGCGCAGGAGAGTGGATTTGCCACAACCATTGGGTCCGAGCATACATACCATTTCGCCCGTATTCAACGAGAAAGAAAGACCCTCTTGTACAATGTGGTTATCATAACCAATGGTCAGATTATTCGTAGAAATAGATACGTTGGACACGGCGAGAAATAGATGTTAGTACTTCGTAAGGTATGGTATTGAGTTTGTCGGCAAGTTCTTGTATTGGCAATTGATCTCCGAATATGATTGCAAAGTCGCCAGGTTGTGCATCGGTGCCTGTTACGTCTATCATGGCTTGATCCATGCATACATTGCCTACTACGGGACATCGTTTCCCTCGTACCACCACTTCGCCTCCGTAGTTAGAGAATCGACGGTCAAAACCATCGGCATAACCAATAGGTATGACGGCTATCTGTCGTGGTTCTGACAATGTAGTGTGACGTCCGTAACCAATTGTACTGCCTGCAGGTATGGTTTTGATGCTGAGTATTGTCGTTTTGAGGGTGCATACGTTTTTAAGGGACGCTACGCTATTGGGTAAGAAGGAGAATCCGTACATACCGATGCCAAGTCGGCACATATCAAAATGGTATTCGGGAAAACGCTCAATGCCAGCGGTGTTGCAGAGGTGTAAGATTACCTCATTCGAATTCCCTTTGAGGGAGATTGATTGGTGATTAGGCAATGAGGCTATAAGGCGGGAGGCGCAACCTTGGAAGTAAGCTGCTTGATGATGGGTATAGGCATCAAATTGAGCTTCGTCGCTTCCCGCCAAATGGGAGAAAATACTGGCTACGCGTACCGTATTTTGTTGTTGGATACGCTCGATGAGTTGGGGCATATCTTCAAGGAAAAATCCCAAACGATGCATGCCAGAATCAATCTTTATATGTATAGGTACTTGCTCTAAACCTCTTGTCTCAGCTGCGGAGATGATGGCTTCAAGAATAGCAAAGGAATAGACATTGGGTTGTAGGTTGTTTTCTAATATCAAGTCTAATGCCGCTATTTCAGGATCCATAACAATGATTGGTAGAGTGATGCCCGCTTTGCGGAGTTCTACCCCCTCGTCTGCCACCGCTACTGCCAAATAATCGGCTAATTTTGCTTGTTGTAATGCAAGGCTAATATCTACACTACCAGCTCCATATGCAAATGCCTTGACCATACAGGTGAGTCGTGTGGTAGATTGCAGCAAGGATCGGAAATAGCGCACATTATCCACAAGGGCGGATAAGTTGACCTCAAGAATAGTCTCATGAGTCTGGTGGAGGATGCGTTGTGCAATAGTATCTTCGCTGTAGCCGAGTGCGCGCATGACAGCTGCACAAGTGCGTATATTTTGGTGGGTAGAATCTTCGATGATTAGGGGACAATTTGCAAATAGACGCATCTTTTCCTTGCGTTTGATCTCCAAGGAGGGAAAATTCTCTCCGTGTTCGGTACCAATATAGGTAATAACACCTATGGTAGGTCGGATGATAGGTTGCAAACGTTCCATCTCGCCCATCTCAGAAATACCAGCTTCGAAAATGGCTAACTGGGTTTGTTCGTTGAGTTGCCACACGGAAAGTGGCACTCCAATCTGTGAGTTATAGGATTTAGGTGAGCGGGTAATACGATAATCGTCTTTTAAAAGTTGGTATAGCCATTCTTTGACTACAGTTTTACCATTGGATCCAGTAATACCAATCACAGGACCATGATAAAGTGAACGCTTATAGATCGCTAAAGCTTGCAATGATCTGAGGACATCCTCAACGAGGATGGCATTTATCGTAAGTTGCGAGTCGCGGGTTAGTAGGGAATGATATTGCTCAAGAGTTAGGACAAAGGTACAGACACCGCGTTGGCAGAGTTGTGGAATGTAGTTTGCTCCGTCATTTTTGCTCGTTGAAATCGCAAAAAATAGCGTGTTTTCAGGCTTACTGCCAAGTTGCCGACTATCAGTGAGCAAGTGTTGAATATCCAAATTCTGCAAGTTGTCGGATTTGCCGATAACTCGCAGAGGTTGAATAGCTTGTATGATTTCTTGGATTAGCATCCCTCGAATTGCTGGAGGAAACGAACATCGTTCTCGGAGAAGAGACGGAGGTCCTTTACGCGGTATTTGAGATTAGTGATACGCTCTACACCCATACCAAAAGCGTAGCCTGTATATACTTTGGAATCAATTCCGCAAGACTCCAATACGTTAGGATCTACCATGCCGCATCCGAGGATTTCAACCCAACCTGTACCTTTGCAGAATGAGCAACCTTTTCCTCCGCAGAGATCGCAAGAAATGTCCATTTCAGCGGAGGGTTCGGTAAATGGGAAATAGCTTGGGCGTAGTCTGATTTTAGTCTCAGGACCAAACATTTCCTTTGCAAAGTAGAGCAGTACTTCACGCAAATCAGCAAAGCTGACGTTTTTGTCAATATAGAGTCCTTCTACTTGGTGGAAGAAACAGTGCGCACGCGCCGAAATGGCTTCGTTACGATACACGCGACCAGGGCAAAGTACGCGGATAGGAGGCTCTTGATTGAGCATTACGCGGGTTTGAACACTAGATGTATGAGAGCGCAGCAGAATATCAGATGGTTTTTGCACACCAGGTTCTTTCTCAATGAAGAACGTATCTTGCATGTCACGAGCAGGATGCTCTGGTGCAAAGTTGAGGAGTGAATAGACGTGATTGTCATCTTCCACCTCTGGACCATCAGCTACAGTGAAGCCCACACGTTCAAAAATGTTGATGATTTGCTCGCGCACGAGAGATAAGGGATGGCGTGTACCCAATGCGATAGGGTCTGGTGTGCGGGTGAGATCAGTCGCTTCGATAGCTTTGTTAGAACCGTTGGATTCGGCAGCTTCACGTAGTTCGTTGATACGTGCTTCATAAGCTTGACGCAATGCATTGAGCGCTTGACCTATCTCGCGTTTTTCCTCTTTGGGAACTTCGCGAAACTCGTTGAAGAGTTCTGTAACTATACCTTTCTTGCTGAGGTACTTGATGCGCAGTGCTTCTACTTGCTCTGCGCTGGTGGCTTGCAAGTCAGCAATTTGGCTGAGCAAGTCTTGTATTTTGTTTTGTATTGTCATAGTCAAAAAAACATTTTAGCGTGCAAAGGTACAAAAAAGGATTGATATATGCAAGTGCATGCAAAAATAATTGTAAATTATAAGTGCTAGAAAAAACATAAAACTTAAGAAATGCTACTTTTTTGTATAATCTATCATTGGTGTATTATCAAGGTATCATCGGGATATCTTCAAGGAAAATGTCGAAAAAGTGTATCTGGGGTAAATCTTAAGAAATGTTACTTTTGCAAAAAAAAGTTTGTTTTATTTGTATATGTGATTTTTTTTTACTACTTTTGCACGATTTTTTGCGTGTTCGTGCGTACGCGCGTACACAAACATAGAATGAGAGTTGGACGAGTATATATATTGCTACTGCTATTCCTGTTGGTGCTTCCAATGGTGGCTCAAGGTCGTATATCAATGGATACGCTTGCAGTGCAGGATAGCTTGCCGACGGATTCCTTGATGCTGGTAGATAGTGTGCCACGTGGGGAGCAACTGGAGCGTAAGTCTAAGGCGTTAGATGCTCGTGTGGAATATACCTCGAAAGATTCGATGGTAATGACTGGTAAAGGGGTGGCTTTCATGTATGGTTCGGGTGAGTTGAAGTACAAGACAATGGGATTGACCGCAGATTATATTCGTGTGTCCCTTGATAGTAGCACGCTTTATGCAAGTGGCGTGCTGGATACGATAGAAGATGAGTGGGTGGGTTTGCCTGTCTTCAAGGAAGGTAATGATAGTTATGAATCGAATGAAATAACGTATAATCTTAAGACGCAAAAAGGTATTATTCGTCATGTCGTTACGGAGCAAGGTGAAGGCTATGTGATTGCAGACAAGACAAAGAAGACGGATGGCGATTTGCTGATGATGCAAGGGGGTAAATACACGACTTGTGATGACCATGATCACCCTCACTTTTATTTGCGTATGACAAAAGCAAAAGTTAAACCTGGTAATTTTATAGCTACAGGACCTGCTTATCTGGTCGTGGGTGAGGTGCCATTGCCTTTGGCTATACCATTTGGTTTTTTCCCCTTTACGAATCAATACTCCAGTGGATTGATAATGCCTAATTTTGGCGATGACTATACGCGCGGAATGTATTTGTCGGGTTTGGGATATTATTTCGCAGTGAATGACTATTTTGATGTGGAATTGACAGGTGATATATATACGCGCGGTACTTGGGCTGTATATGCTGCGAGTCGATATATAAAACGCTACAAGTTTAGAGGTAATGTGAGTATAAATTATCGTTGGGATGTGACAGGGGAGAAAGATATGCCCGATTACAATGTGGCGAAAAACTTGAGCGTACAATGGACGCATACGCAGGATAGCAAAGCGAATCCGTATAATAACTTTTCGGCGAGTGTGAACTTTAAGACAAGTGGATACAATCGTAGCAATATCAATAGCTACTACAATGTGCAAGCTAATGCTGAGAATACGACTAGTAGTACGGTGAACTATACGCAACGTTTCCCTGATAGTCCGTGGAGCATAAGCGCAAATATGTCAATCACTCAGCGAACGAAGGATTCTACTTTGCAAGTGAGCTTGCCAAATATCACTGTGAGCATGAGTCGTATCTATCCATTCAAGCGCAAGCAGCGTGTGGGTAAGGAAAAATGGTACGAGAAAATCAGTTTACAATATAACGGTAATTTCTATAATTCGATCACGTGTAAGGAGGACTATTTCTTCAAATCCAACTTTGTGAAAGATTGGCAAAATGGTTTTAAGCATTCATTGAGTAGTTCGGCATCGTTTATGTTGTTTAAATATATTAGTATTACTCCAAGTGTGAGTGTGAATGATCGTATGTTTTTTCAACGTGTGGACCAACATTGGGATGAGGAGAACTATGAGGTAAAGAAAGATACGGTGATGGGATTCTACAACGTGTATGACTTCAATGCGAGTGTAAGTCTGTCCACGAAGCTATATGGATTCTACATACCATACCGCAAGTGGTTTGGCGATAAGGTGGATAGGTTTCGCCATGTGATGACGCCATCGCTGAGTTTTACCTATCGTCCGGATTTTGGTGATCCTATGTGGGCGAAGCGCTATGGTGGATTTTATGGTACGTATGACAAGATGGTGACTACACGTGATGCCGCAGGTAATCTTGTGCCAAAGTTGGATGAGAATGGCTTGCCGATATTTGAGGAAGTGGTGTATTCTCGTTTTCGAGAGACTCCAGGTAGAGGTAGTTCTGCGAGTTTGTCGTTTTCTTTGGGCAATAATTTAGAGATGAAGTTGCGCAATGATAAAGATACGACGGGTAAAGAACCATACAAAGTGTATAGTATCATTGACAACTTTAGTATAGGTGGTGGCTATAATTTTATTGCAGATTCGATGAATTGGCAAAACTTTTCGGTGAACCTGCGTATAAAGATTCCTAAAGTGAACTATACCATCAACCTGAGTGGTCAGTTTGACCCATATATGTACACCACTACCGCTAGCGGTCAGCATGTACGCTGCAACGAACTATATTGGAATCACGGACGCTTCCCTCATTTCTTGGGTACGAGTACGAGCTTCAGCTATACGTTCAACAACGATGTGGTGAAGCGCTGGTTTAATCGTGATAAAAAGCATGATTCGGAAGACAACTCGTTTGAGGAAATGGAAGAACCTTCGTTGGATCCGTTGACAGGAGAGATCATAGAACCAGAACAACCTAAAAAACAGAAGAGAGATAAAGATGCGAATAAGGCAACAGATGATGGCTATTTGTTTGCTAATATTCCATGGAGTTTGAGTGTTTCTTATAGTTTGCGTTATGGAGCAGGAGCGGAGTGGGATGAGAAACGGAATTATTATAAGATGGAGTTCAGGCATAATTTGAGTTTTTCAGCATCCATAGGTTTGGGTAGTGGGTGGAAAGCTAGCACCTCACTCAGCTATGATGTGAATGCTAAGAAATTAGCGTACTCGAGTATCAATGTAAGTCGCGACCTACACTGCTGGAGTATGAGCGCAAGTTTTGTGCCTTTTGGACCATACAAGAGTTATACCTTTCATATTGGTGTGAATGCTAGTATGCTGAAGGATTTGAAGTATGATAAGAGCAGCGCAGATGCCACAGGCAAACGTGTGAATTGGTGGTAATGATTTATCGGGAATCGCGAGGTATGAGTCGTGATTCGGGAGACGCGAGATAATTATAAAAACAAGAATATATGAAAATTGAAACAAAAAAAGTAGTGACCCTCCAATACGATTTGTATGTGGATGGCGAGAATGGAAATGAAGAGTTGATGGAGAAGGCGACGGAAGAGGCTCCATTGGTATATTGCCACGGCGAGGGCATGATGTTGCCCGCTTTTGAGCAACATATGGAAGGCTTGCAAGAGGGAGAAACGTTTGACTTCAGCATTGCTTGTCAAGATGCTTATGGTGAATATGACGATGAAGGTGTGCTGACTTTGGACAAGAAAATGTTCTACAACGGTGACAATGAGTTTGACTCCGAGCGCGTGTACGTAGGTGCTATTGTACCAATGAATACGATGGACGGACAGATTATCAATGCGCAGATTGTGGAGATTACCAAAGAGAATGTGACTATCGACCTCAACCACCCATTGGCAGGTGAGAACTTGCATTTTGTGGGTAAGGTGCTGAATATTCGTGAAGTGACAGAAGGCGAGTTGAAAGCCCTGCATCATCGTGGTTGTGGAGGCGGTTGCGGTGGCTGCAAGGGTAGCTGCGATGACTGCGGAGGCGAGTGTAATTGTAATTAATAACCGGACTCTGGACATCGGACTCCAGAACCAATAACAAAACAATAAATTCTATGGCAAATATTTTAGCGATAGTGGGGCGTCCCAATGTGGGGAAATCGACCCTTTTTAACCGCTTGACCAAGACGCGTCGAGCGATTGTAAATGATGCTGCGGGTACTACCCGCGACCGCCAATATGGCAAGAGCGAGTGGTGTGGCAAGGAGTTTTCGGTGATTGATACAGGTGGTTGGGTAGTACAGTCCGACGATACTTTTGAGAGCGAGATCAATCGCCAAGTAAATATGGCTATCAAGGAGGCAGATGTGGTGCTGTTGGTAGTAGATGTGAATTCGGGTGTTACGCAGTTTGATATGGAAGTTGCCCACCTCTTGCGACAGGCGAAGAAGGAGACCGTGTTGGCAGTCAACAAAGTGGACCAGTTTGATCAGCAATATGGTGCTCCTGAATTCTACAAACTCGGTTTGGGCGAACCCTATATTCTCTCTGCTGAAAATGGTTTGGGTACAGGCGACTTACTAGATGAAATTTGTAGCCGATTCAAAGACAGTGGCGCAGCAGATGATTTTGAAGAGTTGCCACGTTTTGCTATCGTGGGTCGTCCTAATGCTGGCAAGAGTAGTATCTTGAATGCCTTCATCGGCGAGGAACGTACTATAGTCACCGATATTCCAGGTACTACGCGAGATAGTATCTATACACGCTACAATAAGTTTGGTAAAGAGTTTTATTTAGTAGATACTGCAGGTATTCGCAAGAAAGCTAAGGTCAATGAAGATTTGGAGTACTATTCTGTAGTTCGTTCGATTCGTGCTATAGAAAACTCCGATGTTTGTATCCTGATGATTGATGCTACGCGTGGCATAGAAGCTCAAGATTTGAATATCTATCAATTGATTCAGAAAAATAAAAAAGGATTGGTGGTTTGTGTAAACAAATGGGATTTGATCGAGAGCAAAACCAATGCTGATATCAAGGGCTACGAGAATGCTATCCGCGAGCGTATAGCTCCGTTTAGGGACTTCCCTATTATATTTACCTCTGCGCTTACCAAACAGCGAATCTTCAAGGTGATGGAAACAGCACTTCATGTGTATGAGAATAAGCAACGTAAAGTGCCTACCGCGCAACTCAATGAGCGTTTCTTGCCACTCATAGAGAATTATCCTCCACCTGCTACTAAGGGCAAGTATATTAAGATCAAGTATTGCACACAATTGCCTAACACACAAATTCCTACTTTCGTGTTCTTTGCCAACTTGCCACAATATGTGAAGGAACCATACCGCCGATTCTTGGAGAATAAATTGCGCGAGTGGTGGGACTTTAATGGTAGTCCAGTGCAGATATTTATTCGTGCAAAATAAAAAATAAGTTTTAGGAACAGCGCGCGTACGCGGTCGCAAAAATATAATAAGATGGCTGTATGAAAATAGTCGGTTTCAGTCAAATAGACAACGAAGTCAAAATGATACTCAAGGGTGATTCTTCGCTCTTAGTAAACCGCAAACCATTCTTTATTCCTGACTGGAGTGAGGATGTGCGCATGACCCCTTGTGTGGTGCTACGTGTGAGCCGTATGGGTAAGAACATAGGTACTAAGTTTGCATACCGCTACTACGATGCACTAGCACCAGCACTTAATATCTGTGCTGCGGACTTTGTGGCAAAGGGCGATGCGGTACGCGGATGGGCGTTTGACTATTCGCTGGTGCTTGGTCAGTTTGTTGCCGTGAGTGAGTTGGCTGACTATTCACCGATTATTTCCTTTGACGAGGCCATCTATCGGATTAGTCAGGTTATGACTATTCGTCAAGGAGATTTGATTTTTGTAGATTGTGCTACTACCTCGCGAGTGTTAGAGCGTGAAGAGGTTATTTCTGTAGCAAAAGATAATAACGAATTATTATATTGTAAAATAAAATGAGGAAGCAATTAATAGTCATACTATTGTCTCTTATGTCATCCATGTCTTTGTTGGCTGGTAAACATAGCTATGTAGAGAGTTCAGTATTGAGTACTGGTAAGATAGTTAAAGTACGTGTGAGTGAAACAGGAATTCATGCCGTAACCTATGAAGAACTTAAATCATGGGGCTTGCAACCAGATAAAGTTCGTGTATTAGGCTATGGAGGTAATGTCTTAAGTGAAAACTTCATGCTTGACAAATGGGATGATCTGCCTTCTGTAGCATTTTATATGCATACAGGTTCGGACAACGTATTCAACGAGGGAGATTATATCTTGTTTTATGCTCGTGGCTCAATAGGATGGGAGTATTCGGGAGGAAATTGGCGTCACACACGTAACCCATATAGTGATTATGGATATTATTTTTTGAGCGACACAGCAGGTGAGCAGCGATTGATAAATGAAGCAGCTTCGCTTGATGACACGGATGTATATGATGTGGATTGGTTTACCGAATGTATGCTTCACGAAGTGGAGAAAGTAAATTTGATAGACAATACAGGCGTGAATGGTGGTGGTCGAGAGTTCTATGGTGAGTCGTTGCACTCTGGAAATAATACGTTGAATATTTCTTTTAACACACAGAATATTCGTACTGATTTGCAGATGAGATGTTTTGCAGATGTCGCTGCTAGTTCGTCTGAGAGGTCTAGCTTTATATTGAGTTTGGCAAATGAGCAAACAACGGCTACTATGAATCCGATAGATGTATCCGATTACTATACTAAGGCAGATCGCGATTCGTTAATATTAAATGTTCAAGCGAAGACTATAGGTAAACAAAATGTAAAATTGCAATTTGTGACTAGTTCCTCCAGTGCTATTGGCTATCTTAACTATGTAGAGTTACATGTACCAAGCCGATTGGTGATGCGTGGATCCGATATGGCTATTACGAATACAAAGTATTTGTCCAAATCGGGAAACACCCGTTTCACAATGACGAATAGTCCTACTGCTACGCAGATATGGCGAGTTACTGATGGTGTGAATATCGAACGTATGCCCACATCTCGAACCAGCGATGGTAAGATTGTATGGGTGGGTAGCAATGCACGTGCAGAACAATATGTGGCAGTAGATGTGAATGCTGTAGGATGGAAAAAAACTCAATATGTACACACAATTGCCAATCAGAATCTGCACGGATTAAGCCATGTTGACTATGTGATTATCTGTCCAGAAGAATTTAGAGCGCAAGCCATTCGTTTGGCAAAGAAACATGAAGAAGTGGATCATATCACATGGGCTGTTGTTACCGATGAGGAGGTCTATAATGAGTTCTCTTCTGGCACGCCCGATGTGACGGCATATCGCTGGTTAATGAAAATGCTATACGATCGTGCTAATGGGAATGCCCAATTACAACCTAAAAACCTCTTGTTAATGGGAAATGCTTCGTACGATAATCGTAATCTTCTTGGCGAAGTGTCTGGTGTCAGTCGTTTGCTGGTTTTTGAAGCAAAAAACTCTGTAAAGGAAACAGCTGCCTATGGTACGGATGATTATTGTGGATTATTGACAGATAATGCAGGAGTTGATTCTAGAGGTAGGTTTGACGAAGTAAGAGCCAAAATGAATATTGGTGTAGGACGTCTTCCTGTTCGAACATTAGAGCAAGCTACGCAAGTGGTTGATAAGTTGTGTGCCTATATGGATGATCGTGTACTTGGGAAATGGAAAAATCAGATATGCTTTATGGCTGATGATGGCGATCACGGATTGCATGTTCAAACGGCAGATTTGGGAGCAGAAATGCTTCGGTTAAAAAATCCTAATTTTGTTGTAAATAAGATTTATTTAGATGCATACATGCAGGAAGTAAACGCTTCTGGCGAACGCTATCCTTTAGCGAAGAATAGATTTGACAACCTAATGAATAATGGTATGCTCTTTATGAACTACGCGGGGCATGGAGGATATAATAATATCACCAACGAATTGTTCATGACTACAAAAGACATACGAGAAATGAGCAATACCAATCAAGCTTTTTGGTTTTTGGCAACATGTAGTTTCTCGCATTTTGATGGAGGAATACCATCAGCAGGAGAGGAGGCTGTACTCAATCCTAATGGTGGTGCAATAGGCGTACTATCTGCTTGTAGAACGGTATATGCTACTCAGAACACTATTCTTAATCAGAATTTGTGCGATACGCTGTTTGGACATGAAAATGTGTTCTCATACCGTATGACTTTGGGAGAGGCTACAGCCAAAGCTAAGAATATGACAGGTTCGGATGATAATAAGATGGCATATGTACTATTGGGTGATCCTGCATTGCGACTAAATTATCCTACAGATTATGAGATTCGCACCTCTACGAAGTTGGATACATTACATGCTTTAACCGTACAGACCATACGGGGCTATGTCATGGATGCTTTTGGAGATACTGCCACATGGTTTAATGGTCCTATGGATATTACAATATGGGATAAGCAACAGCAGGTTCTGACCAACGATAATGATGAGAAGAAGGAAGCAAATAAGAAAAAAATACCATTTTGGGATTATCCTAATACCCTATTCTCTGGAAAAACATCGGTTATCAATGGCTTGTTTGAATATACATTCATGGTGCCTAAAGATATTCGATACAATTATGGCAATGGTCGTATAGTTTATTATGCTTATGACCAAGAGAGCCGAGGAGAAGGTGTTGGCTATTTTGAGGATTTTATAGTGGGAGGTAGTAATCCTGTAGAAATAGTAGATACTATGGGACCAGATTTAAAAATTTATTTGAATAATCCTGCTTTTGTATCGGGGGATAAGACTTATGAGTTTCCGCATTTCTTTGCTGAAATTTATGATGAGAATGGCATCAATACCGTCGGATCAGGCATCGGACACGATTTGCTGATGATCATTGATGATGATCCAAAACAGACATATGTTTTGAATGATTATTTCATTGCGGCAAGCGATAGCTATAAGCAAGGTAAAGTCAGCTATAAGATGCCCGAGATTGCTGAGGGAGAACATCGGATAACTTTTAGAGCATGGGACTTGCTCAATAATAGTAGCAAGGCTACGCTTGATATGCAGGTTGTGAAAGGACTCGAACCTACTTTGTATCAAGTGATGGCATATCCTAATCCTATCACAAGTTCAGGAGTGCTCAATTTCAAAATAGAATATGATCAGCCCAACGAAGTGATTCAAACTGAAATAAGGATGTTTGATTTGAGCGGAGGGTTAATCCATGCATACCAACAAAAGGGTACCGAAGGTATTCAATGGAATATGAGTGAAATCAATGCCGCACCAGGCATCTATGTATATCAAGTGAAAATAAAAACACTTACTTCAGAATTTGTTTCTAAAGTAGGAAAAATCATAATTTGTAAGTAATGCCTATGAAACATATTTAGAAAATAATTCAGCTATTTGTCCTATAGTGCTTCTGCCTATATGGCTTATAGGATTTCCATTAGATAACTAATAAAAACAATAAACAAAAAAACAACAATGAAAAAGATTCTTTTATCAATCCTGACCCTTATCGGTCTTACTTTCTCGATGATGGCTACCAATCCTGTTACAACTGCTATGCCATCGTTGACTATTGCGCCAGATGCTCATGCTGCAGGTATGGGTGATATTGGTGCCGCTACTAATCCTGATCTCAATTCACAACACTGGAACCCCTCAAAATATGCTTTCATGGAAAGCAAAGGAGGTCTTACAGTCAATTACACACCTTGGTTAAGCCAATTGGTGGATGATATTGACTTGGCATATATAGCTGGTTACTATAATATGGGAGAGATGGCAGGTACGCTTTCTGCAAGTTTTTCTTATTTCTCTATGGGTGATGTGAAATTGGTAAACGAGGCTGGTATTGGTCTTCAAGATGTTCGTCCTAATGAGTGGGCTATTGATTTGGCATATTCCCGTAAGTTGCATGACTATGTGAGTATGGCAGTAGCATTGCGTTCGTTGTATAGTGATCTCAACAATGGTGCTAATTCTTCTGCAGACCAATCAGCAATCGAGATGTATCCAGCATGGACGATGGCAGCAGATGTATCACTTTATTATCGCCAACCAATTGCTTTACCTATGGGTGAAAGTTATTTTGCTTTAGGATTCAACCTGAGCAATTTAGGTGGAAAAATGTCATATGATGAGGGTGATACCAAGCATTTTATTCCAGCAAATATGCGTTTGGGTGTTAGCTATGAATTGCCTTTCGACAACTACAACCGCTTGATGATTTCTGCCGAGGCTAACAAGATGTTGGTGCCTACTTATCAATCAAAATTTGCCAATGATGGTGCTGGTGGAGAGTATAATCAGACAGATTTTGCTGAGATCTCCTCTACTCAAGGATGGTGGCAATCTTTCTGTGATGCTCCTGGCTATACAGATGTGGATTTCAATGGAAAACATATTTCTGCATCTCCAGCCTTGGAAGAATTGCAAGAGATTCAATGGGGTATAGGTATTGAATATAGTTATAATCGCCAATTCTTTGGTCGTATTGGTTATAGCCACGAGAATTATTACAAGGGCAATCGCCGCTATTTTACAGCTGGTGCTGGTTTTAAATTGAGTATCTTCTCTTTAGATTTCTCCTATTGTGTAGCAGCCGCTGGTAATCCGTTGAATAGTACGATGCGCTTTACCCTTGGTTTCGACCTCGCAGGTATCAAAGATCTCGTAAATAACAAAAAATAACTTCTAAACTTCTGAACCTTTATGCGTATAGGTTTTGGATATGATGTGCACGCTTTTGCCCCTAATCGCAAGTTGTGGTTAGGGGGCATTTGCGTACCTGCAGAGCGAGGACTGTTAGGACACTCGGATGCGGATGTGTTGATTCATGCCTTGTGTGATGCTTTGTTGGGAGCCGCTGCGATGCGTGATATAGGTTATCATTTCCCGCCTGTAAAGGGTAATGCGTATGAGAATATTGATTCTAAGATTCTCTTGCGCCGAGTGATGCAGATGATTCGTGAGGCAGGCTATGAATTAGGTAATTGCGATTGTACTATTTGTGCGGAGATGCCTAAACTGAATCCACATATACCCGCTATGACGGCTTGTTTGGCAGAAGTGATGGGGGTAGAGGAGAACCAAATCAGTATCAAAGCCACTACTACCGAAAACCTTGGATTCGTAGGTCGAAAAGAGGGAATTGCTGCACAGGCAGTAGTACTACTCGTATAAAGTCTCCCACCTTCCGTGATTATTTTCTGTTTGCATGTCCCGTCTCTCGTAAAAACAAAACAATATATGATGAAAGGTAGGATCTTTATATTACTTATTTTACAGTTCGCAAACATAGCGAGCCACTGTTCCTTTGCGCAGCAAACTACGACTGCAGAACTTCTGAACAGCGATGAAATTACTTCTGAACAGCATAGTAAAGAACTCCTTTCCACCCGCGATACTATTGTGCTTGGAGATAGTATAGTAGTTATTCACACGGTCTGTGCACCTATTTGCTCTTCGCGCGTGCGTGTATATAATAAGGAGTGGCAGGAGATTGGTATGATGCGTCCTCCTTTTCGTTCTGTTTTTCCAGAGGCGTACATTGAGGATGGAAAACTGCTTTGGAGAGATAATGACACCTTTGATTATACCCCTTGCCTATAAACTTTAAATATTCACCTTTAAACTCCTCAGTTTTGAAACCTTTAAAACCCTTTCAACCGCCGATATATCTAATCGGCTACATGGCTGCAGGCAAGACAACTGTTGGCAGAATTTTGGCATCTAAATTGGGATGGCATTTTGTGGATTTGGATGAGGCTTTCGCCGAAATTAATAGCCAAACGCCTGCTGAGTATATCCGCGAATATGGTATTGAGGAGTTTCGCTACAAAGAGAAATATGTTTTAGAGGACTTGGCAGAGTTGCCCATAGAGAAGGTGATTTATGCTACTGGTGGAGGTTATCCCTGTTGGGAAGATAATATGGAATGCCTAAAAGAGTTGGGAACAAGTGTTTATCTCAAGTGGAAGCCAGAGCATTTGGCTAAGCGCCTTATGCTGACGGATTTGAGCACACGCCCTGTCTTGCAAGGGCGCACGGAGGAGGAGTTGTTGGCTTTCATCACTCCGCAGTTGCAAGCACGCGAACCATTTTATATGAAGGCGGATCACGTGATAGAAGCTCCTGTGAACGACATTGCCGAAGAAGACGATAAGAACATCGCAGAAATCCTCTACCAACTAATTATAAACGCATAAGTTTTGTTTAATTTACTATATTAGTAGTGAAAAATATGATCAACGATATACAAGACGAAATAATAGAGGAGTTTACCAGTTTTGACGACTGGATGGATCGTTATAGTTTGCTTATTGATTACGGAAATGGTCTTGAACCTTTCCCTGAGGCAGATAAGAACGAAAATAACCTGATTGATGGTTGTCAGTCTAAAGTATGGTTTACAGCAGAAATGAAGGATGGCAAAGTGATTTACCATGGCGACTCGGATGCCATTTTAGTGAAGGGCATAGTGGCATTGCTGATTCGCGTATTGAGTGAGCATACGCCCGAGGAGATTGTAAATACAAAGTTGTATTTTATTGATGAAATCAATCTTCGCGAGCATCTATCTCCTACGCGCAGCAATGGTCTAAATGCTATGCTTCGCAAGATGATTGAATATGCTGTAAAGTTTAATTAATTTTCCTTATATCCCTATTACTACCATTTTCTATGAGAAGATTTTTATTCTTTGTCATGGCACTATTGCCGTTGACTATTTTCGCTCAGACTATCACTGAGTCAGAATCACGCACTGTCACTCCAGAGGCGCACCTGTTTGCCACTTTTGTGAAGTCCTTTGATCATGGCTTATCATTGACGATTGAGGAGGAACTTCGTAGTGCGCCTTCTCACCGTTCGCATACAACTGTGGGCTTAACTTATTCTCCCATTTCATACTTAAATATTTATGCTGCATATACGTTGAAACTATATGGTGATCAAGGTTGGAGCGATGTGGATAAGTATCTCCGTCATCGTGCAAATTTACTTATTACGGGGCAGGTGAAGTTAGGTCAATGGAACTTGTCATTACGTGAGGGTGTGATGTTAGATGCCCGTTGCGATGAGATTGACCGTCGTGAGAAGAACGCGGTGGATTTCACCTTGCGTAGTCGTTTGCAGGCAGTGTATGCTATCCCTAAGACACCAATCAGCATAGTGGGTAAGTTCGAGTTGCTAAATACCTTGAATGCCCCTGTGGATTATATCAATAGTTTACACCAATCGCCAATTGCCAATCGCCAATCGTCTTATGGAGAGTATATTAGTGAATTACGTCCCGAATTGGGATTGCAATGGAAAATTGACAAACAAAATTCGTTGACATTGAGTTATCGTTATAATTATTTATACGATCGTAGTATCAATGTAGAAGATGAAACGGGTGATGTGTCTTTAACGCACAAGTATACCACGAAGCATTTGATTCTTCTTGCCTATAAATTTGGTTGATAAGATTATCGCATTATAGCATGCACACAGATTTCAATAGATGGTTAATATCGGAGGCTTCTAAACCCTACGAAAGCAAAATGTTGCAATTAGTAGGTGGGGATGAAGCGCGAAGAGATGAACTATCTGGTAGATTACTTTCGGGTATAGAGAAACCCGATTTGCTGATGTACCATGTAGATGTGCTGCATAGTCACGATGGACATCGAGCCTACGAGTTTTTGATTGAGTATTGCACGAACGATCCCAGTGTGGGCATCTATTATGGCTGCCGAGGATTTACCAAAAAGCAGTATAGCCATCCTAAGGAGATTCTGCAGTTCCGACAAGAATATGCAGAGCTGAAAGATGAATTGATTCAGAAACTAAATCGCAAGTTTTTAGGAAAGGATTTTACATATCGCCTTCTCCCTACGGATAATACTGATTCTAAGACCTATTGGCTGTTTTGGATTCAGTTGCAACCAGATGAGGATATTTGCCGAGTTGCACTCCCTGCCACCGAGCTTATTCGCGACATTTTTGCCAAGCGTTTGGGTATTACGCCTAACTCGCCACAAACATTTGAAAATCAACTACCTACAAATCCTTTTTATGAGCAGTTGTTGGCTAAGTGCGCTTATCCATCAGTATATAATCATGCTCAGAAATTAGTTACAATTATTCGTAATCTGGAGGCAGATGGTATACTGCAGCGCGAAGCAGAAGAGACTAATGTGTGGCGTTTTATGGGGGCACCCAAGCATGCTACTAATGCCGATTTTTCTCGTTTGATGCATATTATTTTCACAGAGTATATACATCCAGAGGAGTTGCGCCAAGATGAAGATTTGAAACTCATTCCATGGACGCTGCTTCGTAGTGTGTTTATGGACAAGCATGGCAATGTTTTTAGGAGTGAAATCCGCACGCAATATCAACGAGTCAATGAATCCAAAGAGACATTTTGGAATGAAATGATTAGTAAATATCTAAAAACTTCATTAGAGGATTAGCATAATTATTGATTCTGCTAATCCTATGGTAAACCTTATTCTATACCCTCTCCTTTCCCTGTCTTTTACGGGTTCATAACGGGTTCATAACGGGTTCATAAGCAACCTTCACTATGTGATTACTATGCAATTACTATGCAATTACTATGTGATTAGTATGTGATTCCAATACTTTTACTAGTGGATTCCTATTAAGAATTATATACGTATACAATGTATATGATTTTCTTTTTGTACCTTTGCACCCGAAAAAGTTAAAAAATAGCAATGTTATTTGTATTTTTCAATTTATTTTCGTACCTTTGCAGCGCAAAACCGCTTTTGTGGATTTTGCGAACATAGTAAAGGCGTTTATTACGCTTTGTTCTGATTCTTAGGAATGTCGCAGTTTCAGAGGAACATTCAGGACTTAGCAACGATAGATGTTCTACAGGATATAGACTATCCAAGCACCTTATGAAGATAGAGGTGAATGTCAATTGCCATATGTCAATTGTCAGATGTTTATATTCGGCGTGGAGCTTCGCGTTGTCAGTTCTAATGTTTCGGGCAATGCGACAGCCTCTAAGAGTAGAATTGACAGAAAGAGGTTTCACGCTTTTTTGTGTGTTATTAAGTTTTCAAAATAAAAATCTAATATTTATTAAATATGGACAAATATACTGAAACATTGTATCTTTTAGGTTGCTACATGGTTGTAGCTGATCGAGAAATAAACGCATTAGAGGTTAAGGCGCTTGAAACAATTATATTGGATGTTGAATACGACAATTTGTCTCAACTGCGAAATTCCATATTTTCTGATGCTGATGACAAACCTGATTATTTTCAGTTATTAAATCAGTTGCCATTGGTATGCATGAGTGTTCAGCAAAAGGAGCGCGCCATACGATATGTTGTTCAAGTGGCATGTGCTGATGGTTTTGTTGGAGCACAAAAATTAGTTATCATTTCAGATATTGCATCTGCTATTCATTATGATGCATCTGCCATTTTGCAAGAAGAGGAGCAACTGACAAAGGAACTTACAGAGTCTGCCCGTTTGAGTCGTATGCAGCGTTTGTGGGGAAATGTAGAAAAAGTATGTTACGATACTTTTGCAAATAGAGAGAAACAGAGTACATTGAACAAAATGTTCGGTGGATTAGGGTTTCAATCAATATTAGAGAGTATAACTGATCAAGCACTTTTAGACTATAGTCGCGTAGATAGTATTATGCAAATAATGGACAATGATTTGCAGCAGACCCATAAGACAGTTAAACAATTATCGGAGAAAATTGATAAAACTAAAGATTTTAAAGAAATTTCTCAGTCTTTGGAAACTACCAACCAGCACTTTATAGACCTTATAGAGCATTCTATGCAGGAAAATAGAGAAATGCTTGACAAGAAACAACGTAATATACGTTATTTTACGATAGCATTCATGGGACGCACCAAAGCAGGGAAGAGTACCCTGCATAAGGTTATGACGCAAGAACTAAACGATGATATCGGAGTTGGTAAATTACGTACCACCCGCTATAATCGTAGTTGGTATTGGGATAAATTGCGTATTGTAGATACGCCCGGCATAGGTGCACCAGGTGGTGATGTAGATACTAATATTGCCAAGTCAATCATTGACGAAGCAGATTTAATATGTTATGTTGTAACCAACGATTCTATTCAAGAAACAGAGTTCGATTTTTTTAATACTATCAAAGAACGCAACAAACCATTATACATTATCTTAAATGTTAAGAGCAATCTATCGGAAGGTGTGCGTTTGAGAAAGTTTCTTGAGAATCCTACAAAATGGCGTGATGACACTGGGCGCGAATCTTTGCAAGGGCATTTTGATCGTATTCATGATAAATTAGATGGCAAGTACAATATGAATGCGGTGAAAATTATACCACTCCACTTATTGGCAGCCCAATTGGCAACATGTTCGAGTATGGATCAATCCATTGCAGAGACTTTGCTGACTGCCTCTAATTTTTTAGAATTCACCAACTCTATTAAATCTGAGGTGTATGATACTGGTTGTCTCAAGAAAAGTATGAGTGTAATTGAGGGTTCTGCTTATCAGATCCATCAAGTGCGTGAAACATTAAATGCAGATTATGTAGTATTATCTAACAATTTAACAATACTTAAGAATCGATACATTAAGTATAGGCAATTTCTTGATTGTGAATCTAAAAGACTTATTGAGGATGTGAAGGAGGCGTTCCGAAACGCTAAGACACAATTACACAATCGTGCATCTGACTTTGCTTCACAACATTATGATGATAAGAATGCGGGGCAAAAATGGAGTTCAGATGGCGCAGTAAAAGGAATACTGAATCGCTTAAATACACGCATAAATAACAGAATGAAGGATTATGAACTCAAAGTAAAATCCGAGTTAGAGGAAATGATTTCCGATATTCAAATTACTATAAAAGCCACTTCCCATTCCGATGCTGAGGGTGGAGCTTCAGGTAAAAATGCTAAATTAGTAATAGGTATAATAGGTAGTTTAGTGACATTAGCATTATCTTTTACACCAATTCCTTGGATTGCTATACCTGTCGCAATCGTTATTGGGATCGTAACAAGTTTATTTAAAAGTAGGGAAGAAAAAATAAGAATCGCAATACAGAAATTACGACAAAAGATAGACAATGAGATAAATAGTAAATTCCATAGTCAGATGGATTCCACCATCGCAAAAATACAAAATATGACAACTCAATTAAAGGTCGATGTTGATAGACCATTTAATTTACACATCACAGCTACTGAAAGTTTATTGAATACTTTGAAGGATGTACAATCCACTTGTGTTTTCAATGAATCGGTGGTGAATTCGCTTATTGGTTTTAGGATTCTTGATTTTGCAGGAAAATCTCCGCTAAGAGATAAGAAAATATCTGAATTAAGTAATGACGAATTGGTGCAAAAATACCCCGTGACACGAGATTGGAGCAACCATACGCTATGTTATAACTATTCTATTAGCTGTTCGTCTAAGCAAATCCAAAAAGCGGAGGCAGCAACTCAGATGAATATTCAAACTAAAAAATAAAAACTATGAGTACAATTCATTATGCTGAGTTTCAGCAGAAACTCACATCATTAGTCAGCAATACGATAAAATTGTTGAACGAAACAGGAAACAAACAGTTGGTAGATGAGTTGCAACAAGATTTGCAGAATACAAGTGAACGCAAGGAACTGCGTTTGGCATTTGTAGGGCAATATAGTTCTGGCAAGTCTACTATTATATCAGCTCTTACTGGAAACAAAGATATTGTGATAGATGCAAATGTAGCTACAGATAAAGTATCTGAATATAAGTGGAATAATATTTCACTTATGGATACTCCAGGTATATTAGCAGGTAAGGTTGAACGTCATGACGAAGCTACAAAAGAAGCTTTGAATCAATGTGATTTGATCTTTTATGTATTGACCAGTCAATTATTTGATGATTTGTTGTTTAACAATTTTATTGATTTGGCGTATGAACAACATTTGGCGGATAAGATATTTATCGTAGTGAATAAGATGAATATGGAGAGTGGAAATTACGATGAATTGGTAGATAACTATTTGGTGTCGTTAAATAAGATTTTCCAAGATCGAGGGTATGATTTATCGCAATTTCCAATAGCGTTTATTGATGCAAATGATTTTATTGAAGGGATAGAAGATGCGGACGATGAGTTTATTCAAATGAGTCGATTTGAACAGTTTATAGATAAATTAAATGCTTTTGTTAGTCGAAAAGGAGTTATCAAGAAACAATATGATACACCAGTGCGTTTGCTTCAAAGTTATGTGAAAGATATAGCTGTTTCAGCGGTAGATACTGAGTTAGCAGAATTTTATCGTCAGTTCGAAGCAAAGATTACTAACGCTCAAAATGAAACAAAACGCGATGTTGAAACCATCTTATATAGTTTTGATGGTCAAACTATGAATAAGGTCATTGCATTATCACAAGAAATTGGAGATTCTGAACTTTCTGAACAGGATTGGAATATTAAACAAAATAAACTTAATGATAATTTGACGGAGGAAATTTCCAATACATCATTAGCCATTGAAAAAGTGATAAATGAAAACTATGTTCGTTTGATGGATTCGATAGAGGAATTTGGACAGAAGGAAGCCCTAGTGCAATTCCAAAATCGTTTAGATGTTAGATTAAAAGAATCTGGTATCAGTATTGAAGAACGAAAGAATTTGGAAAGACAGATGCAAGTTGTAGATTGGTTAAAGCAAGGAGCTAACCAAGTAGGTAAAACTATTGCAGATTTGGCTCCTGGAGTGGGAGCTAATGGCTTATTTAGCGGTATTAGTGCTGCTTCTGGATCGCAGTTGCATTCTATAGTCAAGAATGTTGGACATTTCTTTGGTAAGAGTTTCAAACCATGGGAGGCTGTTCGTACGGCTAGCAACATTGCTAAAGTTGCTAAATTTGGTATACCAGTTATATCATGTGGAATAGACATTTGGATGCAAGTACGTGATGTTAAAAAGGAGAATCAGCGTATGCAACAAATCAAGGAATCGAAGAATATGTTTATTACTCAATATCAAACAGAAATAAATCGAGTAAAAGCAGAATTCGAAAGGTATTTGCAAAATTGTATGGACAATTACAATCATAAACGCAACGAGATAAATACCTCGAAAAATGAAATTATTCGTATGTCCGAGCAAAACGAAGCGTTAACTAAACGAATCCATGCTCTTGAAGGTGAGTACATTGATTTTATAGAGGTAATCAATAAAGAGTAGTCAATGTTGATTCTATATTTTAATATAATTCTATGCTAACCTCTCGCAAATGCCTTTCTTGCGGACAAGTGTTCGCAGAAGGTGATCTACTAAAAGATCTACTGCCAAAGTGTCCTCACTGTGGCAGTAGGGTGACTATCCCTAAATTCAGTTCAAAATGATGACTACACAGGAAAAACAAGCACTTCGTCTGCGCACGGGTTGGTGCGATGAAATAGTGAACTGCATTGGCTCTATGGAAGAAGCCAACATATATATCCGTGCTGGCTTACAAGCGCGCCTTATTGGCGGGCGTTGGGCTCTATGTCGCAAAGATATCGATTGGGCAGACTTTTCCATCCGCCGCAATACTTGGCTCAAAACAAGTACCCAAAAACCGCTTAAAGATTACGACCGTTGGGCGGAGTACAATAATGCCGACTTGATAGGAGAGGGTTTCCCTCCTCGTGACCCGAATGGCGATCCATATGAACTTCATCATATCGGACAACAACAAGACTCGCCATTTGCCGAACTGACTTGGGCAGAACATATGGGCGGTGGGAACAACACTATTTTACACCAAGCTGGCAAGGAGTCAGAGATTGATCGTGGACAGTTTGATTATGAAAAGTCTGCATACTGGAAAGCCCGTTTTGCTGCCTTCAATCCACAAGAGAAGCAGCAGATATATGGATAAATCATTGTACCATAAATATAAATACACAAAAAAACTATGCCAAGACTTATTCAACTTGGAAACGAGATTATTCGTATTTACCCCGAGAAACCCACACAAATTCAGTATTCCACTAGCGGTGGACGCATGTGGAGCAGTCGCTATACAGGAACATCGTGTGGTGACTTCATAGACTTGATTGTCTATAAAAATGAGTTGATAGCTGCTACTACTAAAGGAATCTATTATTCCACCAGTGGCGGACGTATGTGGTCTGCTCGTTACACGGGTACATCCTATGGTATATTCCAATCGCTTATGGACAATGGCAACGAACTTTTGGCACAAACCGACAAAGGATTGTACTATTCTACCAGTAGCGGACGCATATGGAGCAAACGCCGATGAAACTCCCTTAAAAAAACAACAACTGACATCCCAAAGGATGTCAGTTGTTATTTATTGTTTACCAATAGTTTATCGCCTATAGTTCCGTAATCTTTCCGTCTGCGAATTGCAGTTTTCTGCCAGGGTATTGTTCGGGCCATGCAGGATTATGTGTGGACATAATAACCGTCATACCTGCTTGACTAATGCTGTATAGCAAATCCATAATACCCTTGCCCGTTTCAGGGTCGAGGTTGCCAGTTGGTTCATCTGCTAAAATCAATCCAGGTGCATTCAGTAGCGCACGCGCAATGACCACGCGTTGTTGCTCACCTCCAGATAATTGATACGGCATCTTATAGGCTTTCTCCTCCATGCCTACTTGCATAAGCACATCGTGAATATTATTGCGCATCGCCTGTTTGTCTTTCCAGCCTGTTGCTTTCAGTACAAACATTAGATTCTCCTCTACATTGCGGTCGCTGAGCAGTTGGAAGTCTTGAAATACTACTCCTACTTTGCGGCGTAGATAAGGTATCTCGCGGCGACGAAGTTTGAGCAAATCGTAGTCTAAAGCCATGGCATGAGTTCCCTCTACAGGCAACTCACCGTAGATGGTTTTCATAAAACTACTTTTACCACTACCTACGCGCCCTAACAAATAAACCATTTCTCCCGACGAGATTGTCAAATTGACATCCTTGAGAACAATCTGCTCATCTTGGCAAATCTCAATATGCTTGTATGAAATCAGTTCTTTCATTCAGCGTTGTCTATTTGGTTGATTTTTTGCTCTAGGTCGTTGAGTTGCTCTTTGAGTGTGTCAATCTTCTTGCGCATGTCATCCACCAATTTGTTAGCAGTCTTTGATTTACCTGTAAAGAAGAGGATGTTGTTTTCAGCAGTCTTGATTTCTTGTACAAGGTTCTCGTACATGCGGATGAGTTTTTGGCGATCGTTCATGCCATCCACTTTCTTATTCCAACGCTCTTTAGCTTCGGCGCGTTTTTGTGCATATTGTTCGCGGAGTTCCTTAGTGGCTTCGCGTTTTGCCTCGAAGAATGTGTCGCAAGCTGCGGTAAACTTCTTCCATAGGTCATCGGAGTACTTGCGTGCTACGGGACCTACTTTCTTCCATTGTTGTTGGAGTTCGATGAGGCGGTTGGTGGTTTCTGTCCACTCAATGCTATCTTTGAGTGCTTCAGCTGCTTCTACTAATTCGCGTTTTTTCTTCAGGTTCTCACTTAATTCATCGCGCATACCTTTGTAGTATGCTGTCTTAGTTTTGAAGAAAGCTTCGCAGAGTTCGCGGTACTCGTTGTAGATAGTTTGATTTTGTTTTTTAGGAGCGAAACCGACAGTACGCCATTCTTGTTGTATAGCTTGCACTTTCTCTGTAGCATCGTCCCATTGCTTGTTGCTCTTCAAAGTAGTAGGATTAATCTCTTTGAGTTGAGCAATCAGCGCTTGTTTCTTTTCGAGATTCTCGTTCTCTTTAGCGTGAATCTCATCAAAATAAGCTTGGTGCTTTTTGTTGATTACGCTGCTGGCTTGCTTAAAGCGATTCCAAAGTTCTTCGCGTAACTCACGTGCTACAGGACCAATCTCAGCCCATTCATCGTGCAGTTGTTGCAACGCACGGTTAGCTTCTATAATACTTGGATTCTCTTGTAACTTCTCTGCTGCTTCGCAAAGAAGAGTTTTCATTTCTAAATTTTTCTTGAAATCAAGGTCGCGCAACTCAATGTTGATTTTTACAAGATCATAGAAACACTCTTGGTATTGCTGATAGTTTTTCCACACTTCTTGTGCTTTTGTTGCTGGTACAGGACCAATGGTTTTCCATTCTGCTTGCAACTCCTTCATTTTTTTGATGTTATCCATCACATCGGCAGTCTCAGCATCTGCCATTTCCTTCATTTGTGCAAGGATATTCTCTTTACGCAGGAGATTTTGTGCTTGTTCTTCTTCAAACTGCTTTTGCAGCTCAGCGCGGCGTTGTTTATATTGATTCAACAATTCGCGGAACTCTTGCTCCAATTCATCGATAGAAGGCAACCAGTTTTCAAGCACTTCTCCTGCAGCCTCTGCAGCCTCTTGAGCGGCTTTCTTCTGAGCTTCTAAATCTTGGTGATACTGACGATAGAACTGTGTTTTCAACATTTCTACTTGTTCTTTCACTTCCGCTACATCCTTTTGTAGTAGTTCCTTTAGTTCGTCCACGAACTGTTGTTTTTCATTTGCCATATCTGTAAAATAGTTACGCCCTTACGAGCGGGGTTCATAA
>JAFNUD010000124.1 GCA_017384225.1 Paludibacteraceae bacterium
AATCCCATTTTGCATTGTCAAGAATTGCTTGAGCTTGAGCTGCACCAAGAGGAGTACAGATTGTAGTGTAAGGGTCTGCAGATGCCTTTAGCTCTTCGAGGGTACCCAATGTGGTAACACCTGCATCGGCCATACATGCAGTAAAAAGCTCTGACTTGTTAGCAGCACCATATTGATTGGTAACACCACCATCAAGATTCCACGTGACTTGAAAAGTCTGCGCAGAGAGCATCATTGTTGCCGCGAGGGCAAACATAAGAAATGATAATTTCTTCATAATGATTTTGTTTTTTGGTTAATAATTTTGGTTAAATAAAAATTGTTGGTTGGGAAATGTAATCCCGATTGTTAGTTGTGTTTAATTATAGATTATTTATTAATCATTTTTTTCTCACCTGCTTGAATATAGATTTGTTGTTGAGAAGCCTTGGTTGCAGGGCGACCCAACATATCATACAACACACCATCCGCAGTATTCTCTGCGCGTACATCTTCTACAGGAGTTTCATCATTTCCTTTCACGATAGCCAAGCGATCCAAGTAGATATGACCATTGTTACATAAGATTGGTTCTGTCAATGTCTTTACCACATGGAATCCCATAAATTGATAATCTACTCCCTCTGGTAAATCTGTTTGTGAAAGATCCAACACATGTGTATTCCAACCTAAATAGTCTAAGTCACAAACCTTGTAGGAGTGAATATCACCTTCAGTTGCAAACTCCGCATAAAGTTCGTTAAATGTAAAGTCGCCATAAACATCCACTATCAGTTGGTCTGCGGTATGGAAGATTTGTTTTACCTCCAGTGTTTTCAAGAATACATTAGCCTCTTTCTCTGCAGCATCAAATTCATATTCTATAGAGTTTGAGTTTTCACCTTCGGTACGTTTTAACGAGCCACCAGGCATGATTTTCTTAGAAACAAGCCCCTTAGTTTTCTCGTCATCTACATCAAAAATCACATTATCCAACGAATGAATCACCTCACCATCTACATTAGCCACACCATCACCCGTAGTAAAGGTCAAAATATATTCTATACCCAATACCACATTATCAGTATCCTTCAATGCAGGCTCTACCACTACCTGATATTGTGTATTAGGCTGCAAATCTTTCACATCAAAAGAAACAGAACCATAAGGTGATACTACAGCATTCTTGTTAAATCCACGAGAAGATGGAGAATATGAATACTCCAACTCATTATTTTCTACTTTGAAAAGTGAAGATTTGGAATCTTTAGATATTTTTTGGTCAAACAAGAAGAATATCGAAGGATTGAGTGCCACATCCGTTGCTCCATTAGCAGGATAAACATTCATTACTTGCAAGTATGGACGGTTCTTTGTTCGGAACTTCATCACAAATTCCTCTTGCAAAGTATTGGTATAATTCGTATCTGGGTGAGCTGCAGTAGTTGCCAAACGAACAGTATATTCTACCGCAGGATCATACACCGTCTTAGGCGTAAATCGCAAGGTGCGTTGTGAGTTTTCAAACTCAAGCGTACCCTCTACAGCTGGTGTGATAGAGAAAGCAGCACGAGTAGGTTCTTCCCACATATCCCAGTTGAAATTCAAAACGATAGGCGTAGCCACATTCACACTATCCTCCAATGCTACATTTGGACTGTAAGAGATTACCTCTGGAGGTGTTTGGCGACGGAGTGAGAGCATCAAATTAGCATACGCAATCTCATTACACTTGACTTCTACTGTATCTACCAGCGGATAATAAGCATCCACATTAGACTTCACTACATATGTGCCAGCTTGCAAGTTCCAGAAGAAATAGCAACCATTATAGAGTGTATCGGTAGTATAGGTCTGCAGCAACTCACCATCTTTATACAATTCCACTGTACCACGATTGATAGGCAACAATTCATCACGCGTATTCTTACGAGGCTTGTAGTCTGGGAATAATTGCTTTTGGAAAGCATCGCGCAATTGTCCTCCAATAGCACCATATGGTAACTCGCTACCACAGAAATACTCAATAAAAGTCTTAGCAAAATAGAACGACTCTTGACGCTTATAATCAATATTCATCAGACGGTAAGTCTCTGGCATATAATCATGCATCATACCTTCAGAAATTGTACCTGGCACCTCCAACCAACGGAGTACACCATAACCATTGCTCCAACCCATAACGGTACGTGCAAAGGTCTTATCTCCATCTACTCTTGGTTCGCGTGACCAGCAACTAACAGCATTTCTATATTGATTTTCAGCCATCAAAAGTGTGATAGCACGAGCTTGGTCACAGACATCCTGTGGTACTACATCCTTATAGCCTTCTAAACCGTAAGTATCGCCTGGGCTAATACCAGAGTGAATCTGCAGGATATAGTTAGATGGATTGCCCGCATTAGAGTGAATAGAGAGCATGAAATCTGCATTATAGGCATTAGCCTCACACACGATATCATACAAGTCCTTGTCATCAGCCGTGGTGTTGGTAATACGTGACATAGCTGTTTGGAAGCCCAATTTGGTGAGCATAGTATCAAGACGCATACCTTTATCCAAGTTGGACTGACTCTCCCAGAAACTTTGCTCGCGCGTATAACCTTCTCGCACAGTAGTACCATCAAATATAGGGTACAAATACATCAAACGATCGTCTGAATCATATCCACCGTGACCTGGGTTGATATAGATTCTAAAATCAGCAGGATTATTGCTTGATGCACGCTTAGCTTTACGCTGCATGTCATTCAACAATGTACCGTCCAATTTTTTCACCAATCGTGGCAAATCCTTGCGAATTGGGTTCTCCGTTAGGTTCAACTGAAGCATACGGATATCGCCATCTTCTGTATTATAAACAACACGCCCCGAAGCCACATCGCCATCAGGGAATATACCCATAGCAGCGGGATCGGTCAAGTGCTCGTAAACCTTGCCATCCACTGAAGCAATCACAATAGAAGAAGCTGTATTGAAATAGCCATCATGCTCGCTATCCATACCGATGACATAATCATTTCCGAACCAAACAGGAGCGTTGATTTCGCGACCGAGATTCACCAATTCATTGCCCTCGAAATCACAAATAGCAGTACCTTTTACGGAACGGAAAAGAATACGCTGTTTGTCAGGTGACAATGATGCACAGATATAATTGACATCTCCATGAGGTTTTAATACCGTTCTCTCCCCATTGCGGTATAAATTTAATTTCAAATCTTGATTATCTACACGAAGTTCTGTGTTTCCTTCCGCCTGTTTTACATAACTGGCAGTTTCCTTGGATAGATAAGTCACTGTCTCTGCATCTGCAAAACGAGGAAAATAACCTTCGCCTAACTTGACATCGCTCAACACACGCACATCTGCATAAGAAAGTACACAAAGCGAAATCAACACTAATGTTGTAAATGTTTTCTTCATAATATTTTGATTTATTTTATTTTGACTCCTAATATATTATATACCTCTCCATGATAGAGGATATACATCTGTCCATCTTTTATAAACTTACTGCCCGCTGTTTTTTCCTTTGATGTATTATCAATCAATTGGTCAACATTGGTCATATTACCATGATTATTGTAAGTCAAATAGATGCCATGGAAAGGAATCTCATACTCTTTTTTATCCGCACTAGTATTAAATGCCAAGGTTATGAAATCTAAGACCACAGGATAAATAGCGATATCATTCTTCGCTCCAAACAAACTATCTAAGCGAACAACTACATCCATCTGTTGATCGGATAGGATATCCTCTGTAGAAAAGTTAATCGTTGTCACACCATTATTAGCTGTAAGTCCTATGGTTATTTTACTTATCAAATCACCCTGTGGTGTCAATCGGAATATCAGTTCATTAGGTGCAGAATACAAGGTTTGTCCTGATTCCCACTTGATATTAGCTTGTCGTCCACCTGTAAAATTCAAGTACAATGTGGCAGGATCTTCTTGATTTTGTAGCGTAGCCTCCCATTTCGAATTACTTGCCTTCATCGACCAACGTGTATCATAATCTTGGATAAAGTCATCAAAACGCAATGGTTTAGATGCTGGAATTTGTACTTTTGCCACCAATGTATCAATATTGCCATTAAAGAGACCATATACCTCCGTAATACCATTTCGCACGCCATTTAATTTTCCCGCCGCATCAATAGTAGCTATTGTAGTATCAGCCACAAACCAATCCAAAGCTGACGATTGGATTGTTATATCATTTTTTCCGATTGTAGATACCACCTCCACATAATAATCAGACGCATCATATATAACGACTGTATCCAAACGCATACTAATCGCCACATCCTCCACCAAACGCACTTGCACCTCACCACGTGCATTTCCCTTTTGCAAAGTGATGACACCACTGCCAAGGCATACAAATGCACCATTATCATTCACATAACCCACGGCTGGATCACAAATCAATTCCACTCCCTGTACATTGGCATCCAACAACACATCGTACTTATTGTATCCCAAAATTTTAGGTGCATGCACACCATACTTAGGTAATATCAGCGTTGTAGAATAGGCTTGCAATTTGACAATTGTGCTATCCACTTCTGGTAGTGTAGCCACAGCAAACATACCATTGCCACAAGCACGTTCATGACCATCAGACCCATTGTTGACTTGTCCAAAATGCTTAATATACATACATGAGCTACCACCGCCATCCCAGTTAAGAGCTTTATACGCACCATAATGATGCATAATCGCTCCTAAATCTTGGGTATTGCATCCTACAGATTTGCCACGACCATCCACCACACAGAAAATCAAGGTATCACCCTCTGCCGATTGTCCGAAAGCGGTACGAGGATGGAGTTCGTCCCAAAAATTAGAAACAACTACCTCACCACTATCCACTATTAAAGCGTAGGTATCTCCACCTATACATTGCGAAATATTTTTTTGTACGCCATCAATTGCAAATGACAAACTGATAGCTATCGTATCTCCTTCTTTAGCTGTATTGAGGAATGCAGCCATCTCGCCATGTCCTGACAATACATTTGTAGTTGCTGTCAAAGCCGTATTTCCTTTATCCGCATATACTGCTTTTACAACAGCTTTGACATCACAATTCGTGTGCCAACTGTCCCCTTCTACTAATTCCACCAACAACTCTGTACCATATTCATTCGTATTGGTAGAAGTTCCATTATGAATATTGTACAATACCAGCTCATCTTCGCCGCGATTATAATTCACTCGCTTAATTGGCTTTTCAACTCCATCTATCACCACCTTACCTGAAAAAGAGGCTGAATATCCAATAGCTCCCATCATTTGCTCATCTATTGCACCTATACGACGTCCTTCATGATGATCTGGGAAACATGCAAATTCATTGTTGACAACGGTCACACCCACAGGCTTTCCTACATCACCTTGCGTGACAAAGAAATCGCCATTAGTACCTCCGAAAAATATCTTTGTATCCGTGGTATTGCGCTCTGCCATAGCTGACGGGCGCTCTGTACCTACCACTTTACCACTACCCAATACTTCCTCAAAAGATATATATGGATTCTTGGAATCCACTTTCAAAATATACGCATCCAAGCGCCCACTATGGTCGCTCAAACGATGCAACTGAATAGCAAGATATTGACTACCCGGACCACATTGAAACGTTTCTAACGTATCAATCGTATATTCCACTCCGTGCAACATAATGTTACGTTGCGCCAGTACCTCACCATGTAACAGAGATACCAAAGTACAAATTAATAGTAATATCTTTTTCATGCTATTTTCTCCTTGAAACGATTAAGGGCATTATCCACTGCCCGTATTGAACATAAATGAGATTTATACCCCTCTCTACCAGCGGTCACTGGTAGAGAGGACTATAAACGAACAGTTAGTTAAGCACTTTATTATTTGATTACACTACCCATTACTGAATAACGTACACCATTGCGAATAATATAGAACTGACCATTTTGGATTTGCTTGAGCACATCCACAGTTGCGTCACCTTCTACATTCTCAACCTTAGAATCAACAATTTCTTGTGTGCTGAAAGTATAAACACCATAACCATTATTGTTGGTATAAACGCACAATTTCACGGTATTATCATCCACTTTCAATACATAAGGCACAGCGGTACGTACATCGTTGCTGACATTACCCATACCATCATATGGGAACTCCCACATTTGGGTCATCTCTTCGAAGATACGCTCCTCGTCTGCACACTTGTAAAGTACAAAGGTAGATGCTGGATTACCCTCAGTATTATTACCTGCCATCAAGAGGAAGTATTCACCACCCAACTCAAACTCAGCCAAACCATTGTGACCTGGAGCACGAGTTTTACCATTTCTGTTAGTGAGCAAGCCAAGGCAAACCTCATTTTCCTTATCAAAGAAATCAAGAACCTCACCATCCATATTGAACAATACTGGATAATCTTGGAAACCATCTACATAGAACATGTCACCCTCGATAGGGAAGCATTGAGGAGCATAGCTAAAGTTGTAACCGCCCTCAGTAGGAATCCACTCGTGGTAGCCATCCCACTCTCCATCCCAAATATTCCAATAATATACATCGCTTGAAGAAGCACATGCTGCCATGATGATAGCATCTTTAGTCACATCACCATATACACCAATCGCATCAAAACGGATAGTGGTGTTATCAGCATAGTCATCATTCAAAGTAGTATCACAGATGAGCAAACGACCTTTACCATTATCAATATCATCCATCAACCAGATTTGGAACTCACCCTTTGCACTGGTAATCAAGTTAGATGAAATCAAGTGACCAGCATTGTCCACCTTCAAGTCGTTAGCAGGACCAAATACATATGCGTTGCCAGCAACACCTTTGCTACGGAACAAGTCCTCTGCGGCAGGAATAGCATCAAACATATCACCATCAGCGACATTTACCTTCTTGAAGTTGAGATAAGATGGAGTATTCGCATCACGGTTAGGGAAGTACAAGTATCCATTGTGGAGTACCAACGAACGACTACCAGAAGCAATATCATTTGGTTTGTTAGAATTGAAGTTATCCAACACAACACTGAACAACCAATCATTTGACAAATAATAGTCTTGACCATCTACGTTCATTGACTCATATTTGTGTGGGTCACGACCTGCAGGAGCAGAAGTCTTCACATTCTTCACAAAAGCACGCAAACGCAAACCATTAGCTTGCTCTACAACAGCTACAACATCTGCCTTACGACGAATAGTAAAGGTAGCTTGATTAATAGGCAACTTGTAAGAAGGAATAGTATCATAGTCATCACGGAACAATGGGTCACCAGCTGCGTCATATGCTGCAACACGCTTACCTTCCAACTTAATCAAACGACCTACGTAGTCACCCAATGATTTTACCATATCTACTACAATAGGTTGGATAGCTTCAGCAGCAAAGCTACTTTCTACTACAGACACGGTCAGTGTAGGAGCACCAGCTACCACAGATTTAATACCTTTCACGATGTAACGTGTATTCTCTGCCAAAGTAGTTCCTGCTGGGAACACAACGCGCATACCGTTAGACTCATCTTGCAAATAAGCCTCTACACCATCAAAATAAGTGGTGACAGCACTAATTTTGGTTTCTGTACCATCAGCCATAGCGATTACTTCATCAACAGATGGGATATACTCAATCCACTTTGCATACAAAGTACCTGTAGTAGTAGCATCAATGGTTTCTACCTTATCACCAGAGAAAGCAGCATCTGCGTACCAACCATCAAAGGTGTATTTCACCAAGAGACCATCAATCACTTCCTCTTTGTAAGGTTTTTGGAGCACATAAGTCTCTGTTACAGAAGTAGGATTCACAAAACCCATCTTCCAATGAGGTTGGAAGTAATCCACTTTACCTTGATCTGCATAATTTGCAGATACAGGCCATGCTGTACGTTGGATATTCAAGAAGAATGCTTGCAAGTTATAGCGCAAGAAAGCAGCATTAGCAGGATCCATCAAATTAGCTTCCACTTTTTGCAAGGTACATACATACACCATGTAATCTACCAACCATTGGAATTGTTCTTTCACTGCAGCATCCTCAAAGAAAGTGTTGGTCATTACATAAGGCTCTGCATAACAAGCTGCAGGAATACCTTTAGCCACATCGCCAGCACAAGAGTCCAATGATGCCCATGTGTAGTGTGCATAGGTTTCTGGCACATTTGCAAATGTATTCCAGAGTGTGTTCAACCCAGCATACATATCTTGCTTATTTTGCCAACCATAAGGGTTAGCCCAACCGCCGTTGTACTCATAAGTCACATCGGCAAATGACATCGCAGCCACCATTAATGCTGCTGCAAAAGTAAAGATTTTTTTCATAACATTTAAATTTTAAATGGTTAATTAAATGAAAAGTTAATTGAAATTGTTTATAATTTGTAATTATGGTTTGTATATTACATTACCATCTTGAATGACAATCTGACCAGAGTGTACAGCGTCCATAGGACGTCCTAACACATCATAGCAACGATGAGCCTCATCCTGTGTAAGTACATTATCGACAGCCGTCTCTACCTTATATTCAAAAGACACGACCTCGCTAAAATCTGTCCAAGAGTCATCCTTTTTAATCGTAGCGACTCGAACATACCAGATACCTTCTGCCAAATCGTCCAAAGTATATTCATACTCGCCCAAACCAAGAGTTTTGACTTTCTTACTACGATTTGGGAAAGATGCTGATTTTGCCCACTCCAAACGGAAACCATTGTTAGGTGTCTCTTGCCACTTTACAATAATAGGCAAAGTATGTAGCACATCACCATTGGATGGTGACACTATAACAGGAGAGACCATCACGACATCTGCAGTTACAAACATATTGGACGCCGAAGTCACTGTCATAAAGTCCGTAGCCGCAGTCACGCGCACATAATACGTAGTGCCGTACTTCAATAGATTTTCAGGTACTGCAATTGATGTATTTTTTGTAGTCTCCGCAAATACAATATCAGCATTACTGAATGCATTTGAACTTGCTATTTCTACAAAATAATTAGCCCCTTCTATTACAAAATCCCATTCTATCGTAGGCGCGACAACCACCTCTGATTGTCCGTTAGCAGGGTATGTCACCGAGAACAAATCACCTGTAAAAGATCGAATTTCCGAATAGCCGCTTTCTCTGTTCGCAACCTGTGCACTCACACGCCAATAATATACCGAATCACCATTGATTTGCATAAAAGGTTGTGTAAAGAATACATTCGTATCCACAGGGCAGACAGCTATTATATCACGGAAATCGGCATCATAAGCAATCTCCAACTGATAGCCCATCGCATCATCTATAGCCTCCCATTCCAAATAGTTAGGCAGCAATATCTGTGCGCCGTCCTCAGGGAAAAGCAAAGTAGGTACGATAGTTTCTTGTACATCTTCGCCTAGAAAACGAGGTGCATACTCATTGCCATAGCGGTCAATGACTGTCACACATACCGCATAATCCGCAGCAATACTATCATCCAAAACATAGGTGGGAGCATATGTCAAACCTTGATAATAGCGTGTAGTAGTCAGTGCTTCGTGATCATTTCGCTTATCTTTAGGCATCGCATATACACCATATCTCAAACCAGATACAGGATAGTCCCATGTCAATGTTTGTCCATCACGTGTAAGATTGTTCACCAAACCTTGTTGCTCAGCAGGCTTAAACCATGTCAATGTTGGTACTATTGCCTTGCGCGTATATACATCACGAACAATAGTCTTAATAAATCCAGTTTTAGCTATTTGCTTCGAAGAGAAAAATACTGTACCTGGAGCTCCTTCTTTGGCAGAATTATGATTAATTATAATTTGATTGGAAATCTCATCTGCGTAGAAATTAGTTGCCGCACTGGCATTTTCTCTATCAGAAATCTTTGCTGGCATAGTCTTCGTGTGTGATAGACTGGACAAAGATTGACTAATATAGCAATGACGTCCAAACTGATTAGCTACCACATACCACCATGGAGTAATCTTAGCATAATCTGCTGCTGCACCAATGGTCCAATAGACTTGAGGTGAGATATAATCTACACTCTTATCCACATACCATTGTACAGGTTCTGCATAAATCTGATTATACTGCCAATCACTTCCAGAAGGACATGGTGCTATACCATACTTATCAGCAACTGCCTTGCTTGAGGCTGCCACACCCGCAGGAGAGATACCAAATCTACACCATGGTTTACGAGCTTTGATTGCATTATAGACATCTTGCACCATCAAATTAACCTGATGACGACGCCAATCTCCACGTTCCAAGGAATCTGGATTATACTTAGCGTACAACTCATCATCATAGGAATCCATCATGCCATTTTGGTAGAAATAGTCATCAAACACGATACCATCCACATCGTATTTTTCCAATATATCCACCACGATTTTCACAATTTGCTCGCGCACTTCAGGCAAACCTGGATTCAAAATATGAATGCCACCACAATTGATCAACCAATCTGGATGTGTATTAGAATAATCTGTCGCTAAACGTCCATAATTATCTTCCGAAGTAGCATAGCGATAAGGATTTATCCAAGCATGCACCTCAATACCACGCTTATGTGATTCTTCAATCACATATTCAAACGGATCATATGTTGGTGCCAAACCACGTTTACCCGTTAGATATTGACTCCATGGTTCGTATGCAGAATTATACATAGCATCTGACATACCACGCACTTGAAAGTAGCATGCATTGATATTGCATTTCTCATAATTATCCAATATTCCACGCAATTCTACCTTCTGACTTTTGGAAGCCTCTTCTGTAGTATCACGATGACTTGGCCAATCTATCGCCCATACTGTGCTGAGCCATGCTCCTCGAAAATCCCGCTTAGGAGAAGGAGTCACAGCCATAGCAGTACTGACTACAATAGTAGCCAATACTGCTAATACTATACATTTTACTTTATTCAAAATACAAATAATTTATTATGGGCACTGCCCTTAATTAAAACAACTTAGTAGAGTCTTGATTGATAGCTATGCCATAAATCTCCACACCTTTTGTATCAGGAATGATATCAAAGGATTCCTTAAGATAATCATAACGATACAAACCACTTTCTGATTTTTCTGACGAACGATATGCAAAATACACATCACCAGTAGCCTTATCTATTGCCAATTGACAGATACCAGCATACTCACCACTTGAGCCTTCATCCTTACCTGACTCAATGATAGGAAGCAACTCTACTGAACCAGTCAACTGGTAGGTTTTCAAATCACTTGCAGAGCCTAAACCCTTCATAAAAGTAGCATCTTGCAATTGATCATAAGTCAAGCAATAGATACCATTTGCCAAATCATAAGTAGTGAAATAGAACAACTTATTGTTCTCGTCGTAAGCCATTGCTTTAATATAGAACGCTGTCAAGATTTCACCAGCAGCTGGCTTAGCAGCTTTATCATACGAACTTGCATCAGGCAAAATATCAGCATCTACAAAGCGCCAAATACCTTGACCATTAAAGGTTTTTGACCAATACCATGTACCTTCAACCTTACAAATACCACCGGTAATAGCACCGTATGCCAATCCCTTGCCATAATATCCCAACTGAGCGTTCTGCACGAAATAAGGATAAGAAGCCAAACTCCACACTTGGTTACGTGTATTGAGAGGAATACTAAATATACCTGTATTACGATCTGAATAGTAGAGTTTGTCGCCATCTACATAGCCATAGAATGGATCTTGGAAAGCAGGTCCACCCACATTGCTAATCACGGTAGAGATTGCAGAGGCATCCGCTGCCATGGCTGTGATAGAGCCATCACCCATCACACCATTCTCGTCATTGACATAGTTGAACTGCTTACCTGGATTCAGGATATACAAGGTATTCTCTGCAAAAACGAGGTTGAAAGGATGTTGTCCAGAAGATACACCCATGTCGTATTTTTCAGCGGTTGCAAGATCAGTCAATTTACGAGCCATAATATTGCCATTCTTGACCGCATAATACAATGTAGGAGCAGGTTCTTTTAGAGCCACCTGCACATTCTTTGTCACCAAATCCAAAGGTTTGCCACCCAAAACCACTTGGAGTTTTACAGGTTGTGAACCAGATTTGGTAAATACTACTCTACCAGGGTTTACACCTTTGTAATCAGTAAGCACTTCACCTCTTTCATCCCTTACGACAGGGAATGTCCATTGGAATTCGGCTTCTAAACCTTCTGGGTTAGGCAACTCTACATCAAAAGATATATAAGATTCATCCACAGTACAGATAGAGTCCTCCTGAATCAATGTTACAATAGGACGAATTGCAGCAATCTGAATAGGGTGGCTCTTTTGACCACCATTAGCGTATGCAGTTATCACATAATCTCCAGCATTAGGGAATTTGCAAATCAATGTATCTTGTCCTTTGAAAGAACGACCATCATTGATTTCCCAATCGCAATCAGTAGCCAGAGAAACTGTAGGGAAAATACGCACCTCACAACCTGCATAATAATCCAAATTATATACAGTATCGTTGATTACTTCGTACGCAAAATCGATTGCTGGTTGTGGAAGATTTTCTTTGCTAATCATATGCTCTTGACAACCAACCATAGTTAGCGTTAGTATTGCCACTAAAAATACATGTATCTTTTTCATATATTCAATGATTTAAATAGTCATTAATTTAATGTAATTTCCTTTGACAATGCTATACCATAAGTACCTTGGTCATCGTAGCAACGAAGGATGGCATTCAAAGAGAATTGCTTCTTATATGAGATGCTATAATCACCTCCCTTAAATATTAAATCACCAAACGTACATGCTTTGTAAAGCGAATCAATGGCATCTGGCAATTTATGATCCTTGAAATGCTTGTCATATAATTGTGTATTGTCGTTAAATGTAGAGTCTGTAAATTGTTCAACAAAGACACGAATATCTCCACCTTTAGCCACATATAATGCGGAGTAATCCTTGTAAGAAGCATCTACATCCTTCTTCAACACTCTTTCCAAGCTATCCTTGAAATCCTGCATAAACGTTTCCCCGAAGTAACGGTTGACCAAAGTAGAATCCCATGCTGCATTAGACCACTCTACCTTACTCTTGGTAGGAGAAGTGGGGAATGTAGCTTCAAACTGGTATGCACGTTCTTTGGCATTCCACCATTCCTCGTTGTGCTTGTATTTTACTTGGGTAGAAGTCATTGGAATACGTTCTTTTGTTTCAGAAGATACCATTGAAAATGCGACACTTGTTACCCAAGGTGCAGTCACTTGCATATCTTCCACCTCAATCGTATTGTACCAAACTTCCAAATGTGACAATGGACGATCACCTGTGGTATAATATTGGGCAGTGAACACGATATCCGAACCTGCAGTGACCGTTGTATTTGGAACCTCCCAATACACCTGTGGTGCCATATCACCTATAAACACTTGGTCATCCAATGTATCGTGTTTATCACATGCCATCAGCACTCCTAACATCATGGTTAGTATTGCTATATATTTCATTGTTTTCATATCCTTAATAATCTTATTTTACAATACCCTCTCATTTTATTAATTATTCTGCAATATATTCCAATCACCTTCACCCTTGGTTGTGATTGCGCCACCAGAATTTTGATCCAACTGCCAAACCATGCGTTTGCGCATCCAATCTGGATTTTTGTATGCACCGATACGCTCCAATTCAGCTTTGTTGTATTTCTCTTCTGTCTCTGGGTCTGCTGAAATACGATTTACCCATGCATTTGCCGTAAATTTGAATGATGCTCCCAGATCCTTTTCGGTCAACCATTCAGGCGCATAAATGTTGTATGGTCGTGTCAGATCAAATGTTTGGTTGAAGTTGTCCAATTTAACCTGTCCATCTTTGGTTTGATCATATACATTCTCCACTTTATATACAGGTACACCATCGTATGTAATACCATTGGTAACACTACTATAATTATAACGACGAACATCTGTCCATTGCTCAGGTTGGAGATACATAGCTACATACTTTTGTTGCATTAAGGTAGCAATCGTAAATTTATCCGCTGGCATACGCAACGAATAGAACAAGTTAATAAGTCCTTCTTCATCTACTTTCACTTTACCTTTATCATCGACTTCACCGATATTGCCACGTACTGAATAGCGTTCAAAGCTACGCTCTATCGCTTGTTTAGTAGTATTATAGGCTTCTGTCTTTTGACCCAACCAATATTGCGCTTCCGCTTTAATGAAAAGCAACTCCTCTTCGGTGATATACGCAATATAGCCATCATCGCGAGTGTATGGATTTGATTTGTATGTATTCTTCAAAGAATCCTTATTTGTGGTACAATACAAGTCAGGATAATAGGTATTTTTCATAGAAACATCCATACCTATATTATTGCGCAAACTACGCAATGCTTTCGTTTTGTCGCCATCTTCTCTAAAATGCATCATACGTGTAGCACGAGGGTCTAATGCAAAGATAGTTCCTGATTCGAGTTTCTTTCCATCTTCACCCTTTAGTGAATTAGCGGTTTTGGTAGCTTTAGGATAGAAGCCCAACATATTACCAAAGAATGTAGAAGGAATAGCTGAATTCAACAAGTTCTCGCGAGCTTGTGCCCAACCAAGGTTCATCTTAGGCATACTTGGTCCCCATGGACAGTTTTGCTCTGCTACACCGCCAGAGAATTTGTACAAAGGTTCAGCCCAATTGCCGTCTGTCAAGACATCATCAACAGCCTTGATAATCGCATTGCAAGTTTCTGGTGTATTATCCCAGTTAGGTAACTTACGAATCAAGAAGCGGCAATACAACGCCTTGGTAAACGCACGCCACTTGAGCAAGTCACCCGCATACATACGATCACGCTTTTCGTTCATCACTGTATTAGTAGGACAATTGATCCACTCATCATCCTCATACAAAGCCAACAAATCCTTAAACTCTTGCTCCATATACGCATACACCTCTGCTTGAGAATCGTATGGAGGGTTGTTGGACTTATATGCTTCTGACAGAGGCATATCACCGAACAAGTCGGTAGTCAACATCAATGAGTTGAGCATCAATGTACGAGTTACCAAAATATAGTTACGAGCGCCCTTTGCCTCAGCATCAGCAATGAGGTATTGTGCATTGACACCCACATCATAATAGTGACGACGCCATTGTGGATGACGGTTCATATTCATAAAACCACCCCAACCATTCTTGTATGGCAAAGAAGATGTGGTAGCTTTTCCACCCGTAGTCAAGCACTGACTAAGATAGGTAGCATACTCTGTGAAATCATACACACCTTGTGTAGCGAAATACAACAAGGAAGGCATAACCTCTTCACACACGACAGTCACAGGTGCATCTTTGGATGTATTGACATCAAACCAATTCTCGCACCCTGTAAGCATGGTAGTTAATATAACTACGCTTATTATATACAGAATTCTTTTCATATCGTTGTTTCCTTAATATCTAACGTTAAACCAGTCTTTTAGAATGTTACTTGAAGTGCTATATTGTATCCACGAGTATTTGGAATAGCGTAGTTATCAATACCCGCAGAACCTGTACCAGAAGCACTTGTATTGGCATTCGTTTGAGGATCAGAACCAGTGTACTTGGTCAGCAATAACAAGTTAGTACCTGTAACAGACAAACGTACACTCTCTATTCCATTCACATTCTTTAGCAAGTGCCCGAAGTCATATGCAATGGTAGCATATTGCAAACGAATGTATGAACCATCCTCTAAGAAGTTAGAAGACACGCCATAATAGTAGTTGCTAATCGTTGTAGCATCCAATACGATAGGCTTGGTGTTTCGCTCATAAGTAGGATTACCAGCGGCATCGGTACCAGTTTGTACCACGCCGTCCCATACCACTTGACGACCACGGTATTGTGGGATTGCGGGATGCATACCACTTGACCACAGACTACGACCTGTTACGTTCACCACATCACCACCTACACGACCATCAAACTGCAAGCCGATAGACAAGCCTTTGTATTTCAAAGATGTATTCAAACCACCCATTACCAAAGGCTCACGATTACCGATGAGTACTGATTTAGAAGGGTTGATTTGAGGATAACCATTCTCATCGCAAATAATCTTTCCATCTGCTGTACGCATATAATCCTTACCAGAAATAGCAGTTGTACTACCGTAGAGGTATGCTGTTGGGAAGATATCACCATATTGAGTACCTTGGATTTCCACCATACCCTCTGGCAATTTCTCTACAGTACCACGGTTGAGACCAAGGTTGAGACCTGCGGTCCATGTCCAACCATTGCGTTTTACAATATCGCCATCAAGTGTCAACTCAAAACCATGGTTCTTTACTGTACCCTCGTTACGAGTTTGAAGCACATAACCTGCGGCGTGACTCACACGCACAGTAACGATTTGGTTCTCTGTAAGCTGGCTATAATATGCGGCATCCATACGCAAGCGATTATTCAAGAAACGCAAATCTACACCAACCTCCCAAGATTTGGAAATCTCTGGTACGATATCATGTCCTACAGAGGCACTTGCATTTACACTATAACCACCATCAGGCAAAGTTGCATACTGGGTAAAACGACGGTCCATCAAATAAGCAGGCGCATCTTTTCCTACCATTGCGAAGTTTCCACGCAATTTACCATAACTAAACCAGTTATCTTTTGTTTCATTCAAACCAGGTATCAATTCTGAGAAGATTAAACCAGCCGTTACAGAAGGATACCAATAAGGGCAATACTCTTGCTTAAGTGTAGAAGACCAATCCCAACGAGAGGTGAAAGACAAAGTAGCCAAGCCCTTGTAATCAGCTCTGATCTCGCCATATACACCAGCATTACGACGTTGTGAGTGGGAAACACTTACATCGTCGGTTCCATTGATATATTTCAAGTTTTGTACACTATATACACCTGGAATAATAAAGTCATTTCCAGAAACAGAAGTACCTAAACTACTGCGATCTTTAAGTTCACCACCCACCATGAAATCCAAAGCAAACTCTTTAGGCAACTCTAAGTGATAAGTTGCTAAAAGGTTACCAGTCAACAAGCGGCTTTCAGATTGACTATTGCTGTACGAGCCTAACTGCGATTTATCAATCTTATCTAACTGTTCTTGAGTCAAATATGGATCGGTAATATTTGGTTCTGGAGCAAGGTTGGTATCAGAGAATCGTGGAACAGAATAACCATCATAATTGTAGTTGTTTTGGTCCATACTCATACGAGCTGTAATCTCTAACCCTTTAACAGGTTTTACTGTAACAAAGCCTGTAAGCAACGTACGAGTACTCTTATTTACGCCCTCATCATGATAACGAGAATACAAAGGAGAGAATGGAGAATTAGCTTTCTCATCTGAAAAGTACAAGAATCGAATATCACCAGACTCTGTTTCATAGTTACGAATATCATCGTTGATAGGCCAAGAATAAATAGAACTAACTCCACCAGCACTACGATATTTATTATGGATGATATTAGCCATCATGCTCATTGTGACAAACTTATTAGGAGAATATGTTCCTTTCAACAAGGCTGTCACTTTTTGGCGGTAGTCGTTTACTACTATACCATCGGCATTGGAGTAGGATACAGAAGCCAAACTTTGGAATTTATCTGTACCACCTGTGAGTGAGATGTCATATTTATGATACAAGCCAAAATCTTTGAAGTAATTGCGCACGTTATCATATGTTTGCACACCTTCTCCCAATACAGGTCCCCAACCATTTTTTGTTTGCTCCTTGTAGAAACCATTAGAACCTGGCATATACATATTCTGCACTTGCAACAAGTTCGCAGGAGTATCAAACTGCCAAGAACCATTTACCGTAGCTGTCAATTTACCTGAAGTACCACTCTTCGTAGTAATCATCAAGACACCGTTAGCAGCTTCTTGACCATACAAAGCAGAAGCTGCAGCACCTTTGAGGACTGTGATGGACTCTATATCATTAGGGTTGATATCACCCACACCACCAGTCAAAGGCATACCATCCAGTACCACCAATGGTTCATTAGATTGTGTCGAAGAAATAGAGGTAACACCACGAATAATCAACTGGCTACCAGCATTAGGAGAACCACCGGCATTAGTCACATTCACACCAGCCACTTTACCTTGAAGCGAATTGAGCACATTGGCTGATCGTCCCTCTGTCAGGCCTTCGGATCCCACGTTTTGCACCGCAAAGTTCAAGCGTTTCTTCTCTTGAACCACACCCATCGCTGTCACCACAACTTCTTCCATGGCGATAGCGTCGCTACTTAGACGAACATCCATTTGAGGACCTGTAACTTTCAGTTCTTTTGTGGACATACCCACATAACTTACAACAAGCACAGCACCATCTTGTACCGTCAATTCATACATACCATCAAAATCGGTAATTGTACCGTTTGATGTTCCTTTCTCAAGAACTGAGGCTCCGATTACAGGAAGCCCGTCCTCCACAGAAATGACTACACCAGTTACTGTTAGATTAGCCATCATAGCCACTGAACAGAACAGGCAAGTCAATACAAAGAGTACTTTCTTCATAAATATCAGATATTAATTAATTTGTTATCTTGTTTTGTTCTCATTTATTCTCACGATAAGCATCCATTGCTTTCTTCACACTACCATGGAGGAGCAAGAGGTCTTTTGCTTTATCATAGTCCAATCCAAGCTCGTCCACCAACATACGTGTACCGCGGTCAACTAGCTTTTTATTAGAGAGTTGCATATTCACCATCTTATTTCCTTTCACACGTCCCATCTTGATCATGGTGATGGTCGTAATCATATTACAAACGAGTTTTTGAGCTGTACCTGATTTGAGACGAGTAGAACCAGTCACAAATTCAGGACCTACCATAGGCTCAATTGCAATCTCTGCCACTTGCCCTACAGGTGAACCTGGGTTACAAGAAACAGCAGCCGTCAAGCATCCAAACTCGCGTGCGCGCTCGAGCGCGCCTATTACATAAGGAGTGGTACCTGAAGCAGCAATACCAACGACCGTATCAAGCGTAGTAATATCGTGATCCAAAAGTTCTTTCCAAGACTTCTCAGGATCGTCCTCTGCATTCTCAACAGGGTTGCGCAATGCATGATCACCACCCGCAATAAGACCTATCACGAATGATGGTGGCATACCAAAGGTAGGAGGAATCTCACTAGCATCCAACACACCAAGACGACCACTAGTACCCGCACCCATGTAGAAAATGCGCCCACCTTGCTTCATACGCTCCACGATACCTTCTACGAGTTTTTCTATTTGAGGAATACATTCCTTGACCGCCAAAGCCACCTTTTGGTCTTCCTCATTCATCTCCACAAGCAACTGACCCACTGATTTTTGGTCAAGATTATCGTGCAATGAACTTTGTTCTGTAACTTTTGTAAAAGCCATAATTTTGTTGTATTTTTCATTTTCTTTCTCTCGATCGTTTCCCAGTAGCCTTCAGGGAAGGCAACAAACCCGTCAATAACCCGTCAAAACCCCGTAAGAGACAAGAGAAAGGCTGATGATTAGTATTTTGAATTACATAGTAGGTACGACATCCTTCTTGTGATACTCTTTCAAACCCTCCATTGGACCTTGAAGAATCTTACCCACTTGGAAACCATTATCTGCCAACACTTTTTTCAACACATCTTGGTAATAGTAAGCGATTGAACCTATAAAACCTACAGGAAGAGCAGGATATTGAGGCAAGATGCGCTTCACAAAATAGTCAAAGTGATCATACACTAACTGCGCTATCAGTGGATTATCCATATTTTCCGCACAAAACTTACTGAGCGATGCCAAATAGCGATTAGGGAAAGGTTTGCGATACACATTCTCGATAATATCCGCTGCGGTAATACCATATTGGGTCAAGAATTTCTCCTTCAACTCGTCGTTTAATTGGTTCTTTAGCAAATCTGCCACAAGACGTTTACCCAATACTGCTCCGCTACCTTCATCACCAAGAATAAAGCCCAAAGCAGGCACATTCTTCTCAATCTCTTTACCATTCCAAAGACAAGAATTGGCGCCTGTTCCCAAAATACAAGCCACACCTTTCTCCTCACCAAGCAATCCACATGCAGCGCCTACCATATCTGAATACACATCAATCTTCGCAGACTTAAATATAGACTCCAACGCATATTCCACCACAGGAATCTTCTCAGGAGTACATCCCGCACCATAGAAGAACACATTGGAAATCGTACCTGCCCACATTAGATGAGCCATCTGAGGAAGGAGCTGATTATTAACACTATTTTTAATTGCATCAGAAGTCTGCTGAAATGGATTGATACCATCGGTAAAAAACTCCTCGCAATGACCGTTAGCTGCCATTAAGCACCAATGCGTCTTAGTAGAACCTGAATCTGCTATTAAAATCATATCTGTATTATTTTTTGGTTTCACAAGTAACTTTTTTCGTAGGAAAATTCGATTTACTCACATTCTCTACCAAATCCTACACCATAAGTAGTTCGCAAAGGTACAACTTTTTTTTTACGCACGCAAGCATACACCCGCGTTTTATGCTGTACAACATATAAAAAGTTTTTTTTTAGGAAAAACACATCCCATCATTTGTTATATTACACATTTTTTTGTACCTTTGCAGCACGATATATCAAAAAATCTATAATATGAGAAACAATCTTAGTCAACTAATTTCTCTCAGTAAAATCGAAGAGAAATTGTATCGTCCTGTGGATGCATATGAGCAATCACGTGTCACTCGTATGGAGCATGTGAATACCACCATTTACGAGAAACCTCAAGAGGGTATCGCCAGTGTTGCCACGCGCATCGCTACCCTAATTAATCGCCGAACTGCGAACGGACAAAAGACGGTCTTATCATTGGCTTCTGGTCGCTCTATGCGCGACTTGTTTATGGAACTTGTTCGCCTACACAAAGAGGAGGGATTGAGTTTTAAGGACGTAGTCATTTTCGGTTCATATGAGTTCTACCCATTAGCAGACTCCACATTGGGTAGCATGGCACAAATACAAAACCAACTCATTGATCATATTGATATCCTGCCAGAGAACGTACACACATTCCCTGGCGACCTGCCAAGAGAAACCGTTTTCACATTCTGTGAAGAATATGAAAAAGCTATTGAATCTGCAGGAGGAATTGATATTCAAGTGCTTGGTATTGGTCAATGTGGTAATATCGCTATGAATGAGCCAGGTACACAACCTAACTCTTCTACCCGCCTCGTGATTATGGACGGCAACTCTCGTGTGGATGCCAAATCCTTGTTCGGCAACGTAACACAAGTGCCTACATGCGCCATCACATTGGGTATTGATACTATCCTTCAAGCCAAAGAAGTTATCCTTCTTGCTTTCGGTCAGCATAAAGCTGGTATTGTAAAACAAGCGATTGAGGAAGTAGCTAATGCAGCTTGCCCCGCATCTTACTTGCAACTCCACAAAAATGCATCGTTCGTTATTGACTTGGATGCAGCAGGTAAATTGACCCGTATCAATCACCCTTGGAAGGTGACTAACTGCGAGTGGACAGACCAACTTGTTCGTCGAGCTGTAGTATGGCTCTGCGAGCAAACCAAGAAGCCTATTCTCAAACTTACCAACAAGGATTACAACGACTACGGATTGAGCGAGCTCATCACAAAGTACGATTCTGCATACAAATGCAACATCAAAGTATTCAACGACTTGCAGCATACTATTACTGGTTGGCCTGGAGGGAAACCTAATGCAGACGACACCAATCGTCCAGAGCGTGCAAATCCATTCCCAAAAGATATTGTCATTTTCTCTCCTCACCCAGATGATGACGTAATCTCTATGGGCGGTACTTTCCAACGCCTCATCAACCAAGGTCACAACGTGCACGTAGCTTACGAAACCAGCGGTTGCATTGCTGTATGCGATGAAGAGGTTGTACGCTTTATGGATTTCATGAAAGGTTACAAACAAATGTTAATCCCTGGAGATAATGTTATCGAGGCTAAGTATGACGAGTACATGAATTTCTTCAAGAACGAGAAGATGGGTGACAATGATACTCGCGAGATTCTCAACCTCAAGGCACTTATTCGCCGTGGTGAGGCTACCGCAGCTTGCCGCTACATGGGTCTTCCTACCGAGAACATCCACTTCCTCAACTTGCCATTCTACGAGACTGGTACCATCAAGAAAGGTCCTCTTTCACAAGCCGATGTGGATATCGTGAAGGCTCTTCTTGAGGAGGTAAAACCACAACAAATCTTTGCTGCTGGCGATCTCGCTGACCCTCACGGCACACACCGTGTATGTCTTGACGCTGTGCTCGCTGCATTGGATGAGTTGAAGCACACTGCAGCTTGGGATGAGTGGTTGAAAGACTGCCGAATCTGGATGTACCGTGGTGCATGGATGGAGTGGGAGCTCGATCTCGTAGAGATGGCTGTACCAATGTCTCCAGAGGAGCTTCGCTCTAAGCGCAACGCCATTCTCCGCCACGCGAGCCAAATGGAGTCAGCTCCATTCTTAGGCGATGACGAGCGCCTATTCTGGCAACGCGCTGAGGACCGCAACCACGATACAGCTAAGATGTACTCCGACCTCGGTTTGGCTGATTATGAGGCTATCGAGGCATTCGTGCAGTATCATATCCTTTAAGGTTATTAGGCGAAAGGTTAAAGGCGAAGAGATAGCGGCTATGCCGCATAATCCCTGCCTCTACACCTTACACTCTACGCCCTACACTAAACAAAGAAAAATAATCATTTTATTTATTAAAAAATATGAAAAATATCACATGTTTTATTCCTTTCCAAAGTGAGGAACAAGTACAAGCTACCGTAGCTAACTTGAAAGTTCAAGAGCTCGTAGCAGACATTCATTTCTTGCACGGTGACATCCGCTCAACAGCTACAGTTCGCGAGATCGCTGAGAAGGCTAACACCGAGTACACTTTGATTTACACCAAGTACACCACCCTCTCATTTGTTCTCTTCGCTCTCGAGCGTATGGAGGCTCTTATCGAGGATACCAAGGCTGCTATGGTTTATGCGGATCACTTCAACCAAGTAGGTGAAGTTCGTACCAACGCTCCTGTTATCGACTACCAATTGGGTTCTATCCGCGACGACTTCGAGTTCGGTTCTGTACTCTTCTACCGCACTAGCGCTGTGAAAGAGGCTGTGGCTCGCATGGATGTGGATTATCAATACGCTGGTCTCTATGATCTTCGCTTGAAAGTTAGCCAAAAGGGTGCTTTGGAGCACATCAACGAGTACCTCTATTATGATGTAGAGCTCGACAACCGTACTACTGGCGAGAAGAACTTCGACTATGTAGATCCTAAGAACCGTGGCGTACAAATTGAGATGGAGCAAGCTGCTACCCAACACCTCAAAGATATCAACGGCTACCTCGCTCCTGGCTTCAAGGATGTAGATTTGTTGGGTGGTGGTTTCGAGTACGAGGCTTCAGTAATTATCCCTTGCAAGAACCGCGTTCGTACTATCGGTACCGCTATCAAGAGCGCTCTTAGCCAAGTAGTTAAGGCTCCTTATAAGTTCAACGTAATCGTTGTTGACGACAACTCTGAGGATGGCAGTGTAGATGTAATCAAGAGTATCGTTGCTGAGGGTCACGATAACCTCGTTTATATTGCTCAAGACAAGACTTGGCACGCTATCGGTGGCAACTGGAACGTAGCTCTCCACCACGAGAAATGCGGTCGCTTCGCTATCCAATTGGACTCTGACGATACATACTTCGATGAGAACACCGTTCAAAAGTTCATCGATGCATTCCACGAGCAAAACTGCGCAATGGTGGTTGGTACCTACCAATTGACCGACTTTGATGGTAATATGATTCCTCCAGGCGTAATCGACCACAAAGAGTGGACACCAGACAACGGTCGCAACAACGCTCTCCGTATTCACGGTCTTGGCGCACCACGTGGCTTCTATACCCCAATGCTCCGCACAATCAACTTCCCTACCACCAAGTATGGTGAGGATTATGCAGTTGGTTTGCGCGTAAGCCGTGAGTATCAAATCGGTCGTATCTATGACGTAGTTTATAACTGCCGTCGTTGGGATGACAACTCTGATGCTAACTGCGATATCGTGACCATGAACAACAACCACTTGTACAAAGATCGTATCCGTACATGGGAGTTGAAGGCACGTATCCAGATGAACGAGGGAAAATAATCATTAGGTTAAAGATTAAAGGTTAGAGGTTAAAGGCGAGGGCGGCAGAGCCGCAAACTCCGTGCCTATAAACTTTAAACTATAAACTTTAAACTGTTTTGAACCTTTATCAACAAATAACAGACATGTTCTCCCGTGAGCTTGCTTCTCACGGGAGAGCATTCGTTAATTACCAAGCCTTATCTCAGGTCGAAGTCAAAGATATGACTATCGACGGCTTCCCTGCTAAATTGTTTTTCAATCCCGCTCGCGTGCGCAGCGTGATGGCAGATGTCAGTCCCGAAGCCCTGCAAAAACGAGCATGCTTCCTCTGCCCCGATGGCGTAGAGGAGCACCAACTCACCCACAACTGGGATTCACCTACTGGGTACATCTATTATATTCGTGTGAATCCCTTCCCTATTTTCTCTCCGCACTTCACCGTTTCGTCATCCGTGCACGAACGCCAAGAACTATTGCCTCACCTCGAATCGATGTTGCACTTGGCAAAGGAGCTGCCTGAGATGACCATTTTCTACAATGGTCCTATGTGCGGTGCCAGTGCCCCCGACCATATGCATTTCCAAGCTGTGCCTCGCCACAGCCTCCCGATAGAAGATCATTTCGATGCCAACTATGCCAACGCCGTATTGGTGCAAGAAACGGATTTACAAAACCATTTAACTGCCGTCAAAAAAGTCCTCGCCATGGGCACTATCCCCGAGGAAGCTAGCCAAACAGGCTCTTTGACTGC
>JAFNUD010000125.1 GCA_017384225.1 Paludibacteraceae bacterium
AACTTCAAAGTTACCGATACTCCCGTAGTACCACAAGGTACGAACTATGTATTGATGGGTGTTGGTGGCGATTGGACTACAGGTATCGCATTAGAGGTTAATCCAGACAATGCAGAAGAATACCAACTCCTTTGCCAAACTATCTCTGATGGCGATGCTGTAAAGGTAGTAACCATTACTGATGGTAAACAAACAGCATGGTGCGGTAATGTAGAAGAGTCTTCAGTTGCACATACCGCAGATGATATGGGTAATGTCGTTCTTGCTTCTGGCATATACGATTTCTACTTCAAGGCTGCTGCAGACATTATGTATATAGGCAAGGCTGCTTGTGACACAACTGGTACAACTCCAGAAAACCCAGAGACACCTAATCCAGAAACAGGCGTTACTTATAATGTAACTGTTCCTGCTGGTACAAATGCTTGCTACATTGCAGGTGAGATGAATACTTGGACACACCAAGAGATGACAAAAGTGGATGATACTCACTATACGCTCACTATCGCTGAGGCTACCACTACAATGAAATACAAATATTGCTCAGGTCCAGGTTGGGCGTATGTAGAGAAAACTGCTACAGGTGACGAAGTTCTTGATCGCACATACACAGAAAACGATGTTGTAGAAGCATGGGCTGCTGTGTACGACCCTAACAATGTGCCTTCGCAAGGCGAAACCAAGGACATCACCGTTAAGGCTAAAGTTCCTGCTACTTGGACAGACCAAATCACTGCATGGGTATGGCCTACTGGTGGCAACGGACAAGAGGTTGTTCCTACACAAGAAGGTGAGTGGTATGTTTACACTCAAAACTGCGCTGAGATCAACATCATCTTCAAGAATGGTGAAGGTTGGAATGGCGATGCTAACCAAACGGTTGACATGACTTTCACTGAGAGTACATGTATTGAAATTATAGCTGGCGCTGGCAAAGCTACTTATACTGTAGTTGATTGCCCTATAGATGGTCCAACTACCGATAATGAGAATGTTGTTATCAATAAGCAAACAACCAAACTCATTTACAATGGTCAAGTTTGCATTATCCGCGATGGCGTAATGTTAAATGTACTCGGTCAAGTGATTAAGTGATTTTTGCTAATACCTATTCCCCTCCCTTCTTTTTAGGATTGGGGGTAGGTTTTACCTAAAAATGGTGTGTCAGTAATGGCACACCATTTTCTTTTTCGCCATTTTTAGGGATTGCCCATATGGACAAAAAGCAGTACCTTTGCACCCGCTTTCGAAACTACAAAATATAATAATATATGAACAAAAAAACACTCATTTTCTTTTCTATCCTTGCTTGCCTCTTGGTAAGCAATATGCCTATTTTAGCGCAAGATCATCACCATCATCACCACCACGAAAAGAAATCTGACGCCCATATTGCAGGACACGTATTAGATGCTCACACGCAAGAGCATCTTCCTTTTGTTAATGTACAAGTCAAAGGCACTTCTTTGGGCTGTTTGACTGACGAGTCGGGTCACTTCTATTTGAAGAACCTACCTGAAGGTCAGCTCACGTTGGTATTCTCGATGATTGGTTACGAGAGCGTAGAGAAGAGTATTACTCTACACCGCGACACCCTCGTGGAGATGAATATAGCCATTGAAGAGGCCTCTTTCCTTATTGACAATGTGGTCGTTACTGCCAACAAATACGCTACCAAGCAAAAAGAGGTAGCAACAATCGTGAATGTCATCTCTCCGCTTATCATTGAGTCCACTACCTCCAATTCGATGGCGGATGTGCTTAATTTCCAAACGGGTCTGCGCGTAGAGGAGACCTGCTCTAACTGCGGTGTACCGCAGATCCGCATCAACGGACTCGAAGGACAATACACTCAGATTCTTATGGACTCGCGTCCAATCTTCTCTTCTTTAGCTTCGGTCTATGGATTGGAGCAGCTGCCAGCGGGTATGGTGGACCGAATTGAAGTCATCCGTGGTGGCGGTAGCGCCCTCTATGGTGCCAACGCTATCGCAGGTGTGGTGAATATCATCACCAAAGAGCCTGCACGCAATTTCTTCAATGTGAGCAACTCATCTTCTTTCACCGAGACGGGTGCATACGACATTAATACCGCACTCAACGCCAGCGTAGTGTCGGAGAATCAGAAAGCAGGTATCTTTATTTTCGGCGTACAACGCAACCGTGAGCACTACGACCGCGACAGCGATGGTTATTCCGATATTCCGCTGCTCAATAGTACTACCGTAGGTTTCCGTTCGTTCTTCAAGACATCCGACTACTCCAAGCTCACTGCCGAGTATCACCATACCACCGAGTACCGTCGTGGCGGATATGGTATTGATAGCCTGCAACCGCACGAGTCGCCACTCTGCGAACAACTGCGCCACAATATCGATGCTGCTACGATGAAATGGGATATGTACAGCGCCGACAATAAGCATTTTGTGAGCGCATACACTAGTTTTCAGCATATCGGTCGCAATAGTTATTTCGGCACCAACTACAACCCCAATGCCTATGGCAAATCCACCGATATTGTCTCCGTCACAGGCGCCCAATACCGTTTCTCCTACCCTTGCGGATGGATGAATGCCGACCTGAGCGCAGGGGCAGAGTATTCCTATAACCAACTGCGTGACCAGATTCTTGGCTATGACCGCAACACGCTGCAACGTGTGCATCTCGGCGGTGGATATGTGCAAAACGAGTGGAAGAACAAATACTTGTCCGTCTTAGTAGGTGGTCGTTTGGAGCAACACTCGCTATTAGAGAAACCAGTCTTCTCTCCTCGCGCCAATGTCCGCTATTCGCCCATTGCCAATAGCCCATCAACAATAGCCGACCTCATTCTGCGCATGAGTTATGCCAGCGGTTATCGTGCTCCGCAGATCTATGAAGAGGACTTGCACGTAGGTGCGGTAGGTGGCGAGGTATCACTCATCTCGTTGGATGAGAACTTGCGTCCCGAGTATAGCCACTCTGTCAGCGGAAGTATAGATATGTACGCACGTGCGGGTAAGTGGGATATGAACCTCACACTCGAGGGATTCTTCACCCAACTCAACGATGTTTTCACATTGGTGGAGAACGGACACGATGCACAGGGCAACCTACTGCTTACCCGCACCAATGCCAGTGGTGCACGTGTAGCGGGTATGAATATCGAAGCCAAGGTAGGTTATGGACATCTGCTAACCTTCCAAGCGGGTTACACTTATAACCATAGTAGATATATCGAACCATTGCAATGGAGCGAGAACCCAAATATCGCGCCACAACGTCGCATGTTCCGCACACCTGAGCATTATGGATATTTCCTCCTGAATATCGAGCCTGTAAAGAACTTCCATATTCTGACCAATGGTAAGGTCACGGGCAGCATGTTGGTGCAACACTTTGCGGGCTATGTGCCAGAGGACGAGGAGGTCGTGACACCTACGTTCTTTGAGTGGGACTTTAAGTTATGCTATGATATTCCATTGTATAAGCACTATACATTAGAGATTAATGCGGGTGTAAAGAACGTACTCGACCATTTCCAGAAAGATATCGACAAAGGTATGGACCGCGATGCAGGTTATATTTACGGACCTGCTGCGCCACGCACCTACTTTGCAGGAGTAAATTTGAAGATATAATACATAAAAAAACCGTCTAACAATTGTTAGACGGTTTTTTATTAGGATGTATTCAGTAGATTACTCGGCTACCTCTTCTGTACCTTCAAATTCTGGTACAGCTTGTGCTGCTTGCTCAGCCTCGTAAGCCTCTTGCACTTGCTCGGTGATAGCACTACCTTGCTCTACAACTGTAGAACCACTTTTATTGAAGCCTACAGCAATAATGCTCAATGCGATGATTACACCAGCCAAAGTCCAGCTAGCCTTCTCCAAGAAATCAGCAGTCTTAGGAGCACCCATAACTTGGTTACCGCTTGAGAAACCTGCAGCCAAACCACCGCCTTTGCTGTTTTGAACCAATACCAAAAGGACAAGCAATACAGCTGCAATTACAATCAAAATAGTTAATAAAATGTACATAATATTATTGTTTAAAAAGTTTATTTTGTCGGTTATGGGATATCGGAAAACGGATATCGAGGTGCAAAGGTACAACTTTTTTTTGATACTACCAAATTTTTTACCATTTTGCTACCGTATCGTTGTATATTTGGTCTGCTATTTCGGTAATCATAGTATTGCAAAGTTCATCTTGTACATCGGTGAGCAGTTGTGATGCGTCAAAAGTTTGGTATGCCGTGTAAGTTTTTTCGAAGCTCTCTTCTGGTGCAACATTATTGGTAAAACGCACTTTGACAGTGATCGTCAGTTTGGTTTCAGCAGCATAACTATCCGCAGATACTGCCATTGGGGTGAGATTATAGCCTGTAATTTCTCCTTCGAGTTCAAGGTTGCCTCCGCGTCTTACTTGCTCAAGGCGCGTTTGACGTTGGTAAAGGTCCTTGATGCCATCTGTAAGATTAATAGCCAAAGGAGCATATACCAATGCTGCATTGTTTGTAAAGTCAGCTACAGAAATAGTCTTTACTTTGGAGTAATCAATACTCGCTCCGTTGAACTTATACGAGATAGAGCAACTATTCAGTAGGAATAGTGAGAGAAGAAATAGGATGTAGCGTTGTTGTATCATAGTGAGCGTTGTGTAGTATTGTTTAGAGTTGGTACTCTTTGATTTTGCGATAGAGGGTGCGTTCAGAAATATGCAATTCGTTGGCAGCCATTTTGCGACTACCATTGTTGCGCTCTAACGCTCGACGAATACTCTCGCGTTCGATTTCTTCCATTGTAGTCAATGCTGTTTCATCTGCTACTACCGCTTCCTCTACCACCTCAGCTCGAACAGGCGTTGGCGTATGAGCAATTGTATCTTCCACTTCCTCCACGGGCTCATAAGCGGTGTGTTTGCTGACAACCATCTCGGTATTTCGGTGAGCAGGCGCAGTCGTTGTAGCGAGTAGTCCGTTGAGTTGCTGACGCATTTCGGTCATGTCGCGTTTCATGTCAAACAACACTTTGTAGAGTAATTCGCGTTCGTTCATGAAAGTATCGCGGGTGTTTTGCGTATTCGCCCCCAAGAGTGCTAATCCGCTGTGCATTTCGTTTGCAGGTAGGTACTTGCGCAATGTATCAGCAGTGATCTCGCGTGTGTTCTCAATGATACTAATCTGCTCTGCCACATTTTTGAGTTGGCGTACATTACCATTCCAATAGTAGTTTTTGAGCAATTCAGTAGCTTCTTCTGTTAATCGAATAGCAGGCATGCGGTAGCGTTCGCTGAAATCAACAACGAACTTTCGGAACAATAGTGGTATATCCCCCTTGCGCTCGCGTAGGGCAGGCACTTTGATTTCTACAGTATTGAGTCGATAGTATAAATCCTCGCGGAAACGACCTTCAGAAATTGCGCGCTTCATATCCAAGTTGGTAGCTGCTACCACGCGCACATTGGTTTTCTGCACTTGACTGGCACCCATACGAATAAACTCGCCTGTTTCCAATACGCGCAGTAGTCGCACTTGTGTTTGCAATGGGAGTTCGCCCACTTCATCCAAGAAAAGTGTGCCTCCGTTGGCTATTTCAAAGTAACCTTTGCGTTCGGCTTTGGCATCCGTAAAGGCACCTTTCTCATGTCCAAAGAGCTCGCTGTCAATGGTTCCTTCTGGTATAGCACCGCAGTTCACTGCGAAGTATGGACCATGTTTGCGGGTAGAATAGTGGTGAATGATTTGTGGGAAGTGTTCTTTTCCTACACCGCTTTCGCCAGTAATGAGCACACTCAAATCGGTGCGCGCCACTTGCACTGCTACCTCAATATCGCGATTTATCAGTGGACTATTACCAATGATACTGAATCGCTGTTTTATGGCTTGTAGTTCTTGTTGTTCCATAGTTATTTTTAGTCAATCTGCCAAAATGGCAGACAAAGGTACTACATTTTTTTGATATGACCAAATATATTGACAAAAAACAAGCCACACAATGTATTTATATATGTTCTTGATCTGATGTTGTTCTACATTTTATCACAAAAAAAATCACCCTACAAATCAATTGACTTGCAGGGTGAGGTTGGCATGGGATTATTCAACAACATCCTCTGTTACGGGCAACCAGAACCATAGTGCTGGAGCGGTCACGCAACCACCGTCGTTCTTTATGTGAAGATAGATTACATCATCTGGAAAATACACAAAGAAATCAAGGAGCTGGTCGAAATCATATACAATTGTGCGCTCTTCGCCTGATTTCACCTCTCTCTTATCAACTTCGATTAAAGGCAACTCACCATGCCATCCTTCACCACAACCCTCATAAGACGCGTTGGTGATTGTAGCAGTTTCTGCAGAATTGTTACGAAAGGTTGTAGTAATATCTTCACCTCTTTCCCAAATCCCCGAAATATCTATAGCATACCATGTGTCGGTGCTACCGCAGATAGTTATCTCATCGTTCCAATTGACCTGTATCGCGTTCTCGCAGTTATCACCTTCGGGTTTCGTAGGTGTGTCAATAATAGTCAAATGGAGTATTTCTTGGTAGCACCATTCTTCATATGTATAAACGCCACTTTCAGTGTAAACCCTGCCATGCCACTCGTATGAATCGTATGCTTCTTCAACTAATACAACTTTCTCTGAAGGTATAACCGTCAATTCTAAGATGTAGATATGATGATAAGTGTAGTTCTCATCTTCTACTATTTCATCACGTCTATAAGTACCCGCTTCTGTAAACTCCATTCCCATCCTCCATATGTATGTTTCTCCTTCGCAAATAGTTGCATATTCACTATAGGTATAGAAAATAGTGTCTTGTGGCTCGGAAGGAGTAGGAGTATCAATAATGGTCAAGTGGAGTTCTTCTATAACACATGGGTTATACGGATCACGATATGTATAAACGCCACTTTCGGTATAAACCTTGCCATGCCACTCATAGGAATCATATGCTTCTTCAACTAATACAACTTTCTCTGAAGGTATAACCGTCAATTCTAAGGTGTAGATAGCCCCACCACAGTCCAAAATTTCTTCATGTGTATAAGTACCTGCTCCTACAACTTCCCTTTTATGCCAATTGATATTCCAAACATATGGCAATTCATTCTCACAAATTGTTACCTCTGTGGTGGGAAATGCTATTATTTCGCCTGAAAGAAGAAGCGACAATTCTAATGTGTAGATATGATGATAAGTGTAGTTCTCATCTTCTACTATTTCTTCATATGTATAAGAACCAGTTTCTGTAATCATCATTCTTCTCCAATAATACTCACCCCCTTCACAGATAGCTCCATATTCAGTTGGGTGATAGATAATAGTGTCTTGTGGCTCGGAATCACAGTCTAAAACCTTACTCCCTACATATACATATATATAATCACCGATTTGTGAGTACTTATCGAAGAATGAGCTGCTTACTGTACAAGTAGTTTCAAGACCCAATGCACATGTATCGGTGCGAGTTACGAGTGACTCCCACTCGATCTCTGACCAGTCGGTAGTATTCAAGCACTCTGACAAGTAAGCTGTGGTCCAGGTTGCGACGCAAGGCTCGTCGTTAATCCATCTAACTTCAAAGTTGCTACCCTTAACATCGCCTACATTCATCTTGTACCAAGTCTTAGCTGAGAAGTCGGATAATCTCAAACCGTTCTTCCTGTCCAACTCTTGTATATTTGAACATGGACCTTCTGGCTCAACAGGAGGTTCGGGAGGAGTAGGAGTATCAATAATGGTCAATTCTAATACTTCTATACTGCAGAAGTTTTCATATATGTATGTGCCACTTTCGGTGTAAACCTTGCCATGCCACTCGTATGAATCGTATGCTTCCACCACTATTGTATCGGATGAAAATGGTATAACCGTCAATTCTAAAGTAAATATATAATGGTAAATGTAGTTCTCATCTTCTACTATTTCTTCATGCGTATAA